>NZ_JADO01000009.1:0-383958 GCF_000518425.1 Pseudoalteromonas sp. 23_GOM-1509m
CGCATGATAAACGAATTAGAGTTAGTGCATGGGATCAAGCATCGGGTGTGGCACAACCACCGACGGCGTTAGGATGGCAATGCAGCTAACGCTGCATTGAACCACGAACATAGACTGAAGACAGGTGCCACGACGAACTAAGTAAGGTCTGCTCTGTTACTAGAAATAGTAATAATCAACGAATATCAGCAAGATAACCGACGACATTACTTGCTTCATCCTATGTATTAACTCGCTCTAATTCGAGCAGAAGTAATTATGGCTTAAAAAGTTAGGCAAGGGTCAGTGCGTTTAACTTGACAGTGGGAGTCATACCAACGCCTTGCTAAGCGGCATAAAATTGTTGGCTAAAATTTGCGAGGTACGAGCGATAGCCAACTGTTTTTTGTCCGTTTAAGCAACTTGTTATATCTTGTATTCCGAAAATGTTTAACTTGCAAAAGCGTATCCGAAGATACGCTTTATTTCATTTAAAGTTTAAGCATTCCAATTAGCAGTGTTTACACTGTAGCTGGCGATAATTTTTCTTGAGCCTTTTTCTTTGTAAGGCAGCGGTTTGTAGCTTCTGTGATAGGTGTTTCACCACCTTTCACCGCTCTCATATATAAAAGAGCGGCTGCTGCTTGCATTACAGACTCAGCAGAATCAGGGTTTTTCATATCTTTAGTCATTTCAGTAATTAGTTCTGAATCTGTGATTTCTGCCTTTTCTGCGCGACCAAGGGCATTAAACTCTTTTCTTGCTCTTGTTTGCTGTGTAATAGTTTTTATCATTGTGTACCTCACTTGATTAATTAGGAGTTAATATAATGGGGATAATAAAACTATTTTCAAGGCTTACACTGAACGATATCTAAAGATATAACAATTTTATAGTGCGCTCATCGCGCATATTTCTGCCAACGATACGCTCATGTATTTTATAAATCATTTTTACCAAATAACTTAACACATTGCTATATATAATTTTTTATTAGCACTCAAACTCTCAATAAAAGAGAAAGTGCGCTCGCCGCTCATTTTCTTGAATATGTGTGCATCACAACTACACTGTATATAAAAACAGCACCATTATTGGTAATAGTATGAAAACACGTTCCCCATTTTTAAATTACATAGCTGAATATATGCTAGTTCGTCAATATTCATTACGCACCGTAGATACCTACCTAAGATGGATTGCATCTTATATCCATTTTCATAATAAACGCCATCCCGCCTCAATAGGGGACAATGAAGTCGAACGCTACTTAGAACATTTAGTGTTAAAGCAAAACGTTGCATCACGTACGCAAGCCACCGCACTCAATTCATTGTCATTTTTATACAAGCACATAATAAAAAAAGAACTCTCATTAAATTTAAATTTTGCCCATAGTAAAAAACAAGCAAAGCTCCCTGTAGTTATGACCCCAGAGGAAGTTAAAATGTTGATGGCTCATTTAAATAAGCGCTATTATTTAATTGCAGCCCTCATGTATGGAAGTGGCTTAAGAGTAATGGAAGCGGTGCAATTAAGGGTGAAAGATATTGATTTTGATTATAAATGCATTCAAGTATGGAATGGAAAAGGTAATAAACACCGCATTGTTACGCTGGCCACAGAGCTAATACCTATGCTGAGAAATCAAATTTTGAACGTTGATGACTATTTAAAACTGGATTTAAATAATACGGAATATTCTGGCGTATGGATGCCATATGCTTTAACAAAAAAATATCTAAGTGCCGCAAAATCGCTTGCGTGGCAGTATTTATTTCCTTCTCATATATTAAGTTCAGATCCTCAAAGTGGTGAAATAAGACGACATCATTTTCATCACTCTTGTATTAGAAAAGAGGTGAAAAAAGCCGTCCAAAAATCAGGATTAACAAAAATAATAACACCTCATACATTAAGACACTCTTTTGCTACTCATCTACTGCAAAATGGCGCCGATATAAGAACTGTTCAAGCTCAGCTTGGCCATTCTGATGTTAAAACCACACAAATATATACCCATGTACTGCAACAAGGTGCCAACGGGGTTGTTAGCCCTTTTTCAAGATTATAAGCGTCTCTTTTTAATTCTCTACGCTACATATTCGCTTTAAGACCAATACCGCTATCTATTTCTACTTTGAAAACCCATAAAAAAGCCCCGCTTGATGTTACTCAAGCAGGACTCCACACTAATTTTGTATCAATAAAAGCGCCTAAACTGCAGGCGCTTTGCATTATTGAATTTTATTGGTTAACCACGCTTTTAAGCGGATTAACTGGCTGTGCGTTGTCGTCTAGGATGTTCATATCGAAGTCGAACTCGTCAACACGAATCGCTTTTTCACGTTTTTTGTTGTAATCACTTAACTGAACAAATTCAGCGTCGTTAATTACTTTTGCAGCAAGTGCATTTTCAAGCGTGATTGAAAAACGCGTACCCGGCTTAAAGGTTTTAGCACGTAGCGCTTTTTTCACTTTAGCTAATAACTCAAGTGATGCCATTTTAGCTTTGTAAGCTTGCTCGTTGATGTGATGACCATCACCTTCAATTGGCTTAACTAAATGGGTAATTTGCGCTTTAAATGCTGTATCAAGCTGAGCTTGTTTCGCTAATTCACGAATTAAATCATCGCTGATTTTTGGCATTTTAGTTGAGTAGTTCATGGTAATGAAACGAATGAACTTACGAGTACCACTTGCAGGGAAGTTATCTAAAAACTTGTGCAATGCTTCTTCAGCACTTTGTAATGCAAAACGAGTCGCATAATGGAAGTAAGGAGCCGCTTGCTCGCGCTCGCTGCTTGCTACTTTTTGCTCGTAATACTTAATAGATGCCATAGCTGCATATAAGAAGCTCATTACATCGCCTAAGCGTGCTGAAAGCATCTCAGCTTGCTTTAACTTACCGCCAAGTACTAGTAACGAAAAGTCAGCATATACAGCTAATTTAGCTGATAGTTTATGCACTGCTTTTTCGTAGTCACGTACTTCTGGTAATGCCGAGTTTGCACCAGCAGTAAACGGTAATACACCTAAACGGAATGCACGTAAGCTATTTGCTGTACTGTAGCCAATTGTTTTACGTAAAATACCATTAAATTCTGCATCTGCGTTTTTGTCATCGCTGTGGATAGACTCAACCATAGATTGTAAGTATGGGTGACAACGCATAACACCTTGGCCAAATATCATCAGGTTACGAGTCAGAATGTTCGCGCCCTCTACCGTAATGGCAATAGGCTGCGCCACATAACCACTCGCTAATGTATTTTGCGGACCGTTTTGAATCGCTTTACCTGCTTGAATATCCATTGCTGAATCAAGTACATCACGACCAAGCTCTGTCATATGGTATTTAGCAATTGCAGTCACTACAGATGGTTTTAAGCCCATGCCTAAACCTTCAGTTGTCAATACTCGCATTGCTTCTTGTAGGTATGTTTTACCTGCAATGTCAGCTAGCTTTTCTTGAATACCTTCAAATTGACCAATTGATAAACCAAACTGTTCACGCACTGCTGCGTACTCAGAAGCTGATTTAAATGCAACTTGGGCAGTACTTACGCCCAGTGCTGGTAATGAAATACCACGCCCTGCGCCTAAACAGCTAACTAGCATTTGCCAACCGCGACCGATGTTTTTCTGACCACCGATAATAAAGTCCATTGGTACAAATACTTTGTTACCACGTGTAGTACCGTTGTAAAAACGGATACCCATAGGATCATGACGGTTACCAAGTTCTACACCAGGGTGCTCTTTTGGAATAAGTGCACAGGTAATACCTAGGTTTTCTTTACCACCTAGTAGACCATCTGGGTCAACCACTTTAAACGCTAAACCAAGTACAGTGGCAATAGGTGCGAGTGTAATGTAGCGTTTGTCCCATGTGATTTCTAAGCCGAGTACTTCTTCGCCGTTGTACATACCTTTAGTTACAGTACCTACATCTGGAATACCGCCTGCATCAGAGCCTGCTTCTGGGCTGGTTAGTGCAAAACATGGAATGTCTGTACCATTTGCAAGACGTGGTAAGTAGTGTGCCTGTTGCTCCTCTGTACCAAAGTGAAGAAGTAACTCACCCGGGCCTAACGAGTTTGGTACCATTACGGTTACCGCAACCGCTGAGCTTTTAGTAGCAATTGTACCTACAATTGTTGAGTTAGCGTATGGGCTGAACTCTAAACCGCCAAACGATTTAGGGATGATCAGCGAGAAGAAACGCTCTTTTTTCAAAAACTCTAAAATGTCGTTTGGTAAATGAATACCATTTTGAATGACTGAATCGTCAATCATGCTAAGTAATTCTTGTACTGGGCCATCTAAGAACGCTTGCTCGTCTGCGGTTAATTTAGCCGCAGGTACGTCGCGTAGCGCGCTGAAATCTGGTTTACCTCGATAGATAGACCCTTCTAGCCATACATCGCCAGCGTCTAGCGCTTCTTGCTCAGTAACTGAAATGCTTGGTAATACTTTTTTTAATTTTGTACGTAAACTCATAACGAACTCATCCGACCAGATAAATAATACCTACATTACGTCATAAAAATCGCTTTAGATCAATTGCTCTATTCAATTAATTAACAGTTTTTGCAATTTATTTTCTTTACCTGAACGTAAACTGTTGAAATAGAAAGCCTTACACTTGTACGCTGAAAATTAATTTTTTTGTTAAAAAATTAATAATTCAGACCACCAAGGCAATCAAAGCCTGTTTTAGGAGAGGCTAAAAACAAAAAACGCAGCTTAAAATTAAGCTGCGTTTTTTAAAAGCGAGAGATTAAATCGAGTCTAACTTATTTTAACTACCTGTTTGCCAGTAAACCCACCTGCTAACTGGTTATTTAATGCAGCCGAAACAGCGTTTGCATTAAAATCAACAGCTAAAACTTTTGGAGGAATTATCTCGCCATTTGCTACCGTTTCAAGCAACAAATTGCCCATGAAACTCATCCGCTGCTGCGCACATAAGCTGTTAGCTAGCCACGCACCTCCTAAGGAGACAATACTAATATTAGGCGCACGCCGATACATTAGCTGCTGTTCAAAGTTAGGGAGTGGATTTAAACAAGCAATACGACCACAAAAACGCATTAGTTCGATATTTTGAATGGTCGATTCCCCACCCATAATATCAATAACAGCGTCAAACCCTTGTGGACCTAACTCTCGACGAATTTTGTCACATAAGGCTTTATCGTTGTAATCAAAGACCACATCGGCGCCGAGTTGCTTAACTAACTTATGATTGCGTTTAGAGGCGGTGGTAAATACATCTGCACCGCGCTGCTTGGCAAACTGAATAGCAAATTGCCCTACAGCGCCAGCACCACCTTCAACAAAAAGTGTATCGCCCTCAGTTACTGATAGTTTATCTAAGCTGATCAATGCCGCCATTCCGGCGCAGGGTAAAGTTGCAGCTTTGTCACTGGTTAATTGCTGAGGAATGATAGACACCGCATAATTAGGCACTTTTGCGTATTCGCTCAGTACCCCTTGCTCACCTACGCTGGCGTGCCACATAACACGCTCCCCTACCCCCGGAAAAATACCTTTACCCGCTTTAACCACTGTCCCCACTGCATCCAAGCCTAAAACATGCGGGTATTGCCACGTACAAAAGCCAGACTTGGCAAATTGTGCATCCACTGGGTTTAAACCAACGTACTCTACTTTTACTAATAGCTCATTCCCTGTGCACTGAGGCACAGGTAACTGAGTATCCGATAAGTTAATATCCTCATTAGGCTCGTTTAACACAATAGAGCGCATGAATGTAGGAATAGTATTTGGGTTTGTATCTGCAGTATTAGGCATCAAAAACTCTACTTGTAAGTATTACTTAACGCGTAACTCCATCGCCCATTAAATGACTGGTAGGCATTTACTTTAGCAAGTAGCGATGAAATAGTTGAATCAACGGCATTTTCTTGCGCTATTAAAACATCCTGACGCGCATCTAACAACTCTAAGTAAGGAATTTGCCCTTCTTCGTACATTGCTTGTGCTTGTAAAAATGCATTATTAGCAAATTGATAACGCTCATCAGCAAAGCGCGATTGCTGTGCTTGATTGACCAATAATTGCAGAGAAAGTTCACTCTCGTTAATCGCTTTTAATACCACTTGTTGGTAATCGGTATACGCCGCTTGGCTTAAAAACTGCTGCGCATCGCGTTGTGCTAAAAGCGCAGGGTAACTTAATAATGACCACTGCAATTGCGGCGCTACTTGCCATTGCTGCTGGGTATCACTAAAACCGTTGCTCCCTAAACTTAACACGCCTGCAAAGCCGCTTAAGCTAATATCCGGCAATAAAGCTTTGCTGGCTGCTACACTCAGGCTATTTGCTTGGCTAAAATCAAATAAAGCACGACTTATATCAGGTCTTAATGCTATTGCATCATTAGGCTTTGCCAATGACACCGCAAATGCCTTAGTTAATATAGTACGTTCATCATTAATACTCAGTGATTGCGTAGTTTGCGCGCTTAATACGGCCAAAGTAGATAAGTCACGGTACTTGGCATATTCAATTGCCGGCACCAAGGCTTGCTGCTGTCTAAGTTGCGCCATAGTGCGGTTTAAGTCGAGCTCATTCGCCACACCTTCATCAACTTGGGCCTGTAGCACTTGAATGCTTTGTTCAAGCGCTTCTATTTGCATCTCAATAATTTGCTGCTTTTGCAGATTACCTTGATAACTTACAAAGCCTTTAACCACAGCCGACACCACTTCAATTTGCAATAACCTAACTTGCTCAGCTTGGCTCATTGCTTGTGAATTCGCGGCATCGACTAACGCAGTAATTCGACCAAATAAGTCGAGCTGCCAATCAAGTGCTACATTCGCACTTGATTGTCGGCTATTGGTATCGCCTAATCCACTTCGCTTAGCACCAATCTCAATACCTCCTTGCGGTAAGTATTGCGCTTGTTGCTCGCCAATACGCGCCAAAGCACTTTTTAATACCAGCTGACTAGTTTGTAAGTCGTAATTATTAGCCAATGCGTTGCTCACCAGTTGGTTTAGCTGCGTTGAGCCCAGCTTGCGCCACCAGTTTTGCTCATCTTCACCCATAAATTGCTCTGCAGATATTGCCTTGGCAACAAACTCATTAATCTGTTGTTGCTGAGCGGCTGTGTCAATTTTACTCGCACAACCTGATAACACAGCAACCGCTAATACAGAACTCAGCCATGGCGATAATTTAAGGGCGCTTAGGTTAAATTTAGTCATGTGAAGACTCCTCAACGCGCGGCTTTTTTACCACCAGCATATAAAACACCGGTGTAAATAATAGTCCAAACACAGTTACACCAATCATACCCGAGAACACCGCATTACCCATGGCATGACGCATTTCTGCTCCAGCACCGGTTGCCAATACAAGCGGTATAACACCTGCGGTAAAGGCAATTGATGTCATTAAAATTGGGCGTAAACGTAATCGACACGCCGCTAACATCGCCTCAAAGTGCGATAACCCAGTGTCATGCTTATCTTTAGCAAATTCCACCATAAGGATGGCATTTTTAGAAGCCAATGCGACCAGTACAATCAACGCTATTTGGGTAAATATGTTGTTGTCTGAACCTACAAACCACACCCCTAATAACGCTGAGAAAATAGTCATAGGTACAATTAAAATAATGGCCAGTGGTAAACGTAAGCTTTCATACTGTGCGGCCAGTACCATAAACACCAGCAATACAACCAGAGGGAATACATACACCATGGTATTACCTGCTAATACTTGCTGGTACGTTACCTCAGTCCACTCATATTCAATGCCAGTAGGCAATGTTTTTGCTAGTACAGCTTCAATCGCCAATTGCGCTTGATCAGAACTATAACCGGGCGCTGGGCTGCCATTAAGCTCTGCACTTGGGTAGCCGTTGTAATGCATTACACGATCAGGACCAATAGTAGGCGTTACCGTTAATACTGAGCCTAACGGCACCATATTACCGGCACGATTACGCACTTTTAGGTTTAGTATTTGCTCTGGGTCTACCCTAAAATCAGCATCAGCTTGGGCATTAACCTGGTAAGTACGGCCAAATAAATTAAAGTCGTTTACATACACTGAGCCTAAATAAATTTGCAACGAGTTAAACACTTCATCTAATGGAATACCTTGAATAAGCGCTTGCTCGCGGTCAATATCAATATCCATTTGTGGCACTTGAATTCTAAAGCTTGAATACAGCCCCATTAACGCCGGATCTTTTTGCGCCGCAGCAATCACTGATTGCAAACTGTTAAATAAGGCTTCAAAGCCTTTGTTAGCTCTATCTTCTATTTGCAGTTTAAAGCCACCTGTGGTGCCTAAGCCTTGAATTGGCGGTGGTGGAAACACAGCGACAAAGGCTTCATCAATGGCCGCAAAACGTTGGTTTAATTGCGCTGCAATAGCCGAAGCCGACATACTCGGATCCGTACGCTCTGCAAAAGGCGCCAGTGGTGTAAATACGATGCCGCTATTTGGGCTATTAGTAAAACCATTCACTGAAAGGCCAGGAAACGCTACCGTGTTCGCAACCCCAGGGACCTCTAATGCAATTTGCTGCATTTGTTTTACCACCGCTTCTGTACGGTCTAAACTGGCAGCGTCAGGTAACTGCGCAATAGCGACTAAGTATTGCTTATCTTGTTGTGGAATAAAGCCACCCGGCACCGCATCAAACAATTTAATCGTACCGCCAACTAAAGCAATATACGCAACCATAACCACAACACTCATACGAATAAGCTTTTGTACCAGCTTTTCATACCCTTTAGCACCACGGTCAAACACGCGGTTAAAAGGTTGAAATAACCAACGGCCAAATAATTTATTAAGCACGCGGGTAAACGCATCAGGCTCGGCATCATGTGATTTTAACAATAAAGCGGCCAGTGCTGGCGACAGCGTTAATGAGTTAAACGCCGAAATTACCGTTGAAATCGTAATGGTTAATGCAAATTGTTTATAAAACTGCCCTGAAAGCCCAGTAATAAAAGCCGTCGGAATAAATACCGCACATAATACTAATGCAATCGCAATAATAGGGCCGGTTACTTCCGTCATTGCCACGCGGGTGGCTTCAAGCGGTGATAAGCCATCTTCTATATTTCGCTCAACATTTTCTACGACCACAATTGCGTCATCAACCACGATACCGATTGCCAGTACTAAACCAAATAGCGATAAGGTATTAATAGACACTCCAAGCGACTGCATTACGGCAAACGTACCAATGAGTGAAATAGGCACCGCAATTAACGGAATAATAGATGCGCGCCAGGTTTGTAAGAACACAATAACCACAATAACCACCAGCACGATTGCTTCGAGTAAAGTGGCGATCACCGCATCAATTGAACCACGAACAAATACCGTTGGATCATAAACAATGTCGTATTCAACACCTGCTGGAAAGTCTTTTGATAAGCGTGCCATAGTTTCACGCACCTGATCAGAGAGCTCAATGGCATTTGACCCTGGACGTTGAAATATTGGCATCGCTAAAGCGGGTTGATTATCAAGCTCAGCACGCAATGCATAAGAATCTTGGCCTAAATCAACACGAGCCACGTCTGACAAACGCGTAAGCTGCCCTTGCTCCCCAACTTTAATAATGACTTGTTTAAACTCTTCAATGCTATTAAGGCGTCCTTTGACGTTTAATAGAATTTGGAACTGACTGTCATTTGAAATCGGTTGCGCACCTAAACTACCCGCTGCAACTTGCTGATTTTGAGAGCGCAGTGCATTGACCACGTCACTTGCAGTAAGCTCACGTGATGCTAGCGCATCTGGGTTAAGCCAAACTCGCATTGCATATTTACCACCACCAAATAGACGAATATCACCCACACCAGGTAAACGCGCTATTTCATCTTTAATATTTAAATCGGCATAATTTGATAAATATGCGGTGTCATGGCTGTTTTGAGGTGAATATAAATGCACCACCATGGTTAAATCGGGTGATGATTTTTCAGCAACTACACCTAAACGCTGCACTTCTTGTGGCAAACGCGGCAGGGCACTATTTACTCGGTTTTGCACTTGCACTTGGGCACGGTCTAAATCAGTGCCTAACGCAAATGTCACCGTGAGCGTCATACGTCCGTCACTGGTTGCTTGTGAAAACATATACAGCATGTTTTCGGTGCCGTTTATTTCTTGCTCAAGCGGTGTTGCCACTGTTTGTGCAATAACCGTCGGGTTCGCACCTGGGTAACTGGCAGTCACAACCACTGTTGGTGGTACGACTTCTGGGTATTCACTGACAGGCAGCTGAAATAATGAAATGCTACCTGCAATTAAAATAATCAACGACAGCATGGCCGCAAAAATCGGTCGCTGTATAAAAAAGTGTGAAAATTTCATCTAATAACCTTATTGCTTAGCAACTAAATCAGCAGGGTTAGCACTTAGCGTAAATGCCACGCCTTGGGTATTAATTGCCACTTTATTTGGTGATATCGGCATACCGGGTCCTACACGAGCAGGGCCGTTTACAGCAATAATATCGCCTTGCTCAAGTCCTGATGTGATGGCTCGTAACGATCCATAGCGCTCACCTACAGTAACCAATTTATATTGCAGCACATTATTTTCGCCTACCGTTAACACAAAGCGATTTTTTAAATCTGTGCCTATGGCTCTGTCTGGAATAATGACAGTTTCACGCACTGCATTAGCAGCTAACTTAATGCGTGCAAATGAGCCCGAACGCAGCTCGTTACTGCGATCATCAAATACCGCACGAACGCGTAAAGTGCCTGTAGATGCGTTAATTTGATTATCTATAAAGTTAATATGGCCGCTATAGTTAAAATCGTCTTGCCCTACTTTTTGCATTACAACAGGCTGTTTGCTTGCAGCTGTTACTTCGTCAAATGCGCTATTCCAAGTACGTTCATCGACATCAAAGTAAGCGTACATTTTGTCATTAGAAACAATTGAAGTAAGCACGCTTTGCCCTGCAAGTACGTTGTTACCTTTGGTAATATTTGCGCGAGAAATCACGCCATCAATAGGAGAAACCACTGACGTAAACTCTAAATCGAGCTTTGCAGCTTTAAGCTGCGCTTGCAGTGCAGCAAGTTGTGCTTCACGCTGACGTAAAGTCGATGTACGCGCTTGTGCTTGCTCAGTCGAAATGGCTTTTCGCTCAGTTAAGCGTACAGCACGCGATGCTTCGCTTTTTGCTTGTTCAAGTGCTGCTTGAGCACTTTTTACCTGAGCGCTTAAACTGTCAACGGTTGCAGCGAATGAGCGATCGTCTAAACGAAATAATACATCGCCTTGTTTAACGCTATCCCCTTCTTTAAATTCAATTTGCTCAATAATGCCGGATACACGCGGCATTAATGCCACTTTTTGCGGTGACTCTAAGCGTGTTGTATAGGTATGCCAACTTTGAACTGGCTTAACCAAGACTTCGGCTACATCAATAGCTTGTTGTTGCTGTGCGGGGGCTGATTGCGCTGTACTTTCATCGGCACAACCGGCCAGTGTGATTAATGCAACAGATAGTGCTGTAGCAATTAAGTGTTTGTTCATAACGACGCTCCTTTTAATTTAGCATTGCATAATACGGAACATACTTGATGACAAAAACAATAGATTTTTAAATTCATTAGTGCCAAAATGGCATCAATACTCACTAAGTGATGAAATAATGGATACAACCAGTCGACTATTAATGCTGCTTGAAGTGGTAGAGCAAGGCTCATTTGCAAAAGCAGCCGAAATACGAAATATTGACCGCTCAGTGATCTCTAAGCAAATTAGTCGGTTAGAGGATGAACTTGGGGTAAGACTATTAAACAGAACAACCCGCTCATTCTCTCTTACAGCAGCGGGCGCTGAAATGATAAAAAAAGCGGGTGAGCTGCGAAGCCTGCTTGGCGAAACGGTGCGCATGGCAGAAAACTACCACCAAGAGCCTCGCGGCGTATTAAAAGTGACCGCATCGACTTTAATAGGTCGACGCTACTTACAGCCAGTGATCAACGATTTCCAAAAACGCTTTCCACAAGTGGAAGTAGAACTGCGTTTAGATGACCGACTGGTTGATATTGTATCTGAAGGATTTGATTTAGCGTTTAGAGTGGGTGAACCCAAAGACTCATCATTAATTGCTCGTAAAATTGCCCGTAATCGTCTGTTACTATTAGCCGCGCCAGCGTTTATAGAAACATACGGTATGCCAATAACAATCACTGATTTGGCACAATTGCCAGCGGCCAGTTATGCCAGCAACTCACTGCGGGTAGAAGGCATAAATTACTATAACCACACTGGCGAGCACTGCGAGCAAAAAATAAAAAGTGTGTTTAGAGCAAACGATGCAGAAGTATTACTGATGAAAACTCTCTCTGGCACCACCTACTTTTTAGCGCCGGCATTTATTTTAGATAAAGAAGTGATTGATGGGCAACTGGTGCCCTTACTTACCGATGTAAAATTAATGGAACACAGTGCAATGTATGCTGTATACCCACACCGAGATTTACCGGTAAGAACACGATTGTTTTTTGATGCCGTGCGTGAATACATTGGCAAAGAAAGACCGATTTGGGAAAATAGTATTCCTAATTTTGATCAAATGTATTAAGCCGCATCTGCACAGAGGTTAATATCAGAAAAAACCGCATTGCGCCCCGCATCTTTCGCCTTATAAAGCTGCTTATCTGCTTGCGCTATTAATTCAGCCAAATTTTGTTGTTGGTACTTAACTACGCCAACACTGGCTGTTAAATTTATGGTTATACCATTGGCTTCAATATATTTAGTTGCAACGGCTTGTCTAAGATTTTCAGCCATTGCCAGCGCGGATTGTGCACTATCAAAATTGCTCATTAAAGAAAATTCTTCACCCCCCACCCTAAACACATACCCTTTTGCAAAAGTAATCCTAAATAGAGTTGCCAACTCAACCAGCACTTTATCTCCTACATCATGGCCGTATTCATCATTTATTTGTTTAAAGTGGTCAAGATCAATTAAAAACAAGTACAGCTGTGATTTGTCTTTTATCTCCACTTCAAAATAATGACTCATAGACAAACGGTTTCCTGCCCCCGTGAGAGGATCAAGTAAAGCCAAGTTTTTAAGTCGCTTCGAAAATTCGGCCCTATTTCCTTCAAAAACATGAGAAATGACCCATATAATAATATAAATAAACAGTAAGTTGAGCGCTAGGTTAAAAGAGGAAAAATAAGGGCTTGGTAATTTATAAAGCAACACTGATGATTGCATAACCAAAAGTGTGGCCGATAACACAATACCGTATTTTCGACCAAGAAGTAGATAATACAAAATGGGTAAAGAAAACGCCCACAAAAACAAACCATTTTTAAGTGGTGCCAAAAAGGTTCCACATAATATAACGAGCGTTACAGTCATACAAACCGTTATGGCATACCAGTTTCGTTGCTTGTTTTTAACCAATTGTATAAAAATATAAAAACAAAGTGCGGAAAAACACACCTCTAAGCCGCCTACAATATAAAAATGATTTTTTGATAGGTTAAACACAGCAAAAATAAATGACAGCAAACCAAAAAATAAACACATCCATTTTAAGACATGCTTACGTAATATTTTTGTACTGTTAAGAGCGGCTATATCCATAAAAAACTTAAATCAAAACTAATGGTTTATATTAACCCTGAAATGCAATAATCACAATTTTATGCTTAACAACCCCCTTTAAAATAAGCAAAAAGGATTGGTTAAATGCAGCTATTCTGTAAGCAGTTCATTAACTGTGCCAACCAAGTCAGCAAACTCCTCATCAACATGTGCGACTTGTTTAGGGCTTAAGGTTTGATTTAATTTAACCAGCAACTGTGCGTATGCCCTTAAATTTTCCTCATTTCTCTCAATGAGTTCAGCACTCATAAACAGCTCTCGTTCTGTAATGATAGTGCGTAACTGCTGCGCAAATTGGGCATCATCAAGGGTTTGCTGATTAAACAGTGCTTCAAGTGCACCTAACCGAGTTAGTTTATAGTCATACCATAAATTGCTGGTACTGATATATTCACTGTTGGCTTGTGACACTAGCGTTCGCTGCTCTGAGGTGAGCTTACCAAGCCATTGTTCGTAATAGTCTAGTTGCCTGTCTAAACGAGACTGCTGATGCTCCTCTTTGGTTAATGAAGCGTGCTCTTTTATTTCATCATTAATTTGATCGCGAATGTTTTCTACCATTTCACTGCGTTGTGATGGAGTTAACGTTTTTGCCAGCTCGATTAAGGGATCACTCGCGTACAAAAGTAAATTGCGCCAATGCTGCTTTACCTGCGTTATTTTTGCCATTAACTGCGCTGTATCGGCTTGTTTATCGAGCAACTGCCTTAAGTCGAGTAAATCGGCTTTATATTTTGGTAACTCAACCTCTCGGTGCCAATCTCGAGTGTTATTAATAATTACTTTTAACTGCGTTGATTGGCTTTTATTTAAGTCGACATAATCGTCTATCCAAAACGAAGACAGCCAAGCAAGATTGTTATAAGCAAAGGAAGTAGAACAACTGGCAATAAACAATAAACTGGTTATAAAAATAATTTTGCTTAGTTTTATATTTTTTAAATTATTTAACATTAACAGACCCCGTTTTATGATGCTTTGGATGTCAAAAATCATCATAAGTAATTATGTAAGCTATTGCTCGCTTTTATTTTTTTCATTTTTCTATAGAATCGCAAGCTAACGCAATTTATATCATGACTATATGCTTAAGTTTAGAATTTTTGAGCTATAGTTAAAGCTACTTGTTAATACGTTTGTATACCTAGGTTATAAACGTTGGCGTTATTAATTTAGCTCATAATTTTTTACCTATCACTAATAGATTCACTAGGTAAGTTTTACTTTTATGGCGCTTACATAGAACGACAACTAATTTGGAGACATGCTTATGTCACAGTCTAATTTTAAAGCACTGCTACTGGCCAGTATTATGCTCGCTACCCCTCTTGCCCATGCTGGACTAGAAGAAGGGATCAGAGCTGCTAATGCGGGTGAATTTGAAGAAGCACTTAAAGAGTTTAATTATTTAGCTGACAAAGGCTATGCACCGGGTATTTACGAATTAGGTAAGCTATACGAAGGTGGCCATGGCGTTACCCGTGATTATTACAAAGCAGCTGAGCTTTACCAACAAGCCGTAAAGAAAAACCATGTAGATTCAATGTTTGCACTTGCGGTTTTATATGATGAAGGTAATGGCGTTAAATTAGACAAACAAATGGCCATAACCTTATTTGAAAAAGCAGCCAATAAGAACCTTCCCGCAGCACAGTATAACTTAGGTGTAATGTACGCAAATGGCGATGGTGTTAGCCAAGATTATAAAGTCGCCAGAACATGGTATGAAAAAGCCGCTGCTAATAATTATACATTGGCGCAGTTTAATTTAGCACTGATGTATTTTGAAGGCTTAGGAATGCCAAAAAATCTTGAAATGTCGTATGTGTGGAATACCATTGCCGAGTATAACGGCAACATGCAAGCGAGTCACAGCCGTAAACTTGATGAACGTACTATGCTCCCTAAAGAGGTAGCTGAGGCCAAAGAAAAAGCCGATGCAATTTATACCAAAATTTTAGCGGGAACATACGCTGGCGAAGGACGCCTGTTTTAAGTTAGCTATTATAAAAGCTGAATGAAGTGATTCATTCAGCTTTTTTGTTTTAACCGCTACAGGCTATTTTACATAAAGCCACTTTAGCACTTTGATCAGTAATTTATTTTGTTTAAGTAATAAACCAATGCGCGGGTTAACCGAGCCAGAGACTAAGGTATTTTTTGCATGGCTAAAGGTGAGAAAACCTTCTTTACCGTGATAATGCCCCATCCCCGAATGCCCCACGCCACCAAACGGCACATCATCGGCAGCTACTTGTATTAATGTGTCGTTTACCGCAACTGTTCCGCTAAGTGTTTGCTTAATAATGTACTGTTGCGCCTGTTTATCTTGACCTAAAATGTAAAGGGCTAATGGGTGGTCGCGTAATCGAATATAATTAAGCACGTCCTCTAATTTGTCGTAACTCATAATGGGTAAAATGGGACCAAATAGCTCTTCTTGCATTAATGTCATCTCATCTGTTACGTGCGTAACAATATGCAGACCCATACGATGCTTTTCGCCATCTTGCTGGTTTTGTTCAAGCGGTTTAGTAATTTTAGCGCCTTGCTCTTGTGCTTGCTCTAAATAACCTAGCAAACGTTGATAATGTGCAGGGCTTATAATCGAGGTCAGGTTTTTACCTTCAACACCTTGCTTAAAGTGTTTTTTATAAAGGGTACAAAGCGCTTTAATGAATTGATGCTCCAATGCTTTAGGAACAAACACGTAGTCAGGCGCTACACATATTTGCCCTGCATTGGCCATTTTTCCAAATAATAATGCACGCGCGGCTTTATTTACATCGGCTTTTTCTAACACAATGACGGGCGATTTTCCGCCGAGCTCTAATGTTACCGGCGTTAAATTTTTACTGGCCGCGGCCATAACTAACTTGCCAACGGCAGTCGAGCCTGTAAACAGCAAATGCGCAAATGGCAATGATGAAAACTCACTTGCCACGTCGCTACCACCTTGAATAATTGTGCAGTGTTGCCTTAATTCACCTGCAAATATTTTTTCAATAACGGCATTGGTGTTAGGCGTAAATTCACTGAGCTTTAACATCACCCTGTTACCCGCTGCAATCGCAGTAATAACAGGTACCAATGCTAATTGAATAGGATAGTTCCATGGTGCAATCACACCGACCACGCCAATAGGCTGATAGGTTACACTTACTTTTGAGGGCCATAAGCTTAACCCCGCGCTGCGCTGACTAGGCTTAGACCATCGAGGTAGCTTTTTAATAATATGCGCAAGTCCCTGCATGGTGGGCAAAATATCCCCCACTAAGGTATCGAACGCCGTTCGGTATCCAAAATCTTTAGATACTGCAGCAATCAAGTCTTGCTCTAACGTTACAATGTTAGCGCGTAATTTTTTGAGTAAAGCAAGACGTTGCTCAATGGGTAAATAAGGGGTGTCTTCAAAAGCATGCTTTAGTTCATTAAATTGCGAACGCAAAGACCCTGTAGATAATGTGTCAGTGTTCAAAATAGGCTACCCGATTTATAACGTTTTCAAGACTATAACCTTGTTCTGTTACTCGAGCAATAAAGAGTGATTTTGCAACACGAGGAAAAGGATTGCAAAAACACTCAACAGGTTGGTTGGAACGCA
Organism: Pseudoalteromonas sp. 23_GOM-1509m; assembly: GCF_000518425.1. Lineage (NCBI taxonomy): Bacteria > Pseudomonadati > Pseudomonadota > Gammaproteobacteria > Alteromonadales > Pseudoalteromonadaceae > Pseudoalteromonas > Pseudoalteromonas sp. 23_GOM-1509m. The sequence continues at coordinate 17,243 of NZ_JADO01000009.1, forward strand.
TACCGATGCACTGCTTTTGTGTGCATCGGTTATCTGTTTTGTTAGTTGATTAAAGTGGGTTATTAAAAACCAAAAACTTGGGCTGCTATGGTCATTGTTACTAAGGTAATTAAAACAATAGCGACAATATTTAACACAAAGCCAGCACGGATCATGTCTTTCATTTTAATTTCACCCGAGCCAAACACAATCGCATTGGGTGGTGTGGCTACTGGCATCATAAACGCACAACTACACGCAATCGCAGCTGGAATAACCCATACTAACGGACTGCCTGTTACTGACTCAGCAACGGGGCCTAGCAGTGGTAAAAAGCCTGCTGCTGTGGCAGTATTACTGGTTATTTCAGTTAAGAACGTAATCAGCGCAACCACAACAAGAATGCTCATGACTAATGGAATAGTACTCGCCCCTTCAATCATATTGGCTATGTAGTCAGCTAATCCTGATGACTTTATTTGCGAGGCAAGTGTTAATCCGCCACCAAATAAAAGCAACACACCCCACGGCACTTTAGCGGCACTTTCCCAATCTAAAATACGCGCATCGCTGCCTTTATTTGCCGGTAGTACAAACAGTAATAATGCTGCAGCAATAGCAATACCGGTATCTGAAATTTTAAGCCCGGTAACATCGCCTAATAAAGGTCTAAATATCCAACAAATAGCGGCAAGCACAAATACAAACAACACGCCCTTTTCAGCACGTTGCATTAGGCCTAAGTCTTTTAATTGTGAAGAGAATACCGCTTTGGTATCAATACGCTTGTTCGCTTGTACATTCGCATCGACCTTATAAGTGAATTTAGTTAACCAAATCCAGCTGATCAGCAACATACCGAGCGCTAAAGGCACACCAACAATCATCCACTCGGCAAAGCCAATTTCAATCTGATAACTGTCTGATAGGTACGCCGCCATTAATGCATTTGGTGGAGTACCGATTAAAGTAGCAATACCGCCAATACTCGCGCCATAAGCAATCGACAGTAAAAGGGCTTTACCAAAACCTTCATTACTAGGATCTGAGCTTTTAACTAAATGGGTAATAGATAAAGCGATAGGTAGCATCATTACTGCTGTAGCGGTATTAGACATCCACATTGATAAAAATGCAGTCACTAACATCATCGCTAAAATTTGTAAGCTTGGTTTTTTACCCGCATAAAGCATTGTTTTTAATGCAATACGCTTGTGTAATCCCCAACGCTCCATCGCTATTGAGATTAAAAAGCCACCTAAAAATAAAAAGATCAGCGGATGCGCATAAGGCGCTGCAACACTTTTTATCGCTGCTATATCAACAATCGGCGAAATCACTAAAGGTAGTAACGCAGTAGCAGGAATAGGCACTACCTCACTCACCCACCACGAGGCCATCCAAAATGCTAAGCCTGCGGTTTTAAATGCTGCCGCCGACATACCTACTGGCGGCTCAACTAAGCAAGTAAGTAGCATGACACATGGACCAAGTAACAATAACAGCCATTGCATAAATGGCTTTTTATTCGCGTTATTTTCTAAAATACGTTTTGTCATTTGTTCAGCCCTTAAAATTTATATTTAAGACCAAGTGCAACACTGCTATCAGCATTTTCTTCTAGGTCAAGGTCAGTGTATAAAAGGTAAGCTGTGGTTTGCTTGTCAAATACATAATCTACACCCGTAGTCCACTGTGAAGCGTCTGAGGTTTGACGTAGTTTTGAATCATCTTTTGCAAATTGTACTTTAGGTACCCATTTGTCTAACTTATAGCTTGCGCTTAGTACATAACCGTTGCCAGACTTAGCGCCGTCAATCGATTCTGAATGCTGGTATAATGCCCCTAATTGTAATTTTTCAAACTTATACACACCCGCAATACGGCTTGCTTTAATGTTATTAAGCGAATCAACATGGCTGATTGAAATAGAGTAAGGTGTTTTATTTAAATTTCGGTCGCCGTAAATTAGCGTAGCAGCAAATCCTGCTTCGTTATCTTTGTTGTCATCTTTTGGCGCATAGGTAAATGAAAACTGCGCGTTATGCCAATACTTAGAGGTATAGGTGATGGTATCGCCTAAGCGGTCTTGCCCTGCAATTACTTGAGCAATATCAGCTTGGGTTTCGTTAAAATTATCAAGCTTACCTTCTGAATATTTAAAGCGCGTGTCGTTTCGCCCAACCACCACTTCACCAAAAGCACCTTTTAGACCAAGGTAAGTATTGCGTGCTGCAAAAGGCTCATTGGTGTCGTCGTGTTCAAAACCTTTTACTTGAACTTCGTATTTAAATACCGCGGTAAAATACTCATTTAATTTATGGTCACCTTTAATGCCAATACGCGAAAAAGGGGCATCTATTTGCGTGCCTTCGTCAGCGTAACGCATTATGCCTGTATCGGTGTTAGCAATTTGTACTTCGGCTTTACCATACACTGTGTAGTCTGCAGCAAAAGTGGTTGCAGGTAACGTGGCAGCACTGCATAACGCAGCAAGTACTGAACCTTGGAATATATTGTTTTTCATTATGTGTCCTAATTATGTGATGCTACTTGTTGTCTGCACCTACAAAGCAAGAACATGACCAACTAAAAAATAACAATAATTTTCAGTGATTTAAAAAATAAAGGTTTAAAAATAAACATTGAAATGTGCGGGTTTCCACACATAAAAAACACTCAATATCACCATTTCCACCCATTAATCGGTGAACATATCTCGATTAAGGTTATATTTACTCATTTTATCGTAGAGGGTTTTACGCGCAATTTGTAAGGTTGTCATGGTGTCTTTAATGCTGCCATGGTTAAGCTCTAGCGCCTCTTCAATTAAGGATTGCTCATAAAAGCTGACCTTTTCGGCTAGGCTCAAATCTAATGATAGCGTGCTGTTGCTTGAGTCACTTTGTGCAAATGCCAGATCGGGGCCTAGCAATACCGCGCGCTCGGCTTGATTTCTCAATTCCCGCACATTGCCAGGCCAATCGTGCGCTAGTAAACGTTGTTGTAGTTCTATATTGAGCGCCCCTAACGGTTTATGAAAGCGGGTCGCAGCTATAGAGCTAAAATGTTTAAACAACAGTGGAATATCTGCTTTTCTGTCTCTTAATGCAGGGATGCTGACTTTTACTAAACTCAGTCGGTAATATAAGTCGGCTCTAAACTCACCTTTTTCTACCAGCGAAAGTAAATCGACTTTGGTTGCCGCAACTATACGAATATCAAGCTCTATCGCTTTATTAGCACCGACCGGAGTTACTTTTCGCTCTTCAAGCACCCGTAGTAATTTAACTTGAAGTGATAAAGGAGTGCTTTCAATTTCATCTAAAAAAACGGTGCCGCCTTGTGCAAACTCAAATTTACCTTTGCGATCGTGTGTTGCGCCAGTAAAGGCTCCGCTGATAGCCCCAAACAGTTCGCTTTCTATTAATTGCTCTGGGACTGCGCCACAGTTAATAGCCACAAACTGACAGCTTGAACGGTTACTATGATCGTGTAAATAACGGGCAACCAATTCTTTACCTGTGCCAGTTTCACCTTCAATCAGCACATCAGCCGGAGTATCAATCACCGTGTTGAGTAGGTTCATCATATGCTGCATTTTAAGCGTATCACCTAAAATACGCACACCGGGCGCCGACGTTTTCTCAACCGCGCGCTTCAGCGCTCTGTTTTCCATTACTAAAGCACGTTTATCTGAGGCTCTGGCAATACAATCTAATAAATTTTCGTTCAGTGGTTTTTCAAATAAATCATACGCGCCTAGTTGCATCGCTTTTACCGCAACAGAAACATCAGCATAACCGGTTAAAAATATCACTGGTAGTTCACTATCGAATGCTTTTACCTGCTCAATAAACGTTAAACCATCCATAGTGGGCATGTTTATGTCACTGAGTACAATGCCACAAAAACTGCGATTTAAGCGACTTAAGGCAACACTTGCATCACTAAAACACTGTACCTCATACCCCTCGAGCGTTAATAGCTGATTCAATGAATCGCGGATCATCGCTTCATCATCAATAACAATAATCTGTTTGCAAACAACGGCTTCAATCATTTTTAGTGGCCTCTATGCTTGATAAACTAATAATAAATTGCGCACCGCCTTCAGGGCGATTATGTGCAGTTAAGTAACCATTAAATGATTCAATAATTTGCTTTGAAATCGACAAGCCCAGCCCTAAACCGTTACTTGATTTGGTACTATAAAAAGGTTCAAAAATAGACCCCAGCACATGATGCTCAATACCAGGGCCACTATCTAATATAGAAAGCTTAACGCGCTCTTCAAAGCATTCAACATCAAAACTGAGCTCTCTAACTGGCTCACCTTTCATTGCCTGTGATGCATTGGTGATCACATTAACCAATACTTGTTCAAACTTTAACGCATCGACCCACACCGTGATCTCTTGCGAAAACTGCGGTGCACTTACGTTAACATCGTCTTGTTTAAGTTGCGGATGGGTGATCATCAACGCATTGTTTAATAACGCCGACAGTGGATGAGGCCGAAGTTGCATGGTCGCCGGTTTACTAAAGTGTTTAAGCTGCGCCACTATTTTATGCACCCGCTCTACTAAATTCTCGATAATGATTAAGTTTTCACTTAATGCGTTGAGCTTTCCCTTTTTTAGGAAAATTTTAGCACTGGCTAAATAGGTGTTCATTGCGCTGAGCGGTTGGTTAATTTCGTGATTAATGCCCGCACTCAATTGCCCAATAGTGGCTAATTTTGCCGACTGTACTAATGCGGTTTGGGCTTTTTCGAGTGCTTGGGTACGCTCTAGTACTTCGAGCTCTAAACTGTGACGCGAATACAGTAATTTTTTATACCCGGCAAAGCGTGCCAATAAGCTATATCCAACAAAAATAAACACCCAATAAAACAACACTAGCCATAACAATCTAGGCACCTGTAAGGCGTTAATGTTTGAAATATCAACAAGCACTGTCATGGTTGCATTCAGATGAGTTAAGGGTCTTGAGGCGGAAACGTATTCATCTTTAGCAATTTTAAATTGCTCAATGCCCTGGCTTTTGTAGCGCTGTTGTTTAATTTGTAGCGGTTGATGATCTAAGTAAGCACGGCGCTGTTTAATATCACGACGCGCGGTAATATCAAGCTCTGTAAAACTATTTAAACGCCATTCGGGTTCATCCGACATGGCAATAATATTATCGGCAAGTTGCAAATAAAAATGGCTTCCTTTTGAGGTATTTAAAAGCGAACGATCGTTTTCAAATTTAGCGACATTAATTTTAAGCGCCACCACGCCAATGGCTTTTCCATCTAGGTAAATAGCTTGGGAAAAATAAATTCCGCGCTCTTTTGAGCGCTGACCAAGTGCAAAGTATGCGACCTTTTCACCGGCAAACGCTTGTTTAAAATAAGGTCTAAATGCAAAGTTACTACCTAAAAATGTATAGTCGGTTTGCCAGTTACTACTGGCAATAACATCGCCATGAGTATCTAGTATGTATACATCTGAGGCACCACTGGCTTGTTGAATATCAGCAAGGTAATTGTTAATTGCATTAAAGTGTTGTGATTCATTATTAGTAAAACGAATCAATACGTTATTTTCAGTTAGCAGCTGAGGGATAGCCGCAAATCGAGCGAGTTCGTTATCGATATAATTATTTAATTGGATAACTTGTTGATCAGCTTGAATTTTGGCTTGCCCTAAATCATAAGCACGACCAAACGAAAAGGTGACCACCAATAATAGTACTAACAATATACAGGCAAAAATAATTTTTTTGGGGATGGAGAACATAAACGCCTATGACAACTATGATGCCAATAATAAGTAATAGCCAATATTGTAACGAGTTATCCCCCTTTGCAGAAGAAACTTTTTGTTAACAATTGTACTGAAACTAAAAAACCGTGAAATATTACATTCCACGGTTTAATCACCTTTTAAGGTGTGCTGTTTTAGCTTAATTTACGCTTTTGCAACGACAGGTTTGTCTTTAAAATATTTGTATAAGCCAATTAATGAGGCTGCAATCCAAAATATTTCAATCACAAAGCTTGCTAAGTTAAAGTTATAACAAAGGCTAATAAGTAACAAAATAGCGCCACTTAAATTCATTAAGTTATACGTTAAACTTTTAGGTGAAACTTTATTTAGTTGCAGCAAAAAAAATGAACCAACCACTAAAAAAGTGCCACTCATACCTACAATATCAAATAAAAGTGCGATCACACGTCTATCCTTTTCCATTTTAAAACCCAACTGACTGGCCCAATCCATGGGGAGGGTTTTTTTCAATCATTGAAACAGCAAAACCAGCGAAGTTTACCAGTGCAAAAAAAGCAAACAAGGGCTTATGTCCGCCCCTCACTACTTTAGACTATAAACAAAACGTTTATTTAAACGTGACTTTACCACCAATCATTTTATAGGCAGGGGTCCCTCTTATAATTGTGGGGCGGGCAAAAGGTCGTTCACAGCCTGGGCATACGCATTCAGTATGGGTGTGATCTTGGGTTATTCTTTCTATAAAACATTTTACTAAAGCACCTTTGCCACCTTTACGGTATTTGAATAACGGTGCCTTACACGCAGAACAAAATATATCGACCGTTTTTGTAGGCCCTTTTTTATTGGGCTTAGCCATACTTCCTCAATGATTACTTTACGATTAGTTAATAGCATAATGCTATCACATCAGTGGTAGAAAATAATGAACGGCTGTTGCGCTAATACATTTTTTAAACAGTCGGTAGATAACTCTACTTTATAAACGATTAGCTTTAGGCTTTTATCGATAAACGGGTTAATTGAGCTGATAACACATTCATATTAAAAGGCTTTACGATAAACCCTGACACTTTAGCATTAATCGCTTTTTTGACAGTCGAAGAACTATCTTCACAGGTCACCATAAGTACAGGAAGGTTTTTCAGCTCGGCATCTTTTCTAATATTATCAAGTAAAGTAATGCCATCCATTTTAGGCATATGAAGATCTGTTATAACCAAATCAAACATTTGATTTTGCAGTATGTTTAATGCTTGAAGCCCATCTGTGGCTTCAACAATATCTTTATAATCTAACTGCCTTAACATATTAATTAATACATGACGCATTAACGGCATATCATCAACAACAAGTATTTTCATGCGTATGTTTTACCAAAATAGCTGCGAGCAAATTTTCATTAAAACAAAGTAAAGGCGACACGCCAATCTAAAAGGTATTAACAAAAACGTGTTATGTGTAGTAACAACATTAGTTAATAATACCTATTGCCGCAAGTAATCAGATGGATACTTATATCCCCTTATTTTAGCTAAACAAAAGTTTAAAAAACTGCAAACGAAGCTTGAGTTATATGTGCTAAGCTTTTTGCACTTAGTGTTACTTCTAACCCTCGTTTTCCGGCACTAACATATATCATTTCAAAATCTAACGCACTGGAGTGTATGTATGTTTTTAGCCGTTTTTTTTGGCCAAGGGGGCTTACTCCTCCCAAAATATAACCGGTACTCGCCTGCACTTTTTGTGGGTCTGCCATCATCACTTTTTTTACTGCACAAAGCTTCGCAAGCTGTTTTAAATTAACCTGCTGAGTGACGGGAGTCACCGCTACAATAAGCTGTTGCTCTGAGGTTTCTAGCACTAAGGTTTTAAATACTTGGGCGCTATTTAGATTTAGCTTTTCAACCGCTTCAAGGCCGTAATTAGTATTGTTTATATCGTGCTCGTAACTGAGTATGTCAAACTTAATATTGCTTTTTTTTAGCTGCTCTATAGCGGGGGTCATCTGATAAAGTCCAAAATAAATTTCCCTAATAATTTAGCACATTAAACATAAAAAAACGGCGCTAAAAAAGCGCCGTTTTTACTAGGGTCTATTGATCCGACTAATTACTTAGTTAAGTCATCAAAAAACTTTTTAACCCCATCAAAAAAGCCTTGCTCTTTAGGGCGGTTTTTTGAGCTGTCTTTGCCCATACTTTCATCTAATTCTTTAAGTAAGTCACGTTGACGCTCGTTTAAATTAACTGGCGTTTCAATCACAACCTTACAAATTAAATCGCCTTGAGCGCCACTGCGTACTGACTTAACACCTTTGCCACGCATACGGAACATTTTGCCCGTTTGTGTTTCTGACGGTATTTTAAGCTTTGCACGCCCATCAAGCGTTGGCACTTCAATTTCACCGCCAAGGCCTGCGGTGGTAAAGCTTATTGGTACTTCACAATATAAATTATTAGCTTCACGAACAAATATTTTGTGTTCACGAACAGATACTTGCACATACAAGTCACCTGCTGGTGCACCATGCATGCCAGCTTCGCCTTCACCTGATAAGCGAATACGATCGCCAGTATCTACGCCTGCCGGGATTTTAACCGATAGCGTTTTAGTTTTTTCTACACGGCCTTGCCCATGACATTTATTACAAGGATCTGAAATGATCTGACCTTGTCCATGACACGTCGGACAGGTTTGCTGTACGGCAAAAAAGCCTTGGCGCATTTGTACTTGGCCTGCACCATGACAGGTTGTACATGTTTTTGGTTTAGAGCCCGCTTTAGCACCACTGCCATCACATGGTTCACAACTAACCCAAGTAGGCACTTTAATCTCAACGTCTTTACCACGAACCGCTTCTTCTAAGCTTAAGTCCATGTTGTAACGTAAATCTGAGCCACGTTGCTGGCGTGATTGACGTCGACCACCGCCGCCACCAAAAATATCACCAAATACGTCACCAAAAATATCACCAAAATCACCTTGGCCGCCGCCAAAGCCACCGTGACCACCGCCACCACCTTGTTCGAAGGCTGCATGGCCGTATTGGTCATACATTTGACGCTTTTGCGCATCAGTCAGTATTTCGTAAGCTTCTTTAACTTCCTTGAATTTAGTTTCAAGGTCTTTATCACCGGCGGTACGATCGGGGTGATATTTCATCGCTAAGCGTTTATACGCTTTTTTTATGTCTCGCTCACTCGCATCTTTGCTTACGCCGAGGACTTCGTAATAATCGCGTTTTGACATATCTATCACACTACTCTTTTCTATTTACAGCGTTAGCTGCTGGACAAACCGATAAATCATATCGATTTATCATTGAATTTTTAAAGCGTTTTATTCACTTCTCTTTACATGCAAAAGGCGCGTTAAGCTTTAGCCTACGCGCCTCATGTGTTCATCCTAACTCAAACACTTGATTTGGTCATGTGTTTTAAATTAGCGAGAAGCGTTAGCAACAATTACTTGTCGTCTTTAACTTCTTCGAACTCTGCATCAACAACATCGTCATCTTGTTTAGCTGACTGTTGTTGTTCACCAGCGTCACCACCAGCTTGTTGTGCTTTAGCTTGAGCGATTTCCATTAGCTTTTGAGACTTTTCAGCAAGCGCTTGCGTTTTCGCTTCAATCTCTGCTTTGTCGTCACTCTTAATTGCTGCTTCTAGGTCAACAACAGCCGCTTCAATCGCGTCTTTGTCTTCGCTTGGTAGAGCATCACCCGCTTCTTCAATTTGCTTACGTGTACCGTGAACAAGTGCATCAGCTTGGTTACGTGCAGCTACTAACTCTTCAAACTTTTTATCGTCTTCAGCGTGCGCTTCTGCATCACGAACCATTTTTTCAACTTCTTCATCGCTTAAGCCAGAAGATGCTTGAATAGTGATTTTTTGCTCTTTACCTGTATCTTTATCTTTTGCAGATACATGTAAGATACCATCGGCATCAACATCGAATGTTACTTCGATTTGTGGCGTACCACGTTGTGCTGGGCGAATGCCTTCTAGGTTAAATTGACCTAGCGATTTGTTATCACTTGAACGTTTACGCTCACCTTGTAACACATGAATGGTTACTGCAGATTGATTATCTTCTGCTGTTGAGAATGTTTGCGATTTCTTAGTAGGAATCGTGGTGTTTTTCTCAATCAGTGCTGTCATTACTGACCCCATCGTCTCAATACCTAGAGATAATGGTGATACGTCTAGTAATAGTACGTCTTTCACGTCACCTGCAAGTACACCACCTTGAATCGCAGCACCCACAGCTACCGCTTCATCAGGGTTAACGTCTTTACGTGGCTCTTTACCAAAGAACTCAGCAACTGTTCTTTGAACAAGTGGCATACGCGTTTGACCACCCACTAGAATGATATCGTTGATATCGTTCACAGACAGGTCAGCATCAGCTAGTGCGCGTTTAAGCGGTTCAATCGACTTAGTCACTAAGTCTTCAACCAGTGACTCAAGCTTAGCACGCGTTAATTTCACGTTCATGTGCTTAGGACCTGATGCATCAGCGGTTACGTACGGAAGGTTAACTTCTGTAGATTGTGCTGATGAAAGCTCAATTTTTGCTTTCTCTGCTGCTTCTTTAACACGTTGCATTGCAAGCGGATCATTTTGTAAATCGATACCTTGATCTTTCTTGAATTCAGCAACTAAGTAGTTGATTACACGGTTATCAAAATCTTCACCACCTAAGTGAGTGTCACCATTTGTCGCAAGTACTTCAAATGTGTGCTCGCCTTCAACTTCATCAATTTCAATGATTGATAAATCGAAAGTACCACCACCTAAGTCGTATACCGCTACTACGTTTTCGCCACGGTTTTTATCCATACCGTATGCAAGGGCTGCAGCTGTTGGCTCATTGATAATACGTTTTACTTCAAGACCCGCAATACGGCCCGCATCTTTTGTAGCTTGACGTTGTGAATCGTTAAAGTATGCCGGTACTGTGATTACCGCTTCAGTTACTTCTTCACCTAAGAAGTCTTCAGCCGTTTTCTTCATTTTTTTCAGTACTTCAGCAGAAATTTGTGGTGCAGCGCGTTTTTCACCGCCTGCTTCTACCCATGCATCGCCATTATCTGCTTTGATAATTTTGAAAGGCATGATGCCGATATCACGTTGTACTTCTTCGTCTTCAAAGCGACGACCAATTAAACGTTTGATTGCAAATAACGTGTTTGTTGGGTTAGTTACCGCTTGACGTTTTGCAGGTTGACCTACTAACGTTTCACCGTCTTGCGTATAAGCAATAATAGACGGGGTTGTGCGATCGCCTTCCGCATTTTCAATAACACGTGCTTTGTCACCATCAAGTACTGCAACACAAGAGTTAGTAGTACCTAAATCGATTCCAATAATTCTACCCATGAATCTTCTCCAACTTCTAAATTCGTTAATACATTCGATGACTAGTTAATAGGGATGCCACAAACTTAATTCAACTGTAAAAATGAAAAAAAACGCATTTTTTTTAATTTATTTACTAAATAACCCTAAAAAGAGTAGGGATTGCTCATTTTTTGTAATTTGGGAGCTTATTTATTGTCTGGTCTGATGAGTTTGGGTGTGATATAAATTCAGCAAATAACAGCAAAAGGACATTATTTGTGCACTTTGAACAATTATTAAAACAAGCAGCCCAAGCGAGTCAGGAAACTGACCCGTTAACCAATACCATGCAGTTTCCTGCTAACTGGTGCCAAGGTCGTACTGCTTTTGGTGGCCTCTCTGCTGCGCTACTTTATCAAGCAATGCGCAATAAAGTTGATTCATCAAGAAGACTGCTTTCTTTAAGTACAAACTTTGTAGGGCCATTATTGGCTGAAAAACCGTTTTCTTTATCGGTAGAAATATTACGTGAAGGTAAAAGCAGTACCCAAGTGCTCGCCAAAGCGATTCAAGATGATGCGGTGTGTGTCATCGTGCAGGCCTGTTTTGCAAAAAATCGTAACTCATCAATTAATGTGCCAGTATCAAAGTCGTTAACCTTACACCCTGTAAACGAAGGCCATTGTTTAGGCTTTGTACCTGGGAAAATGCCAGAATTTTTTCAGCATGTTGATTTATGCCCGCAACAAGGCGCCATGCCGTTTAGTAGTGCGCAAACCTCTCACCTTGGTGGTTGGATGCGATTTAAACACACGCCTGAAGAAATTACAGAAGCTCATGTTATTGCCCTTACCGACGCATGGCCGCCAACATTACTACAAATGTTTAAGCAACCTGCACCGGCTAGTAGCATGTCGTGGTATTTAGAATTTGTACAAGCGCCTAATTTAGTGCCAGGTGAATGGTTGGGTTTTGAAGCAATCACTCATCATTCAAAAGATGGCTATGGCTTAGAAGATGGCTGTATTTGGTCGCAATCCGGTGAGCTTATTGCACTCACCCGCCAAACGGTTGCCTTATTTGATTAATTAAAGAGCAGTGAAGTCGCGCTGGGTATATTGCTTATCTAAGTTAAGCATTATGGTGCGATATTCACCGCTTTGAATTATATTTGCTAAGCCTTTGTCAAACTGCTGTCTCAGCAAATCATTGTTAAAATACGCAGGCCTTGCCGCAGGTGGAAAAATAGCATGAATAACAAAATCTTTAGTGGCATTAGTTTTTTGATATTCCTTTAAATAGTGAAGAAATATTCGCCTATCGAGAATAATCGTATCAACCCACCCTGCCATTAAATGATGTATCTGCGCTTGTTGATTGAATACTTCTTCATAGCCTCTCAAGTTCTCTAAGTTGTGACCAAATTCTTTGGGTAAATAAGCAGGCGCATTTTGAAATGCTAAAACACTTTTAGTCGCCAGATCGTAAATACTATTAATAGTGAAGTTACTCTTTTTAAGACTCACCACCACATTCTCATAATTAACAACCGATTGGCTTCGATATATGCCAGCAATTAAAATACCCGAGTAATTTAATGCAATATCAACATGGCCTTGGTTCAATAAAGCATCTGCACGCTGATTTGACATGTAATGTACATCAACCTCATTTATGTCTTGATTGTTAAGTGCTGCCTTTACAATCTCGAGCTGAATACCTGAATCATTTTCACTTATTACATAAGGCGCAACAGTAGGGTTAGCCGCAATAATGACTCGTTGCTGCTTATTATCATTAACAAATGCAAAACTATCACCACATAAACACACTAAGGCCAATAAAAATACAACTTTCACTCTTTCACCTAATCCGTTTTTATTTTCAGTTATTGGGGTTACTTTTCTTTAGTAATTTAGCCGCAGCGTTTGTATTTAACTATTATTTATAGCAATATTTAAATTATTGAATTAATTATAAGCTAACATTTTGCAAACTGCCTGCCCAAGCTGTGATCTTATCATTGATATTCCCGAGATTAATGCCAAACAAGTGGCATTGTGCCCACGCTGTAGCCATAAAGTCCGCGGTATTAATATAAACCATGACACTGAAATAGTCGCACTGAGTTTAAGCGCATTATTAATGTTGCTCAGCAGTATGTTTTATCCGTTTATCTCTTTTAGTAGTAATGGCATTACCCAAACTATTACTCTGCCCGACGCAGCACGGATTTTATTTAACTATGATAGTGACTTACTCGGCCTATTTATTGATATCAGCATTATTATTCTGCCTATGAGTTTGCTGATTATTTTGATCCCTTTGCATTTAGGCGCACTCAAAGCACTGCCGCAAGCAGTTGCAAGAAAACTATTAAAATTCACTTTAACGCTAGAGCCTTGGATCATGTCAGAAATATTTCTGATTGGTGTTTTAGTTAGCATGGTAAAAATAATGTCATTGGCTGAGGTTAGCTTTGGTATCAGTTTTTTTGCTTATGTGGGATTTGTTATTTTTTATGTTAGTGCATTAACGCGTTTAAATCGTGCTAGGCTGTGGTCACAAGTAAGCCCTGCCACTACACTTCAAAATACTTCAAACGCTGAGCGGGCTATTGATGAGAATATAAAAGCCTGCCATGTTTGCCATCAACTGAGCGTTGAATCAATCTGTCCTCGTTGCCATAGTAAAACGTATTTAAGAAACCCCAACAGCGTACAAAAAGCGGCTGCATGGTTAGTTACTTCTCTGATTTGTTATATTCCTGCGAATTTACTGCCCATTATGTACACCATCAGCCTAGGGGATGAAACACCTGCAACCCTTATTTCGGGTGTTATTACGTTATGGAGTAGCGGCTCGTACCCTATTGCAATTATTATATTTTTTGCCAGTGTAGTGGTACCGTTAGCCAAAGCGCTTATTTTGAGCTTTTTGTGCTTTATGGTTACAAAACCCGCCAACCTGCATACAAAAGGTTACACAAAAGTGTATCAACTTACTGAATTTATAGGTAAATGGTCTATGATTGATGTGTTTGTTGTGGCTATATTAGTTGCACTGGTGCAGCTAGGAAACTTAATGTCGGTTACACCAGGTTTGGGCATCGTCTTTTTTACCGTTATGGTATTATGCCAAATGATGGCGGCACACGCATTTGACCCTCGCCTACTGTGGGACTCACCAAAAATAATAACGCAGAGAATAAAGCATGACTAAAACAGCTAACGTAGCACAAAAATCAAGTATTTCTGCAATTTGGATTATTCCTGTGGTTGCCTTATTTGTTGGTGTTTGGATGCTTTATCAGTATCAATTAAATAAAGGGCAAACAATCTACATCACTATGCCCCAAGCAGAGGGGATTATTGCTGGTAAAACAGAAATAAAAGTGCGAAGTGTTAAAATAGGTCAAATTGATCACGTCCGCCTTTCTGACAGCCAAGACAGTGTAATTGCCCGAGCACAAATAGATAAAAACTATGATAATTTACTCACCGAAGATGCCAGTATTTGGGTAGTAAAGCCACGCATTGATGAAACTGGGATCAGTGGTATGAGTACCCTACTTTCAGGGGTTTATTTAGAGTTTTCACCGGGAGAAAGTAGCCAACTTAAAAAACGCTTTACCCTGCAAGAAGAGCCCGCATTAATTGGTAAAGATGTTCAAGGTGGACGCTTTAAGTTACTCAGTTACAATGCTGAGGTACTTGATGTGAGTACTGGTATATTTTTTAAAAACTACAAAATAGGCCAAATAGAAACCGCCACCTTTGATTGGAAAAACCAAGCAATGCAATACGGTATTTTTATTAAAGCCCCCTATGAGAACCTGATCACTTTAAACTCTATTTTTTGGGTTAACTCAGGTATTGAGATAGATCTTTCTGCTGATGGCATAAATATTAATACTGGTTCACTAAGCAAATTATTAAAAGGCGGTATTTCTGTTGGCTTACCTGATCAGCAAGCCCCTGGTGATTTAGCACAAGATGGCCATAGCTTTTCTTTGAGTCAAAGTTATAATCAAGCTTTAGAAGAGCGTTTTTATGATTTTGATTATTACCTTATTGAATTCGAACAATCGATTAGAGGACTCCGTGTTGGTGCGCCAGTTGAGTATAGAGGTACTCGCGTCGGCACAGTGGTTGAAGCGCCCGCCAATGTAATTATAGATGGGAAACCGGCTCATTTTCGCGCTAAAAATACCGCAGTTCCGGTATTGATAAAAGTAGAATATGGTCGTTTATACCATATCACCTCGGTAGCAAAAGAATATTGGGAAACAAGCGTTAACGAGTGGATTGAAAACGGCATGAGAGCGTCACTTAAACCGGGTAATTTGCTAACCGGTGCAGTTTACGTCGATTTTGACTTTTATACCGACACCCCAAAAAGCGAGCTTAAAAAACTTGCTCAATACGATGTGTTTCCTAGTGTATCGAGCGGTATAACGGTGCTTGCCGATCAAGTATCGGATGTACTTAATAAAGTGAATAATTTAAAAATTGAAGACAGTTTAGCCAAAATGCAAACTACGTTTAGCGAGTATCAAGCTCTGGCAAGTGAGATGCGCACGTTATTAAATAAGCCCGATACACAAAATTTACCGGGCGACTTTAATCGTAATCTCGAAAAAATAACTAAAAGTATGGAACAATTTGAAATAACCATGCGCCAGTTTGACAAAACCATGGCAAGCTATCAAGCAGGCTCTCAAATGCACTATCAACTTGAGCAAACACTGCTACAAATTAAGCGTTTAACAGAAGAGTTTCAGCCTCTTACTCGTGGCTTAAACGAGCAACCTAATATGCTCATTTTTGACAAATCACTACCTAAAGATCCACAACCGAGGAAGCAATAATGAAAGCACTATTTTTACTTTTAACGGGTGTGATCTTTATCAGTGGTTGCAGCTCTGCTATTCAAACAACAATTCAGTATTACCAATTTGAGCAGCCCATTAATGACTCTTCGCGAAATGTGCAAGATACACAGGCACAACTGCGCGTGCAAACAGTTACCCTAAGAGGCGCATTGAATAACCGGGGTATTGCTATGAAAGTAGATAGTAATCAAATCCATGCTGCTAATTATCATCTATGGGGTGAGTCGCCAGATGTTATGCTCAGTGCCAGCGCGCAGCAAACATTATTTAATACCATGACAAACTGGATGGTTATTAAAGGCTTACCCGTTATTACTGACCAACAGCAACAAACATTTTACGAATTAGAATACGAACTACACCACTTTAACGGTGATCTGCAAGGTAATGCAGATATTTCAGGGCTATGGCGTTTATACTACACTCACCCAGAATCGGGTAGGCGTTTACTAAGCATCCATAATTTCTCATCTGTTATGCCAATCGATGATGATGGCTATGATTCATTGGTGGCTACTCTTGAAAAAATGTGGCAACAAATCAACATCCTTGCGGCGAAAGAAATTGAAAAAGCGCGAATTTAATTTCACTCTGTATTAAGTAAATATACATCTACCGCAATGTTAGTGCTTTCTATGATCACTTGACCTTGGGTTTTAAAACCGAGCTTTTGTAATACATTTTTTGATGCACGGTTATCACAGCGGGCGATCGCCGTAACCTGGTTAATCCCCAAGTTTTGTCTATGGTTTAGCAAGGTATTTGCCGCCTCAAAAATATAGCCCTTTTTTTCAAAACCGTCTTTTAGCGCAAACCCTAAATCGGGATATTGCAGAACAGCTCGCTGATAAAACCCAACAATACCAACTAGTGTTTCATCATGTAATGCGATTATATAAGGCCCAAAGCCATGCTGCTTATGGGCAGATATAAAACTGTCTTTGATGTATTTTTTAGCGTCGCCTAAAGTATAAATACCTTTATCACCAATGTATTTGGTGAAATTAGCCTGATTAACCAACTTAAGTAACTCCGCCGCATCTGCTATTTGTGCGAAGCGTATGTGTAAGCGCTCTGTTGTAAAAGCAATATTCAAAATAACTCCTGATAATATTTGTCACGACCCGATATTTTTTTATTGACTGAAATAAAAAAGAAGATTACTTTTGCGCCGATGTTTTTAAAGGCACAACAATAGCGGCATGCATTCCTTGCTCCGTCTGGCGCCAAAGCCAACGCGTTTCACTAAAACTATTAATTTAACATAATTTTTTAAGTGCCCTTCACGCGTGCAAAAGCAGTGACTTGGAAAATGATTTAACAACAAACTTATCATCTTCTTTGTTTTTGTATAAGCAGTTTACTTTTTAAATCTGCTTTTAATTTTGTGATCTTATAAATGCTTGAACCTTCTGCGTTAACTCTACTGCCGCCTGTGGTAGTGGTTGTATTGGCTGTTGTTTTACGCCGCCCTATTTTATCGTTACTGATTGGTGCATTAGTTGGCCTTGTTTTAGCTGACCCTAGCAAAGTTCTCTCAAATTTTGCCAGCACATCACTCAAAGTAATGACAGATGAAACCATTGGTTGGTTAATACTTGTGTGTGGCGGCTTTGGTGCGCTTATTGCCTTATTAGTGCGCACTGGAGGGGCTTCTGCGTTTGGTAGTTTGGCTTTAAAGTACACCCGAGGTAAACGATCCTCCTTATTTATGACCTTTTGTTTGGGTGTCGTGATATTTATTGACGATTATTTAAACGCGCTTACCGTGGGTGAAACCATGAAGCGGATCACCGACAAATTTAAAGTGAGTCGTGAAATGCTCGCTTACGTTGTTGATTCAACGGCAGCGCCTATTTGTGTACTCGTCCCTTTGTCAACGTGGGCTGTATTTTTTGGTGGCCTGTTAGTCGATAACGGCATTGCAGAAGAAGGCAAAGGCATTGCCGTTTATATTCAAGCCATTCCGTACATGTTTTATGCCTGGTTTGCGGTGTTGACTGTGGTGCTGGTTATTGCCGGCGTGATCCCTACTTTTGGCCCCATGAAAAAAGCCGAGCAACAGGCGCTAACTCACGCTCCTACTTTAGAGCCTGCGATTTATACTCAAGTACAAACCGCCGATGAATATGCAGTAAAAGCAGCGGAAGAACACTTTGAAGATGCGGATCCTAAAGGTAAGTTATATAACTTTTTGTTGCCGATTATTTTATTAGTCGCATTTACCGTATATTTTGAAATAGATGTGTACAAAGGTCTATTAGCGACAATGGCTGTCACTTTGCCATTTTATGCGTTACAAAAATTAATGAGCTTTAGCGAAATGATTGAGCGTATGCTGGATGGTTTTAAAAGTATGATCCCCGCAATTGGAACCGTGATTGCCGCCTTTATTTTTAAAGATGTATGCGACTTAATTGGCTTGCCACAATTTGTGATTGGCAGCTTAAGCCCGTATATGACCGCTGGCTATTTACCTGCGGTGGTATTTATTGCGATGTCGATATTAGCGTTTGCGACGGGTTCAAGTTGGGGGATTTTTGCGGTTTCAATTCCTATTGTCATGCCCCTTGCGACGGCGGTTGATGCAAATATTCCATTGGTGATTGGCGCATTGCTTTCAGCGTCTTCATTTGGTAGCCAAGCCTGTTTTTACTCTGATTCAACCGTACTAGCAGCACAAGGCTCTGGCTGTAATTTGATCAGTCATGCTGTAACGCAATTACCTTATACCTTAATTGCTGCAGGCTTTGCCATCATTGGCTTTTTACTTATGGCCTAACATGGCAATGGTAGCCATTTTACTAAAACCATAATTAACGCCGTTAAAACAAAACCCAGTCAACAATGGCTGGGTTTTGTTTGGTTTTTGAGTAATTTCAACTTACTTTTGCAATTTTATATCGCTGTAGTAAGCATCTAAACTCGTCACTTTAGTTTGGTTTGGCAAATCAGCAAACTCGCTATCACTAAACTTACTGCCACGTAATTGCACATTTAAGCGTGCTGCTTGTGGATTTAACATGGTTTGCTGGTAGTAGTCTTTAATATCAGCAAGGGTGACCTTTTCTACTTCGGCAATTAGCTTTTGTTTTGAATCAAAATCAAAGTTTTCACGGTACCAATCGTTAATCAATGGACTCATTTCGTCGCTTAAATTCTTTGGCTGTTCTTTTAACGAGACCAACGTTGCATTTTTAAGCTGTGCAAATGTCTCTTCACTCATGGCATTAAGCTCTAAAGCGTACTCTTTTTTGAACTTATCAAAGCGTACTTGAATTTCTTTTGGTCCTTTAACCGGTGTTTGAATAAACAAACCAATACCAGAGTAATCCTCAATAGGACGCGCTAATGCCCCTACCGCATAAGCTAGTTGCTCTTCGGTACGCATTTTGTCAAACGCGATTGTTCTAAAGTGCCCTTGTAAAACCGCCGCCTGCGCTTTTTGTTTATAACCTGGCGTTGGGTGAATGGTCATATCGACAACGGCTACATCGGCTACATCAATATCTTTGTGTAATACGCGCGCTTCACCTTGTTGTGGTAACCAGGCTTTACTGCGAGCAAACTCAGATTTTGTATGATTATTTGGTAAAATAGCCGTTAATTCAGCAGCAATGGCATCAATATCTTTTTGGTTATAGTTGCCATAGCTAAATACGCGTAAGTTATTATTCGCTAATGTGCTTTGCTTTAATGCTTGTAAATCAGCGAGTGTCAGTGATTGAGCTGCCTTAATAAGCGCGTCAGTATCAAAACTACCGGTTCGAGTCAGTTTTGAATATTCACTAAACGCTTGTGCATACGGGAACTGTTTTTGCTGATTGAGTAAATCACGTTGATAACGGTCAATCGCTTGATTAAATGCTTGCGCTGAAATTTTATCGTCAAATCCAGCTAACGCTTGTTTAAGTAAGGTATCTTGTTTATCGGTAAAACCACTTAATGATAAAACTAAGCCATTGCTTGAGCTTAAATTAACATTCATACCGGCAATAGCCGCTTCGGTTCGTAGCTGACTTAATTGAGTGTTATATAAATCTGCCCACACAGAATAAAGGACGGTTGAATTAATATCACGCAACCCTGTTTGTGTGTTGATATACACCTCAACTAAACCTTTGGGTTGCTCTGCAAACTGCTGGCTTGCTTGGCGCCAAATTTTTACACCGTTTTTATCATAACTAAGTTCTGGGTGTTTTTGCTCTTTAAAGGCCTGCGTTTTAATTGCAAAACTCTCTGGCAGTAAGTTGTTAACACTTGGTAAGGCTAAATTAAATTCACTTGGTTTTTCCCAGCTGGCAATTTCTGCGTCGCTAATATCACTAATTCGGTATTTACCATCATAAAAATGTAATTGTGAATCAGTATCTTCTTGTTGAGAAATATACCAAACACGTAAGGTATCTGCGTTAAGTTGTTTTAGTACATTATTAACCGCATCAGCATCAAACTTAGCGTAGTAGTATGGTGCGTTTATCGCGTGATTTAACGGGTAATCTTGCATGCTTTGAGTCAGCGCACTGACGTAGTTAAACTCATCACCTTTTTCTAAAAATTTAAACTGATTATTTAAAGAGGTGCGAATTTCATTAAAGTACTTACTATTAACACCTTCACGTTTAATTAAATCAATATATTGCATAATAGTCGCAACAATGGCTTCGCGGTTTTTCATGCCCTCATCAGTCAGCTCTATGTTCACATTTAAAGAGCCATAGTTACCATATTGATTTGGTGAAGCAGACGCTGATAACTGCGATACCCAGCCTTTATCACGTAATATTTGTGCTGGGCTACCTGGCATTTCATTGCTAAGTAAATAGGCAACAAAACGATTAGGTTTTACTGCAAATTCAGTTTGATTATTAGTGATTGTAAAGTCGAGCTGTAATTGTTTAACGTCTTCGTTTGGCGAGTAAAAAACACGTTTACCACCGGCATTATCAAAATCTAGCTTGGCTGATACTTTTGGCTTTTCAATATTTTTATTTTTAATATCAGCGAAGTATTTTTCTGCTTTTTTCTGCATTTCTTCAAGCGGTAAATTAGAAATTAACGCCACTTTCATAATATTTGATGAATAATATTTATTATAAAAATCAACAGTTTCTTTGTGTAATGAACTATCAGCTTTATCGCCTAACGTTTCAAGGTTACCAATTAAGAATCGATTAGCTGGGTGTTCACCCATCATTTTACGTGCAAGTTTAAATTGGCCAAAAAAGTCCATTTCACGACGCATTGACCACTCAGCATTCACTGCGTTTTTTTCTTTTTCTGTGTATTCTGGGTAAAGCTTAGGGGCTTTAAAAAAGTCTGAAAAGCGGTCTAAGCCTTCATCAAACGCATCGTTATTAATTTTAAACATGTAGTTTGTAATATCGAGCCACGTATAGGCATTATGCGCTCCGCCGTTTTTAGTCATAAAATCAGAGTACCCTTTAGTGTCAGGGTAGCGCTCAGTGCCTAAAAACAACATATGTTCTAAATAATGCGCCATACCTTGCTGGCTCATTGGGTCGTGCAGCAGGCCGACGCCGACACTCAATGAAGCAGCCGATTTTTCTGCGCTTGGATCAGAAACTAAAATCACTTCAATATCATTGGCAAGTGTTAGTGTTTTATATTCACGGTTATCGTTAGGACTGACAACAAGCGTTGGTGATAAAAGTGACGTTTGTGGTGATTGAGTAAGTGTGGCGGTATTCGAACAACCGCTTAATATTGCCAGTGCAATTGCACTTAAGCCGATGATGTGTTTCATTTTAGTTATATCCATTGCTGTTAAATATGGGCTTAGTGTTATAAAAAGACTAAATCACTTATAAACTACCATTATCAATTAATACTATGCTACTAATTAGCACTTAATTGTGTAACACATTGTGAATAGTTAATATAAATAATAAGGTAAGTTATGGAAAAGATAATAATAATAGCCATGTTCGTTCAGGTAACACTTTCATTAGTTGTGATGGTAATAATGGGAAAACGACGTTTTGCGGCGGCTAAAAACAAACACATACAGTTAAGTGACTTTGCTGCTATGCGACTTGATAATGCGGGCGATCATGTCAGAGTCGCTGATCGTAATTTTAGCAATCAATTTGAAATACCTGTGCTTTTTTATGCGGGATGTTTGCTTGCTTTACAGCTTAATATGGCGAGTGTCCCTATTGCAGTATTGGCGTGTATATTTGTAGCGACACGCATTATTCATAGCCTCATTCACCTTGGTAGTAATCATTTAAGAGCCCGTTTTAGAGTATTTTTGCTAGGCTGCTTAGCTGTGTTTGTAATGTGGGTAATGTTACTGGTGAGCGTACTTTACAACTAGGGTCTGATGACCTTTCAAGGTTAAATTTGCAGCAGTCTGTTTGGTATTTAGGCAAGGCAGAGCCTATGTGGTGTGGTTATTCCCCATAAATAGGCGATAACGCAGCATCAATACCAAACAGACGCTGCCCGAAGAGTTCTGCCTAAGGGCGATTTACTCTTTGTTGCCTACATGGATGTAGGTAAGGGGCGTGAGCAGGACGCGGAAGCTTTGCTCGGTTTTTACTTAGCCCACTAGGTTACAAACCTCGCGCCGCGATTAAACCGCCCCTAGTTTGAACAAATTGTAATCCGCAAAGATCAACAGACCCTAACTAAAAAAACGGCGGCTATGATAAGTCGCCGTTATTTTTACGGCTTATTTAGTGCGTTTTAACCTAGGTGCTACAAGCAATAGTGCGCCTAATAACCATGCCATACTGCCACTAGAGTCTGAACTTTGTGGTGGTGTCACTTCTACGTTATCAATTAATGTATTCTCTTTAGGTGTTAAATTTTGTGCTGAATTAGGATCGTCATCAAGCACAACCACCGTTTGTATTGATACTAAGTTTTGATTACTAATAACCACATTTTCATCTGAACATTGCTCTTTAGTAATACCAACCAATGGTACCTCTGCACAATGAACTAAGGCCGCTATTTTATCTAAAGTTTCTTGGCTTTGTGCTGTTATTTGTCCGAAAACGGTAAACCCACCATTTTGTAAATCTAAGTTTTGGCTGTTATCACTCATATTAAAAAACCATTGGCTAGTGGCGCTGTTTTCGTTGCCGCCCTGCTTTGCCATGGCAATTGTGCCTTTTACATTTGAGTAAACAGGTTCGTTAATAACCGCTGGCTTGGTTGTAATGGGATCCATTTTGTCAGAAAAAGTAAAACCTCCTCCTTGAATGACAAACTTATCAACAGAGCGGTGTATTACTGTTTGGTTATACGCTGCATCATTAACATAACTTAGGAAGTTTTCTACTGTTTTAGGTGTTTGTTGATCAAACAAGTTAATTTCTATCGTTCCTTGGCTCGTTTGCATTTCGACTATGGTTGCTGCGCTTGAAAAGCTCGCTGCAGTTAAAATTGACGCTAAGATAAGCTTCTTCATTATTATTCCTATTTTTTATTGTCATTAGGCGTCATAGAGTAGTGTTATTCATTTTATAAATCGATACATAAGCACTTAACGCTACAATTCATATCAAAGTAATTACACTGCAGTTACAACTGTTTACATTTTAATTTTAAACACGTGATGGAGAGTTAATTGTCTGAGTGCCTTGGTGTACATCACGGTGACTCTTTTTTAATTAACTTTAAGCCTAGCAAGGTACTTAAAAAGCCCCTTATCAATCACTCTTTTTTTGTTATTATCAGCCTACACAGTGATAGGAGTAAATATAATGGCAAACAACACGACTATTTGTGACTTTGGGCTACACCAAGGTGAACCATACACTCAAGTTCCCGTCAGCTTTTTGAAATGGATGATTGATGTAAATCATCAAAAATCTCAATACGCACATGATGAGCTCGCACGCAGAAAACGGGTTGTAGAGCAGCAACGTGAAGTCTCATTGGCTGAAAAATATGAATAAGTGCGTTTTTTTAACCTCGAACTAGTTTAAACTAGCCGCCTACTATACTGAGTTTTGTTAATCGATAGGTATTTTATGCGTACTCTTGTTTTTCTCATTTTATTTCTTGGTTTATATGGCTGTGCCAGTGACTCTGTCAATAAACCTGCAGCACACTATTTAACTGTTCTTCATACCAATGATAATCATGGTCGCTTTTGGCATAATGAAAAAGGCGAATATGGTATGGCTGCGCGTAAAACCCTAATCGACCAGCTAAGAGCCGATGCAAAAGCACAAGGGCATCAGGTTTTATTATTATCAGGTGGCGATATTAATACCGGGATTCCTGAATCAGATCTACAATTTGCTGAGCCCGATTTCAAAGGCATGTCGAAAATTGGCTATGACGCAATGGCACTAGGTAACCACGAGTTTGATAATCCATTAAGTGTATTAAGACAGCAACAGCAATGGGCTAATTTCCCTCTTTTATCAGCTAATATCTTTGATAAACAAACTAATGAAACTATCTTTGAACGTTATAAAATATTCAACAAAGGCGGCTTAACCATTGCTGTAATTGGGTTAACAACGACAGACACCGCTAAAATTGGTAACCCGCAATACATTGGCCACTTAGATTTTAAAGATCCGGTTGAAATAACCGCCTCACTTACCCAAACATTAAAAGCAAAATACAATCCTGACATTACCATTGCGGTAACGCACATGGGGCATTATGTAGATGCCAATTATGGAATAAATGCTCCAGGTGATGTTACGCTTGCCCGCTCTTTAGATAAAAATGCCCTTGATATGATTATTGGTGGCCATTCCCAAGAGCCAGTGTGTATGGCTGCAGAAAATGTCACAGATGAGAATTTTAAGCCAGGTTTAGCCTGTAAACCTGATCGACAAAATGGAACCTGGATAATGCAAGCCCATGAATGGGGTAAGTATGTGGGTAAAGCGGAGTTTAAATTAGAAAACGGTCAATTATCACTGCTAAGTTATCAATTATTGCCCGTTAATTTATACGTAGATAAAAAGCAAAAAGACGGTAGCGTAAAATCCGTACTTGCTGCAAATTACATTAAACCAGATCCAGCGCTACAAACCTTTTTAGCGGCGTACCAACAAAAAGGGGCAAAACAAATTGAAGGTAAAATTGGCTTTGTGAATGACAGACTCGAGGGTGATCGTAACAAAGTACGCTTTGAGCAAACTAACCTTGCTCGCGTTATTATTCAAGCGCAAATGAATACCGTAGGTGCCGATTTTGGCATTATCAGTGGTGGTGGTGTTCGCGATAGCATCAATGCGGGTGACGTGAGTTATAAAGACATACTCAAAGTACAGCCTTTTAAAAACCGTGTCGCCTATATCGATTTCAAAGGCAATGATATTTTAACCTATTTAAATGTCGTGACACGTTTTCCACCAGACTCTGGTGCCTATATGCAATATCACAACTTAGCCTTTGAACTTAAAGAGGATCAAGTAACTAACGTGTTCATCGCCGGCAAGCCGCTTGATATAAACAAAACATACCGCATGAGTATTAATGAATATAATGCTTCTGGTGGCGATAGTTACCCTAAAATTACTCACATGAAAGGATTCGTAAGCACCGATGAAACGGACGCTCAGGCATTAAAACGATTTTTTGCAGAGCACAGCCCTGTTGATGCACATGAGTTTGCACCTAAATAGTAATCTGTATTGAACAGTGATGAGTGTCATCGATATAGCAATGGCATCATTGATATAGCAATGGCACACATCATTCAGGTTTATATGATCACCAAGCTAATTTAGGCGCACTTAAGTCAAGCGCACTTCAACCCACAAACCTCTTACACTATATTTAAGTTGGTAGCTCTTTTAATCAGAGTTATGGTTAAGTAGCAAAGCACGATTACTTTCCTATTATTTCTATATTTCCTTGACCCACATTTGCTAACCCATAACTGTGCATTCGTGAGCGTGAGCCCTCTCCAAATGCTTTCGGTGGGTAGTATAATCCCTTTTGTTCAGGGCAATCGTTTAACACGTCATCCAGTGCCGCACGAATTTCACTTAATGTTTTCTCTAGACTGTTATTAAAGTTTGGACGTTTTCTTACTGTATGACCAAGCTCAACTAAACGATAGAAATACTTATTGGCAAGCTCTATCAATTCCTCGGGTACATTCTTGTTATGATTAAGCTTGATCTCTGGATTGTTAGTGCAATATTCCACAAGCGCTAAATAAAAACATAACGGTTTGTTTGCCAAAGCTACTTGGTGATCCAAAGAAACGCTACTCGATAAGGTTTTACTTTTTAAATCAATAATCAGGGTTAATGGTTTTGACTCTGTAGTATTTAATTCTGCGTGAATAACCTGCTTATCATCATTTTTGTTGATATAGGCTAATTTTATTAGGTATGTTAGTAATATGCTAAGAATAAAAAGCATCACATAAATAGCTACCACATCACCCGTAAAATACGGCTGCCTCAAAGACAAAACAATAAACACCACACCATTATTACTATTTAACTCTCGAATAAACTCTGTAGAAGTTTTTAAAGAAGCATCAAATTCATGTTGTGGCGTTATAGCTACAACCTCAATACCGGTACTATCAATAAAGGTGTTTAAGGTTTGAATATAATTAAGTAAAGCTGCTTTATTACCTGAGTGTTTGAGCAGCTCATTTGATAAATCTAACAAAGGTAAGTCTAAAGCGATTCGTTTTTCTATTTGTATTATTTGTAATTTATTTACTTGCTGTTGTTTTTGCATTGTCGAAATATAAAAAACAGACGAGAAAACCAAGAATAAAAAAATTGTGCATATTATCCATATTAACCTATTCATTACGACTCCCCTATAAAGGTAACGGGGTAACTGTTGCACTGCCAATATGGCTCAACATCTTGATAATATTGAAACGATTGTTCTTTAGACATACTCAATAAGTGAGACTGTACAGCACAGAGTAAATCAGTATTGTTATGCTGCATTTTTAAGTACCAACGGGTGCCTGCCACATTACTACTAATAGGCGTAATATAATTTTTTGAAAAACGCTGACTGTCACTTTCTCTCCAAAAAGAGGCAATAAGGTCTACTTCCCCGTTCGCCAATAATTCTCTCAACTCATTGTGTGAACTCGCATAGGTTATTTTTAGCTGAGCAATGTTTAGGCCTAGCTCTTTAAAGGCTTGTTTGGGTAAAATGTGTCCTGAGCGACTCGTTGGATAATCTAACAGACCGATTTTTTTATCTAAAAAATATTGTTTGCTGATCTTTGGTTTTTCTTTTGAAGAGATAAAAAACGCAGTGTAATCAGAAAAGCCAACCACAGGCTGATAGTTGTAAGTAGATTCAGCCTTAAACGCATCCATAATATTATTTTTCGCTAAAATTAAATCTGCAATACCTTTACCTACAAACTCTAAGCTATCAACGGTTCTATATCCCCAATAGCCAATGACAGAGCCATACTGTTTTGCCACTACTTTGTCGCCACAGAGATTTTGAGTAAGTAATTGAGCAACGTATTTTGAGGGGGTAAATACTATAAGTTGACTCTTATTAGCCGTTGCCGTTGTT
Organism: Pseudoalteromonas sp. 23_GOM-1509m; assembly: GCF_000518425.1. Classification (NCBI taxonomy): domain Bacteria; kingdom Pseudomonadati; phylum Pseudomonadota; class Gammaproteobacteria; order Alteromonadales; family Pseudoalteromonadaceae; genus Pseudoalteromonas; species Pseudoalteromonas sp. 23_GOM-1509m. Next base: position 44,755 of record NZ_JADO01000009.1, read on the forward strand.
TGACATGTCGTTGATGTCTCTATTATCACTGGGAATGTTATATCTTCTTCGCCCACAATAACTTGACCTGAAAACCAACTTAGCAACACAGCCAGAAACATAAATGTAACAACTGCTGTTTTATGCAACATTAACTTCTTAATATTCAAAAAACACCCGTTTAAATTAGAGTAATAGCTCATTTGAACAATTTTAATTACTTATTACAACAGGTAATTTTACCTGTCAAACCCAAGCCATTGAATAAAGACAATTTTAAACAAGAAAATATGAATATTATTGAGTCCTTTCTATCAACTAAAAAAATGAGGACAATTGACCTTATCAGCGTTTACAAAATAAATGTCACACTAACTAGGATGCTTCAATGTACAAAAATGTAAAATATTCGCTTTCTTTAACACTTTTAATTAGTGCAATATTTGCAAGCACAGATTGTAATGCTTGGGGCCAAAACGGGCATCGTGTAGTGGGTAAAATTGCAGAGTCACACATAAGCGAAACTACTAAGACTGCACTTATCCCCTATCTCAACGGCGAATCTTTAGCTCAGATTTCAACATGGCCTGACGAAATGCGATCTGCACCAGGTGACTTTTGGCAAAAAAAATCATCTCGTTGGCATTACATTAATGCTGATGACAACGCGACCTTTAGTTTTGACCACGACCACACTAAACACAAAGAATCAGTAACAAACATATTAGAAGGCATTCACTATTCAATTAAAGTATTGAAGGATGATAAATCAAGCCTTGCAGCAAAGCAGTTTAGTTTACGTTTTTTAGTGCACTTAGTCGGCGACAGCCATCAACCATTTCATGCAGGTAGAGCTGAAGATAGAGGCGGGAATCGCGTTAAGGTTTCTTTTTTTAACCAACAAACCAATCTTCATAGCTTATGGGATACCAAACTAGTTGAAAACGAAAACTTATCTTTTACTGAGTACGCTCAATTTATAAATACCAACAACAGCGAGCTAATTAGTGAATATTTACAAAGTACACCAACAAGCTGGCTTGAAGAGTCGCACAACTTAGCCCTAAAAATATATGAATCAACAGAAGAACAGATTAGCTACGACTATATCTACAACAACACCCCTATTGTGAAAACACGCTTGCAACAAGCGGGAATTCGCTTGGCTGGATTGTTAAATACATTATTTGATCCTGCTAACACGCAATCAAAAATGGCCTTAACACAGCAAACACAAAAATAAATTTAGTTTCTAACTTAAATCATCTACATGGGAAATCAACATTATGACTAAGCTTCGCCTTTCGAAATTAACTGGGGCTGTAATTCTAGCTCTAGGAGTTTCAACAAGCGCTATGGCTGCTGACACTTCATCTGCAATGCGTGGTAAAATAACCACACCTTCAGGTGCGAGCGCTGCAAACGTTAAAATTAAGGTTGTTCATCAACCAACCGGCACAATTAGTGAACTAACTACCAATGAAAGTGGTACTTTCATTGCGAATGGTTTACGTGTTGGTGGACCTTACACTGTGATCATCGACTCTGATACGTTTAACGATACTACCGTTGAAAACATCTTTTTAAACCTTGGCGAAACTTACCGATTAACATCGCAATTAGCGCCGCTAAACATTGAAAAGATTGAAGTCTCTGGTTATAAAATTGTACAACAATCAGGTGGCTCTAGTAGTACGTTTGGCGAAGATACTATCAATAATATGCCTAGCTTTAACCGTGACATTAAAGATATCGCACGTTTAAATCCGCTTGCGAGTATTAATGGCAGTGGTGAGCTAACTTTTGCTGGCAGCAACCCACGTACGAATGGTTTAACCGTAGATGGTATTGGCCAAAATGATGACTTTGGTTTAAGTTACGGCGGCTACCCTACTTCGCAGCCCCCAGTAGCCCTTGATGCAATTGAGCAAATATCTGTTGATGTTTCTCCATTCTCTGCCTCTAAAGGTAACTTTGGTGGTGGTACTATTAACGCGGTAACTAAGTCAGGTACTAACGAACTTAAGTTTTCTGGTTTTTACGAAACATCAACACCTGATATTGCAGGCGATGTAGACAGCATATCTCAAGTGTTTGCTGATAACCGCCCTGTTTTAGATGACGATGGTCACCGCACATACATTGTTGAACAAGTAGAACCTAACCAAACTGAAAAACGCTACGGTTTTAATGTTGGCGGCCCACTTATAGACGATACCTTATTTTACTTTGTTAACTACAATAAATGGTCAAGCGAACTAGATTTAGATTATGGTTTTGAAGGTTCAGGCGCAACCAACGAATACGATGTGAGTGAAGAAAGCTATAACCGTTTCCTTAATATTCTAAATAACGAATACGGTTTAACCGATTCTCTTGGTGGCGATCCTAAAGACACCAACGAAACTTTACTTGTAAAGCTAAGCTGGAACATTGCCGATGATCATCGTTTAGATTTTACCTATCAGTGGCAAGATGACAAAGATGAAACAAACTTTGGTACTGGTGGCACATCAGTTCAGTTTGCATCAAGTCGTTATACCTACGCAACCAAGTTTAATAACTTTGCTACCAAGCTATATTCAGATTGGAATGAAGACTTTTCAACTGAAATCGGTATTGCATACAAAGATGTATCATCGAGAAGTTTAACAAATTCTGATATTGGTAGCGTTAAAGTTGAAGAATACTTCCGCGGGCCTTCTTATAACTTTGGTACCGATGAGTTTCGCCATGCAAATAGCTCAGCAACAGAAAATTTAACACTTTCTCTTGATGCCACTTATTTAATGGACGAGCATGAAATTAACTTTGGTATGCAATATGAGTCGTTAAACTTATACAACCTTTTTGCAGCTAACTCTCTCGGTTCATGGGAATTTGATAACTTTAATGGTTTCGAAAATCGTGAAGTAGGTAACTACAAAGGAAAGTACGATTTTAGCTACAGCAATGCCTTTACAAATAACCCTAATGACACCGCTTACGACGCAACCCGTAATCAATTAGCACTTTACATTGAAGATACTTTTTATGTTGGTGATGATTTAGAAGTAACGGCAGGTGTTCGTTATGAGCGTTTATCTTCTGATGATAAACCAGCACTCAACGAAAACTTTTTAAACACCTATGGCTTTAGCAATCAAGAAAATCTCGATGGGTTAGATATTATTCTACCGCGTATTGGCTTTAAGTATTACGCTACAGAAGCATTAACAGTTAACGGTGGTGTAGGTCGTTTCCAAGGTGGTATCCCTAACGTTTGGTACAATAACTCATTCCAAAACGATGGCATTACTTTTGTAGATGCACCTCAAAGTGCTATTAACGATTATTATGCTAATAATCAAGCTGATATCACTCAAGTACCAGATGCCATAAAAGGCTCTTTAGTTCAAGGTGCAGGTAGCACAAACTATGTTGACCCAAATTTTGAACTACCGTCAAGCATCCGTGCACAACTTGGTTTTGAGTACGACTTTGATTCTGAGTTATTAGGTGAAGGCTTTAAATGGCAAGCAGAAATTGCTTATCACAAAAAAGAAAACGAAGCTGTGTGGCATAACACCGCCATTAAACCTGTAGGTGTAGCAGCAGACGGCGAACGTATTATCTATGAAAGTATTTACAGCGGTGACTTAGCTGATAACTTTGATATCGCAATGACTAACTCAACTGATGATGGTCGTTCTGTTATTATTTCAACAGCACTTGCTAAAGAGTGGGAAAATGGTCTTTATATTTCAGCAAGCTATGCACATCAAGATGTAACAGAAGCGTCTTCAGGTTCTTCATCACGTGCACAAAGCAACTATCAGTACAATATCACTAAGAGCCGAAATGAAGACTTTGCTGCCCGTGGTGCATATGAAGTAGAGCATAGCTTTAAAGTTAATTTAGCGTATAACACTGAGTTCTTCAGTGGCTATGCCACAAGATTTAATGTGTATTTCGAACGTCGCTCTGGTCGTCCATTTAGCTATACTATGGGTATGTATCAAGATAGTGACTTAGGTGATACGCGTGACTTTTATTCAAGCTCAGCTTATTTAGCGTATATTCCAACTGGTGCAGATGATGCCAATGTAAATTGGGATGAATCAGGGCTATCATGGAGTGAACTTGAGACACTACTTAATAGAGCGGGTATTTCTGAGCGAGGCCAAATCTTAGACCGTAACTCAGGTACGCAACCATGGGTTACCACTATGGATATTAGCGTTAAACAAGAGATCCCTGGTTTTGCAAAAGGTCATAGCGGTGAGGTTTACTTTATGATTGATAACTTTGCCAACTTATTAAACAGTGACTGGGGCGTAGAAAAGCGCTTAGGTTTCTCTGACCAAGCAGTTTACGACTTTGGCGGCTTAGACGATCAAGGTCGTTATATAATTGATAGCAGATTTAATGGCGCTGATGTTCGTAACTATAGCCAATATCAAACTAGCTCATCAGCTTGGCAAGCTAAAATTGGTGTTAGCTATAAGTTTTAATACATAGCCTGTACATCAAAAACTCGTAAAATTAAAAAAGCCATTACATGAATGTAATGGCTTTTTTTATGGAAAAAATCACTTTTCATCTGTTTGTCATAAAAACTACTTACTATTTGCACGGTAAAATATTGAAACATAGATAAAATGCTAAATTTCATAAATAAAGTGTTTTATAATAAAAAAATTACAGTTGTATTTTATTTGTAACAAACAAATGAGGTACACTATGTAAGTATTTTGGGTTAAGTGTATTTTGCGGTCGCTTAATCCAAAATTAAAATAAAAAAGCTATTAAAAGTTTATTTAACTACACGGGAAAATAAAATGAAAATTCAACTTCGCAAAACAGCTCTATCACTTGCTATAGCAGCATGTGTTGGTGTGAGTGGTGCTGCAATTGCAAACGAAACAACCTCTGCAATTAAAGGTCAAATAAAGGGTCCTAACGGTAACCCTGCTGCAGGAACTAAAATTACTATTTTACATGTTCCTTCAGGCTCTGTTAAAACAACTGAAGTAAATGACGCTGGTTACTTTACTGCTAAAGGTCTTCGTGTTGGCGGCCCTTACAAAGTAATTGTAGACTCAGACATCTACGCTGACCAAGAGTTCAATAATATTATCTTGAACATTGGTAGCGACTACCCTGTAAATACTTCACTTGAAAATATCTCAGATGTTGAACAAATTGTAGTAACTGGTCGCCCTATTAGCACTATGTCTGGTGGTACGGGTCCTGCTTCAACATTTACATTAAGCGATCTTGAAAATCAACCAGCTATTAACCGTGATTTAAAAGATATTATTCGTATTGACCCTCGCGTTGCTATCGATGATAGCCGTGGTTCAATCAACTGTGGTGGTGGTAATCCACGTTTTAACAGCTTAACCCTTGATGGCGTTCGCATGAACGATAACTTTGGTTTAAGCTCAAACGGTTACCCTACTATTCGCGCTCCGTTCTCTTTTGATTCAATCGAGCAAGTAGCGGTAGAATTAGCCCCTTTTGATGTTCAATATGGTGGTTTTACATCATGTAACATTAATGCAGTTACCAAATCTGGCGGCAACGACATTCACGGTGGTGTATTCTACGATTACACTAACGATTCGATGAAAGGTGATAAGATTGAAGGTAATGACGTTGATAATGGCGATTACAGTGAAAAACGTTATGGCTTTAATGTTGGTTTACCGCTAATTAATGACACGCTTTTCTTATTCACTTCTTACGAAAAACTTGAAGGTGTTAAACAGTTTAACTATTCATCTTTAGTATCGTCAGCAGACATCGAGCGTATTAAACAAATTACACGTGATGTTTATGGTTACGAAGCAGGTGCAACACCAGCAAGCTCACCAGTAGAAGATGAAAAAATCTTAGTGAAGTTAGACTGGAACATCAACGATGACCACCGTGCTAACCTAATTTATAACTACAATGATGGCTTTACCTTATCGCAATCAGATGCAGATGGTGATGAGCTCGCATTTGACAGCCACTTTTATGAGCAAGGCGCAGAGTTCACTTCAATCGTTGCATCACTTTACTCTGATTGGAATGACAATTTTTCAACTGAAGTTCGTTTAGGTAAATCAGAGCTTGACGCTCGCGTTCAATCTTTAGACGCAGCAAGCGGTTTTGGTGAGTTCCAAATCAGCACTGACGACGCTACTGTGTACGTTGGTCCTGATGACTCTCGTCAATCAAATGATTTAAACTACGATACCACAACAGCTAAATTCTCGGGTACCTACTACCTTGATCAGCACACGATTACCGCTGGTTTTGAGTATGAAAAGTTAGAAGTATTTAACCAATTCGTACAACATACTGAAGGTGAATGGCGCTTTGCATCTATCGATGCTTATGAGCAAGGTATTGCTAGTGCAGTATTTTACAATAATGCAGCAGGCACAAATGATCCTACAGATGCGGCTGCTAGCTTCGCTTATTCACAAAATACATTCTATGTACAAGATGAATACAGCTTTTCAGATATCGATGCATCATTAACATTTGGTCTTCGTTACGATAGTTATTCAAGCGATGATAAACCTACTTTCAACCAAAACTTTACTGATCGTTACGGTTTTAGCAATCAGTCAACGTTTGATGGTATTGATCTAATTCAACCACGTGTTGGTTTTGAGTGGTATGCAACAGATGCATTAGAAGTACGTGCAGGTGTTGGCTTATTCTCAGGCGGTAATCCAAATGTATGGTTATCTAACTCATACTCAAATGACGGTATTACAAATATTAGTGCTAACCAGTTTGGTAGCGTAGACTTATTTGCTCCTGAAAACGTTACAGTTACAGGTGCGGGCCCAGGTTTTGATATTCCAAAATCTCAGTTTGATAAGGTAGCTAATACGCCAATCGGTTCAGGTGATGGTACTGTTAACGCTGTTGATCCTAACTTTGAAATTCCATCAGAATGGAAATATTCAGTAGGTGCAACCTACACTACTGAAAACGATTATGTTATTGCTTTAGATTACCTTTACACTGATAAACGCGATGCAGCGACATTACAAGATATCGCACTTCGCCCTACAGGTGAAGTTAGCTTTGACGGTCGTCCTTTGTATGAATCAATTGAAGGTCGTGATGGCGAGCTTTTATTGACTAATGTTAACGGCGATAGCGGTTCATCATCAATCATTTCAGCAGCAGTGAGCAAAGCGTTTGATAATGGCGTTAGCGTTCAGTTCTCATACGCTTACACTGATGCAGATGATGTAAACCCAATGACTAGCTCTGTAGCCAGCTCAAACTACGGTAATCTAGCAACATCAAACCCAGGTAACCCTGGCGTGGCATCATCTGATTACGAAATCCCACATCGCTTTACATTAAACCTAGGTTATAAACACGAGTTCTTCGATGGTTATAACACCCGCTTTAACCTATTTGGTGAAGCATACAAAGGTTTACCATATAGCTTTACTTACAAGAGTAATCGTGACACCGGTGCGGGCGATATTCAATTTGGTGACGACAATTCAAATGGCGCGCGTCAATTATTGTATGTACCACTTGAAAATGATCCAAACGTTGTCTACAACATGAGTGCGGATGAAATCAATGAGTTTAACGACTTTATTGCATCTGAAGGTCTTAAACGTGGTGAAATCACTGGTCGTAACCAACAGAACTCTGATTGGTTTGTTAAATTTAACTTTAAAATCACTCAAGAAGTACCTGGCTTTATGGATGGCCATAAAGGTGAAGCATTCTTCGTAATCGATAACTTAACGAATATGTTAAACGATGATTGGGGTGTATTAAGAAAAGGCTCTTTCGTGGGTAATAAGATGGTTGAAGTAAATATTAATGACCAAGGTCAATACGTTTACTCAAACTTCAGTGCACGTAGTGCTGAACAGTCTGTACAACGCGATGCCTCTTTATGGGAAATGCGTGTAGGTGTTCGTTACACGTTCTAATTTGATTGATTAAATTAGTGTATTTAAAAGCCCACTTTGTGGGCTTTTTTATGCCTGTAATTTATTTTTTAATTTATCAAAAATTGCGATTAGCTGATGCTGTTCAGCATCCGACAGGCAGCTTAATAATGCACGCTCCCACTGCAATGCTTGTGGCGTTATTTTTTCATATAAAGCCATGCCCTTATCACTTAGCATCAAAAATGCAGCGCGCTTATCATGCTTATTTAACTCGCTATAAATAAGCCCTTCATCAATTAGCGTTTTTACTGCCCTTGATACTGTCGACTTATCCATATCTGCTTGAATGCATAATTGCTTAGCTGTGCTTTGGCCTGATTGCGCTAAATTAGCTATTATTCGCCACTGAGGAATAGTTAAATCAAACTCTTTTTTATAAATACTCGAAAAATCATTACTTACCTGTGTTGCTAAGTGTGTTAATTGATAAGGTAAAAATGTCGTTAAATCTATTTTCATATTGAATCACTTATTTATTTACATACGACTTTTATTTGTTCGCTTTTATTTACAAGAGTCATAATCAGTGTGTTTGATATTAGTCTCACTTGAGAGTATCTTAGCGTAAATAACAAAAATATAACACTCCCCCACTTTCACAGGAGTCAGTAATGGCGACACAATTAAACTATATGACCGGCTTTGGTAATGAATTTGAAACTGAAGCGCTGCCTGGTGCATTACCGATAGGGCAATTTAGCCCGCAAAAAGTAAAATACGACTTATACGCAGAGCAATTTAGTACCACTGCATTTACTGCTCCGCGCGCCGATAATCGCCGCACGTGGATGTACCGTATTCGTCCATCGGTTGTGCAAGGTGATTACACAGCCATAGACAATGGCTTAATTAGAACAGCACCCATTACTGAAGTGCCAACGCCGCCCACCATGCTTCGTTGGGATCCCATTGATATACCAGCAGAACCTACTGATTTTATTGATGGGTTGATCACAATGGCTGCAAATGGCAGCGCCAATGGGCAAGCCGGTATTGGCATTCATGTTTATGTCGCTAACAAATCAATGGACAAGCGCTTTTTTTATAACGCCGATGGCGAAATGTTATTTGTACCACAACACGGCGAGTTATTACTTAAAACAGAACTCGGGCATTTAAGTATTAAAGCCGGTGAAATTGCGGTCATCCCGCGCGGCATTAAGTTTCAGGTTCAATTATTAACTGACACAGCCCGTGGGTATATTTGTGAAAACTACGGCCATGCTTATGTGTTAGCTGAGCGCGGCCCTGTGGGCGCAAATGGTTACGCTAACGACCGCGACTTTCAATATCCAGTAGCGGCTTTTGAAGACATTGAAGGCGAATTTGAACTTATTGCTAAATTTAATGGCAATATGTTTCGTTGTGATATTGGTCATTCACCCCTTGATGTTGTTGCATGGACAGGTAACAGTGCGCCTTACAAATACGACTTAGCCCGCTTTAATGTCATGAATACCGTTAGCTTTGATCACCCCGATCCATCAATTTTCACGGTACTAACCTCGCCATCAGGCACTGAAGGCGTTGCAAATATCGATTTTGCTATTTTCCCACCGCGTTGGATGGTGGCTGAAAACACCTTCCGCCCACCTTATTATCACCGTAATATTATGAGTGAGTTTATGGGTTTAATTGAAGGCGTTTATGATGCAAAAGAGCATGGTTTTGTCCCTGGAGGGATGAGCTTACACAACTGTATGTCGCCGCATGGTCCTGAGGCGGATGTATTTGAAAAAGCGTCAAACGCGGACTTAGAACCACAACGCTACGATAATACATTGGCGTTTATGTTTGAGTCACGTTATGTAATATCGCCAACTAAATACGCATTAGAAGGTAAAGAGCGCCAAGCTAATTACACTGACTGCTGGCGCACAATTAAAAAACACTTTAACGGCAATCAAGGGTAATTAGATTATGAAGCTTTATACTTATTTTCGCTCATCTGCAGCGTATCGTGTGCGCATCGCATTAAACCTAAAAAATATTGATCACCAGTTGGTGCCGGTAAACTTACTAAAATCAGAGCAACAAAGCACAGATTACTTACAGAAAAACCCCCAAGGACTTTTACCTTCTTTAGAAACAGAAGACGGCGTATTAGGTCAATCTCTAGCAATTTTAGAGTACCTTGAAGAGCAATACCCTGAAACACCATTACTGCCTGGTAATGCATGGCAAAAAGCACATATTCGCAATTTAAGTTATGCAATTGCGTGTGATATTCACCCGATTGATAATTTACGTGTGCTTAAGTATTTAAGTAGTGAACTCAATGTTGATGATGAAGCAAAAAATAAATGGTACCGCCACTGGGTTGAAGTGGGTTTTGAAAAAATAGAACGCATGCTCGATAGTAAAAATACATTTTGCGCAAGCGAGTCGCCAAGCTTAGCTGATGTATGTTTAGTACCGCAGGTATTTAATGCCATTCGTTTTAAAGTAGATATGGCTGCCTACCCTAAAATAGCAGCCATATATCAGCGTTGTAATGAGTTGGCAGCCTTTATTGATGCAGCCCCTGAAAATCAACCTGATGCAAACTAATAGAGTAAATTAACTTTTAAGTGCACTGTGTATTACCGTCACATGCTCAATTAAATCTAAGCCCAGTTCGGTTAAATAACCGCCATCTGGGCTATCTATAACCCCTTTATCGAACAAACGTTGTGCTGCGCTTAGTAAGGCGGGTTCAGCGTCTGAATGAAGTTTAATTCCCTGCATTTTGCTCTCGCGTGGAAATTTTGCTAGTAGTGTAAATTCGTCAATCATCGTTTGATTAAATAGCATATCTGTTCACCTTTTTATTGTTCTGTGTTTTACTTATGTTGTCTTACTTACCCTAGCATGTTTTTTGCTAAGTGTACTTATTTTAAACACTGGAGGTTTTTGATGCGTTATTATTTTACTTCGTTTATTGCTGTTTTATGCTTGTGTTTTTCAGCTTTAAGCTTCGCTAGCACAATAAAAACGCTTCCTATTGTTGATGCTACCCAGCTTATAAACACTAGCACTGAGTGCTGGTATGATAATAAACGTTACAGCGAAGGAGCTATACTGCAGGTTCACTCAGTTACGCTTATTTGTGCTGCAAAGTACCCCCAACATAACAACAGTCAATTGATTTGGCTAAAGCTTGATAAGCAAGGTAACCTTATTTACCCCAAGAAGCCTGCAACTATCACTGTAAATTAATCAAGATTAACAATCTGGAATCTACCAGCCATCTCCAAACTATTAAGATGCGGTGGGATACGTTACAATACATGCAGTTTAAAAAAGCAGTGTGACTATGAATAATCAACCAAAAAACCCGCTACATGGGATAACTTTAGAGCAAATTCTTGTAGAACTAGAGCAACGTTTAGGCTTTAAAGCAATGGGTGAACAAGTAAACATAAAATGCTTTACTGATTCTCCGAGTATCAAATCAAGCTTAAAATTTTTACGTAAAACCCCATGGGCAAGAGATAAAGTAGAAGCACTTTATATTCATACCATGAGTAATAAACCGCTACGAAAACCCAGAAATAAACCAAAACTAACAGAGCCCACGCAACCTGATACATCAGATTTTGTATGGCCCTCTATTAAAAAATAAATGAGTGCTAAATGGCGTAATATTTACGCCATTTTTAGTCAGTTAGTTTTGTTCTTGGCATATTACATTCAATGAAGCAGGGTGAATACTCACTACCACTTTATCGGCAGATTTAACCTCACCATCAATTACATAATCTAGCGTTTTATCTGCGCTTATCTCTACACGTTTTGCGTTAGTATAATGCGAGTTAATAGCAAAATGTGTTTGCGTGATACTGCTAAACATTAGCTCAGCAATACTCAATACTGTGGTTTCATTGTCTTTGTTTGGCGTTAACCAGTTTACATCCAATAAACCATCACGGTGGTCGGGTTGTCCCCCACCTTGGGCTAAAAGGGTTGTAAATGGGGCAGCATTAGCGACAATAAAGCTATTTGTATTAATAGCTTCAGGCTCATTATCATCGAGTTTAACCATCAGCTTTTGCGCTTTATTCTCGCCAAAGGAATGTAAAAACCCATTTAAATAAGCAAGCTGGCCAGATTTATTTTTCGACTCTCTATCTGCTTTTTCAATCATTGCATGCTCAAAGCCAATGCCAATTAGCAATAACATCAAATCGTTATTACAATATGCGGTATCGATCAGGTTTGTCTGACCATCAATTATTAAATCGCACGCTTGCTCAACAGGAATAAATTTAGATTTTATTCCCATCAGCACATGGGCCAACGCATTAGCGGTCCCCAGCGGTATTATCCCTAATCGACACGATGTACCCACCAACACACTGGCAACCTCAGTCACGGTTCCATCTCCACCGCAGGCAATTATAATATCAGGCTCGTGCTCTATAGCTTGTTTAGCCAATGTAATGCCGTTTTGTTCCGGTGTAGTTTTTAAAATGGTTAAATCATAATAAGCAGATAAACGTGTAACGATTAAATGCTCTTTTTCAGACCATAACTTAGTGCCTGATACAGGATTAGCAATTAAATATGCTTTATTTTTTATCAGTAGCTCCCCCCTGCGATGGCGCTTAACTAAATGGCGTAATTGCCGTTTATTAAGATTGGCTGTTTCACGTGTTTCTTTGATTTGAGCAAGAATGTCATGTACATCAGCTTCTTTATTTTGACTCAATAAATACGCTGCCATAACAAACACCGAACGTCCGCGACCTAATGCACAATGCACCACAACACGACGGTCTTTCTTTATATGGTGATGGATCCAGTTAATTGCCTGGTTTAATTGCGAGTGAGTAGGCACACTATGATCAAGAACAGGAATGTTTAAATAACTAATATTTTCTTGGGTAGATGTCCATTCAAGGCCATCAAATTCACAAGTCACATCTAAAATAGCGGTAATGCCATTTTCTTTTAATGTATCTATATCAGAGGGAAACAAACGACATGCTAAAAATAAGTTATCGTTTATTTGTTGAATTGGGGGTACCTTATCGTGTTTGCGTGACCATGCATTATAAATTTGTGCACCTAACAAAAAAGGAACAAATGCCCAACGAATGTAAAAAGGGATAACGCCATTTTCTCGCTTTCTGAATATTTTCCCCGCATTAAAAAAATAAGCACCGCTGACCAATATCAGCGACAGCGCCGTCCAAAAAAATGCAACCGCGAAGTAAACAGAATTAACCTTCAATCCCAGTACTATAAATACTAATGCTGTTACAAGATAACTGACTGCAGCCCACATGTGCTCTCCTTTAAGTTGGCAGCGCCATATTAGCGCCTTTAATATAGTCCTAATTTGCAAATAATACGCCAAAAAAGCAATTTATCTTGTTTGTTGTCGTTTCGCCACCGGCGTCGATATCACGTAAAATTTCTATAACACACTGTTAATCATTGCTTTTTTAATATAAAAAGGAATGACTTCAGGCTAAAACATCATACTCAGTTTTTATTGATTACGCTTAAATAAAAGCAGCTTAATTTATATAACTCTTTCATATTTACAACAATATCAGTCAAATATTCATAGTTATTTAATGCTTCAACTTATTATTTATCAAATGGCATAAGTAATGTTTTCATCGCTGGGCGCAGTGCAATCAATACGGTTTCCTCGGTCAATTCAGGAAATAACATTTTTCGTAATAGCAGTCCCGCCATCACTGAGAAAATCACATTAATGCGGCTTTCGAGTTCTTGCTCTGAATGTGATTTTATTAAACTACTTTCACTGACTAATAAATCACGCATTCTGTTACGTGCTTGCGTATCAGCCTCGCGTAGTAATAAAGCGACTTTTTTGTTTCTACTGGCCTCTGCCATCATGTCTAAGTCAACTACGCAGGCCCCCGTGTCCATATGACGCTGCACACCATGGTGTAAGCCATCAAGTAACACTGTTAAAATATCGCCAGGTTGATCTTCAAACTCTTGAAATATGGAAAACATTTCTTCCATATCTTGTTCAATAATACTTTCAATTATGGCTTCTTTACTTTCAAAGTAATTATAAATATGGCCGGCACTCATCCCTGCTGTTTTAGCTATTTCTGCCATACCTGCGCCATGGTAACCTTTGCGACGAAAACAATCAGCAGCGGCGGTTAATACCTGCTCGCGACGCGCTTGTGCTTGCACCGGATCTAGGTGTTTTTTATTTTTAGGTTTCATTTGAAACTCCAGTATCGAGTCTCTCAACTCGAAATATTTAGCGTTTACTGCTTTGATCACAAAAAATAAACGCTAAACGGGCATTACTTTAATCACGCATAAAACCTTTTATTGTTAACAGGCTTTATGCGTACTAATTTACTTAACGGTTGAAGTAGTGGTCTGCCAGCCACCGCCAACCGCTTTGTATAAATTGATTTGGCTTGCAAGCACAGCTTGTTGGCCCGTGATCAATTGCTGCCTTGCGCTATACCAAGTTCGCTGAGCGTCAAGCACTTGTAAAAAGCTATCAACCCCTTTGTCGTAGCGCGCCTGCGATAATTCAAAGGTTGTCTTTCGGCTTTGTAATAACTCCTCAAGAGCCATTAACTGTGCGTTATAGCCTTCTCTATCCGCAAGTACATCAGCAACTTCACGAAATGCTTGCTGTATTTTTTGCTGGTACGTTGCTACAGCAACTTGTTGCTCTGCGTTAGCGACATCTAAATTTGCTTGATTTCGACCCATATTAAAAATAGGTAAATTTACCGATGGCATGAAGCTCCATGTGCCTGAGCCTGCATCAAATAAATTACTTAAATCACGTGATGCAGTTCCTGCATTGGCAGTTAAACTAATGCTCGGGTAAAACGCTGCACGGGCAATACCAATGTTAGCGTTAGCGGCTAACAGCTGATGCTCTGCTGCTTTTATATCTGGTCGCTGCGTTAGTAAATCAGAAGGTAAACCCACAGGCACACTAGGCAAGTCTAATAAATAATTTAATGACTTACTTGGCAGTAAATCCTCACCTACCGTTTTACCTACTAATAAATCAAGCGCGTTTTTATCGCGTTTCACTAAACGTTGGTATTTAGCAATATCAACTTTCGCTGTGGCTACCGTACTTTTAAGCTGTTCCAGCGTAATTTTAGAAGCGGCACCTAAATCAACACTTTTTTGGGTTAATGATAAGGATGCTTGCTGCGATGATAACGTCTCTTGTGCCAACGCTAACAACTGTTGATCGGTCGCGTAATTTAACCAGGCATTAGCAAGCTCTGTAATTAACGACACTTGCATGGTGTATTCGCTCAGCTGAGTTGAATAAAGCGTTTGTAATGCTTGCTCTGACTGATTGCGTACTTTACCCCATAAATCTAACTCGTAAGCCGTCATGCCTACCGTTGCACTGTATTGAGAACTTATTTGTGGTTGACCACTTGCTGATAAATCGCTGGGTAAACGCTGACGACTTCCTGATGCATTAAAATCCAGTGATGGATATAACGCTGAATCTTCAATCTGATACAAACCACGCACGCGCTGAACATTTAAAGCAGCTATTTGTAGGTCTTTATTATGTTCAAGACTTTGTGATATCAGTGTTTTAAGTTTTTCATCATTAAAAAACTGCTGCCATTTTAACGAGGACACCTGCTCATCCCCTGTCTCTGATGCATACGCATCAGGGACAGGTAAATTTAGCGCTTCTTGTTGAGGAGCTAACTGACATCCAGATAAAATTGCTAAAGTAAAAGCACTAAAACTGATTGCTCTTAAACTCATTATACTTCCTCCTCGGAGGTGGTTTTAGCCTTTCCTGAAAACAGTCTACGTACTAAAACAAAAAACAACGGTACAAAAATAACAACCAATGACGAGGCGGCAAGTGTTCCACCAATAATTGAAATACCTAATGCATTTTGTGCACCTGAACCAGCACTTGAGGCAATAGCTAATGGAAGCACACCACACACAAAGGCCATTGAGGTCATTAAAATAGGACGTAAGCGAAGGCGTACAGCGGCAATCGCCGAGTCAACTAAGCTTAAGCCTTCTTCCATTTTATGAATCGCAAACTCAACGATTAAAATGGCATTTTTAGAGGCTAAACCTATGGTGGTTAATAAACCCACTTGTAAGTAAATATCGTTTGATAAGTTACCCATAAAGGCGGCTACAATCGCACCAAAAATACCCAGTGGCACAATCATCATTACTGCAAATGGTACTGACCAACTTTCATAAAGCGCTGCTAAACATAAAAATACAAATAACAGTGATAATCCATATAACAACGGCGCTTGACCGCCACTTGATCGCTCTTGATATGAAATACCAGTCCATTCAGAAGCAATACCTTGTGGTAACTGCTTAACTAAACGCTCCATTTCATCCATGGCTTGACCTGTACTGTAGCCTGGCGCTGCACTGCCTTGGATTTCCATTGCTGAAAAGCCGTTATACCTTTCCAAGCGAGGCGAACCATAAGACCAATAAGAACTAGCAAATGCTGAAAATGGCACCATATCGCCGTTTTTATTACGCACATACCATTTGTTTAAGTCCTCAGGCACCATTCTCGCATCGGCTTGACCTTGCAGGTATACTTTTTTCACGCGACCACGGTCGATAAAGTCATTTACATAACTACTACCCCACGCCGTCGAAAGCGTACTATTAATATCACCTTGCGACACACCAAGCGCTTCTGCTTTTGCAAGATCAATATCCAGCTGTAACTCAGGCATATCTTCTTGCCCATTAGGGCGAACACCTGCCAGTATTGGACTTTGACTCGCCATACCTAATAACTGATTACGCGCTTTTAATAGCTCATCATGACCTAAACCGACACGGTCTTGTAAAAACATATTAAAGCCATTTGCGGTACCGAGTTCAACAATCGCCGGAGGTGGAAATGCAAATACAAATGCCTCTTTAATCGTTGAAAAATACCCCATGCCTTTTCCTGCAACGGCGCCCACTGATAGGTCGTCACGTTGGCGCTCATCCCAGTGCTTTAAGCTAACAAAGCCAATTGCTGAGTTTTGTCCAGAGCCTGCAAAACTAAAACCTGTTACCGTAAAAATTGAACTAACGGCTTCAGATTGATCTTCTAAATAATGGTTTTCAACTTTTTTAACCACTTCAAGCGTTTGCTCTGTAGTAGAGCCTGCAGGAAGCATTACTTGGTTAAACAAAATACCTTGGTCTTCATCAGGTAAAAATGCCGTTGGTAAGTTTGAAAAAATAGCCACCATGCCGCCTACAATTAATGCATAGCTAAGCAAGTAGCGCTTAGAATGCTTGATCATGCGGCCAACAAAACCTTGCGCACCTTTATTGGTTTTATCAAAACCACGGTTAAAGCCTGAGAAAAAACGACCAATAAAGCTACCATCGGTGTGAACATGGCTAGGCTTTAATAACGTAGCACACAGTGCGGGAGTTAAAATAAGCGCAACCAGTACCGACAGCCCCATCGCCGACACTAAGGTAATAGAGAACTGACGATAAATAACCCCAGTAGAGCCACTAAAGAATGCCATCGGAATAAATACAGCCGACAGCACCATCGCAATACCTACCAGTGCTCCTTTAATTTCATCCATCGATTTTCGCGTTGCTTCAACCGCAGAGAGCTTTTCTTCGGTCATTAAACGCTCAACGTTTTCGACAACAACAATCGCATCATCTACGAGTAAACCAATGGCCAGTACCATCGCAAACATCGTGAGGGTATTAATGGAATACCCAAAGGTAAATAGAATACCAAACGTACCTAGCAATACGACAGGCACCGCAATGGTTGGAATAATAGTTGCTCTGAAGTTTTGTAAAAATAAGTACATTACAACAAATACCAAAACAACCGCTTCGATTAGGGTATGTACTACTTTTTCGATTGATAATGCAACAAAAGGAGTAGTGTCATAAGGCACAACCGCCTCTAAACCTTCTGGAAAAAATGGTTTAAGTTCTTCAAGTGCATCTTTTACACCTTGTGCTGTATCTAAGGCGTTTGCGCCACTGGCTAATTTAACCCCTAAACCCGATGCCGGTTTACCATTAAAGCGCGCTACAACACCATAGTTTTCACCACCGAGTTCAACATCAGCAACATCTTGTAAACGCACTACCGAACCATCGCTGTTGGTTTTAACTAAAATGTCTTTAAACTGCTCAGGTGTTTGTAATCGGCTTTGGGCCGTTACCGTTGCATTAAGCTGTTGACCAGCCAATGACGGCATACCACCGAGCTGACCTGCCGACACTTGCGCATTTTGTGCTTTTATTGCCGCAGAGATATCGTTTGGCGTTAGTTTATAACTTTGTAACTTAGCCGGATCGAGCCAAATACGCATTGCATATTGAGAGCCAAACAATTGTACTTCGCCCACCCCATCGACACGCGCTACAATATCTTGCACGTTTGATGACACATAATCACCAATGTCAATGTTGGTCATACTGCCATCTTGCGATACAAAACCAACAACGAGTAAAAAACTAGACGATGACTTAGCAACTACCACACCCTGTCGTTGCACTTCTTCAGGTAATAACGGCGTAGCTGTTGCTAGTTTATTTTGCACTTGTACTTGTGCAATATCAGGGTTAGTTTCTGCATCAAAGGTAAGAGTCAATGTTGCTGAACCACTTGATTCAGAGGTCGATGACATATACAACAAGCCATCTAAGCCTTTCATTTTTTGCTCAATAACCTGGGTCACCGAGTCCTCTAAAGTACGCGCAGAAGCACCAGGGTAGTTAGCAGTAATCGTAATAGCAGGCGGTGCAATTGACGGATACTGAGCAACGGGTAAACTTTTAACCGCAATAATACCTGCAAGCATCACCACAATAGCCAGTACCCATGCAAAAATAGGCCTGTCGATAAAAAATCGTGACATGAAATTCTCCGTTATTGGCTGTTATTTGCTGATGACTGTACTTGTGATGCAGCAACCGGTGCACCAGGGCGAATTTTCTGTAGCCCTTCTACAATCAATTGATCGCCATCAGCTAGACCGTCGGTTACCAACCAGTTAGCGCCCAAAGTACGCTCTACCTTTAATACACGGCTTTCAACGGTGTTGTTTTTGCTAACAACCATAGCCGTAGGTTCGCCTTTAGTATTGCGGCTAACGCCGCGTTGAGGAGCGAGAATTGCATTAGATTTCACCCCTTCAACAACCTCAGCACGTACATACATACCAGGTAGCAATAGTTTTTCAGGGTTTGGAAACTTCGCGCGTAACGTTACCGAACCCGTACTTGGGTCAACCGTCACTTCAGAGAACTGTAATGTTCCCTTATGAGGATACGCAGAGCCATCTTCCATAATAAGTTCAACATCTGTTTGCGTGGTTGAATCAACCCCTAAAGAACCCGATGCCAATGCTCTTTTTAGCTTAGTTAGTTCATTACTTGATTGGGTTAAATCTACATAAATTGGATCAAGCTGAGTAACGGTTGCCAATGCTGTGGTTTGAGCTGCGCTAACTAGTGCCCCGACAGTGACACTTGATTTACTAATTTGGCCGCTAATTGGCGAAGAAACATGGCTATAATCAAGATTAATTTGCGCGCTTTGTAACTGTGCTTTTGCCGTTAATAGTTCTGCAGATGCTTGCTTGTATGCTGCATCGGCTTCATCAAAGTCTTGCTGGCTTACCGCTTTAATTTCTAGCAATTCTTTATAACGCGACGCTTTAGATTTACTGCTTGCAATACTAGCCTCTGCGCGCGCAACGGCCGCTTTGCTGGCTGCGAGTTCTGCTTCAAAAATGTCAGGATTAATTTGATAAAGCGCTTGGCCTTGCTCAACCTGTGTGCCTTCTTCAAATAAGCGAGATTGAACAATACCACTGACTTGAGGACGAATTTCAGCAATTTGAAACGCACTAACACGCCCTGGTAATTCTTTTTTAAGTGTAATAGCTTGGCTTGTTAAGGTGACCACACCAACAGGTGTCGCTGCAGGAGCAGAAGCCTTAGGTTGTTCAGCTACCTGATCACAACCACTTAAAGCAACAGAACCAACGAGGGCCGAAAATACAAAAAAAGCGATGCGGGAACGCTGCATGTCAAATACCTTTTAGTTTAGAATGAACGATCATTCTAAACTATAGTACAGCAATTAAAAATAGCCACTGAGCAACATTTACACATTTTTACAATTGAATAGATAAGTAACACAAACAATAGCTGAGTTATTTAAGCAACACCCATAAAAAAAGCAGCCAATGAACTTTCATTGGCTGCTATTAAGCTATGTTGGCTGTCATTATTCGTTGTCAGTATTAACTCTAGAGACTAGTAACTGCTCAATACGAATTCCTTCCACGTCCACAACTTCAAATTTAAAACCTGCAAATAAAACAAACTCTGCGCGTTTAGGAATATGTTTCATGGTATAAATTAAATATCCGGCCACAGTTTCATAATGATTTTGATCAGGAAATTCATCAATTTCAAGTACCTTCGCCAGCTCAACAATCGGGGTTAAGCCATCCACTAACCAAGAACTCGCGTCGCGTTCAATAATTAACTCTTCACTTTGATGAGTAATTAAATCGCCCATAAAACCTTTCATTAAATCTTTAACCGTAACAATCCCAACCACCAAAGCATACTCATTAACTACCACCGCAAAAGGATGCACAGCGGTTTTAAACGCATTTAACGCTTCAGATAAACTCAATGTTTCGGGCAAGTAAAAAATATCTTTATCAAGCATGTCATCGTTAATATTTGCCGCCTCACCTTTGAGTACTTGGCGTAAAATATCTTTAGACTCAACAGAGCCAATTAACTTATCAAGATTACCTTTGCACACTAAAAAGTGATTGTGCGGATGATCTATAATTTTATTTGCTATATCGTCGCTAGATTCATCAATATCAAAATAAACAATTTGCTCACGCGGTGACATAACGCTTGATAAAAAACGCGCTTCTAAATCAAATACATTTCCTATTAAATCATACTCTTGTTGCTGTAAACTGCCATATTCAGCACCAGCATCCATCATCGCAACAATATCTTCAGTGGTCACAATATCTTCACGTTCACTGGGCACTTTAAACACCCGTAAAACAATATTGGTTAAGCCATTAAAAAATAATACCAGTGGCGTGAGCGCAAAAGTAACCCAGCGCATAATTGTCACCACCCTCACGGCAACGGCCTCAGGTAAAATCATCGCTAAACGCTTTGGTAGTAAATCGGCAAATAAAATAAATAACGAGGTAATAATTAAAAACGATAATACAAAGCTAATTTGCCCAAGTAATGGACCTTGATAAAACAGCTGTAGTATTTCTTGCATGTAAGGAGACAATGCTTGCTCGCCAACAATCCCGCCTAATATCGCAATCGCATTGAGCGTAATTTGGATCATGGCGAAAAAAGCCCCAGGCTGCTCTTGCAGCTTTAAAACCGCCAAAGCGTGCACATTGCCCTCGTCCGCCATTACTCTTAACTTAATTTTGCGTGAAGCGGCAATCGAAATTTCTGACATCGCAAATAACGCACTCATCAAGATTAATAACGCAATCCCGATTAAATCACCCATTTATAACTCCAAAATAATCGCTTTTACAAGCAAAAGCAGCTGGATTATAGACGCTTTTATAGACAGGGCAATTGATATTTAAATAATATTAATAACTAATAAAAATCAAAAGCTTAATATTTATAGTTTAGACTCATATGAAGAAAAAGCCGCGCTAAGTTGTTGCTTTACGTTATCGGGTAGATTTTTATTACAGGCGAAATATAAAGGGGCTTGATGGGCATTGATGGGCATGAGTAATTCGAGTTGTAATTTATTTAATAAATGAGATTGTTCATGGTTTATTCGCTGCGCTGGTATAACAACTAAATCAATACTCGAACTTCGGGTTTGGATTATCTTAAAAATATTATCAAAACTACTAAACAGCATTAAATTTTCGTTTTCTTTAAAGCCCTTTGAAAGTAAGTAATGATGGCTGTAGTTATCTTTTAAAACCGCAATACGGTATTGCTTTGCCTGCTCTAAATTAGTTAAGGAAATACCTTTGCTTTTAAGGGAGTAAAAATTAGTGTCAAATTGGGCAAGCTTAGCAAACCAAATAAAATTATGTTCCCGCTCAGGCGAACGAGAAATAGAAAATATACAGGTTTGGGGATCTCTCAGTGCAATATTGTAAGCCATACTCCAATCGTTTACAGAAATTGAATAATCAATACCTACGCTATCAAGCACTAATCGGACTTTATCGGCAGCATCACCTACTAAATTGTTATTCGCGTCCAGATACTGCGCAGGCGCGAAGTTCTCTGTTACAACAGTAAGTTTAGCCACACAATGATGACTTACAATGAGCAATAATACACAATACCACTTAGTCACAATAACCCACTATATAAAATTTAAGATGTTACTTTTTTGATAAAAGCAAATTTAATATAGCGGATTATTTACAAATAGCCAATTTTGACCTTTAGGATTAACGATTCATTGCTGCAATTAAGAATGCTGAAATTTTAGCGCCTTCTCTAAGCGTCGTCTCTGAGCTTGATTGACCCACTAATGAGCTGTCGGTAAACGGCGCGATTTCCATCATATCTGCACCGGTTATTGGAAACTCATCGGCAATGGCTGACAAAATATCAAGCGCATGCTGTGGTGTTAATCCATTTTCTTCAGGTGTACCTGTTGCTGAGGCAAATTGAGCATCTAGTGCGTCAATATCAAAGCTTACATACACTTCATCAACCTTGTCAGCCTTTAGTTGCGCGATTGTATCGGCAGCAACAGCGGCTGCGCCACGCTCAATAATTTCAGCAGCCCAGTGCTGTTTAACGCCAAAGGTACTTTCCCAATGTGATTTAGGCTTACCACTTGAGCGAATACCAAATTGAATTAAATGATGTGGCGCGGGTAAAAATTCTAAAATATGGGTACACCAAGAGCCAAAACATAAATCGATACCCAAACGCTCTACGAGTAAGTCGGTGTGAGCATCAAAATGAATAATTGCCGTACGTTTACCTTGCTCGCGTTTGGCTTTTAAGTACGCTTTTGTCAGCGGGTAACTAATAGAATGATCGCCACCAATGCCAAAAATGCCTTTATCTTGGAATGTTGCATAAAAGCTGTCACATACATCTTCGGTAATAGACAGTGGACTTACGAAATGATCGTTATTGTCATTGCCATAAAGCGCTTTTTGGCAATTGGTAATTGTTGCCTCGTTTAAGTATTTATCGTGTAATAAATGCGGTATTACGCGCACATCACCTAAATCAAATGAACGACACTGTGTTTGCTGGTCAATTAAAGCTGAACGTAAAAATAAAGGCCCCCAGTTTGCACCGCGTAAAATACCACCACCACAATCAGAGCTAATCCCCAGCATAACCGCTTTGTGGGGTGAGTTAGGTAATTCATTTAGCGAGTCACGCCATAAAGCATCGACATTTTCAGTTTGGCCATATAATTTATTTCTGAGTGCTGCTTTGCGTTCTTTTGCCGTATTAACCGTAAATACACCGTCGCCAGGTGCACATAAACAGTGTTCAACTTTATTTTTAAATGCTTGAAATTGTGTGCTCATTGTAAACCCTTTTTCAATCTGAATATCTTGTCTATTATTGAGTAGTTATGCAAAACGACGAACGCTGAATAAATTAAAAATTAATTGTCTGTGGTTATAAAAATCACTGAACGTTGTGTTTTGCGAGGTTAGGTCAGTGGCAAAACAATACAAAACCTACTAACTAACCTTATGAATATAAACAATTTAAAATTTAGCTAACAACTCTTTTGGCTAGCTACTGGTTTGCTCTGAGGTATGAATATAGTGTCTGAGCAAACAAGTCAACTGGCTCATTTTGTTAGTAATTTTAGCCATTGATTGAATATTCAGAGTTGATGAATAAATCAATACGGACATCCGTCCTGTACTTCATTTAGGTTTCTCGTAATCATGTTAAATTGACAACAACTCTTATTAAAAAGGCTTAGTTATGGAAAAGGTATTTCACTTAGGACTGTGTATTGATGATTTAAAAGGTGCAAAACTGGCTATTGTTCCAGGGGATCCAGATCGTGCAGCGCGCATTTCACAGTTCTTAGATAATCCAACCTGCCTTGCTCAAACGCGTGAGTTTCACATTTATTTAGGCCAATTAAACGGCCACTCAGTGGTTGTATGTTCAACCGGTATCGGCGGCCCTTCAACGTCAATTGCGGTTGAAGAACTGGCTCAACTTGGCGTACGTAGCTTTCTTCGCATTGGCACAACAGGCGCGATTCAGCCGCACATTAACGAAGGCGATATTTTAATTAGCCAAGCCTCAGTTCGTTTGGATGGCGCGAGTCAGCATTTTGCACCGCTGTGCTACCCTGCTGTTTCTGATTTTTTTGCCACTCAAGCGATGGTAAAAGCCTGTGAAAACCTAAACATCGATTTTCATATCGGTATCACCGCTTCAAGCGATACCTTCTACCCAGGACAAGAGCGTTACGATACGCATTCTGGTTATGTTCCTAAGTCATTACAGGGTAGCTGTGAAGAATGGCAAAAACTAGGCGTGATGAACTACGAAATGGAATCGGCTACTTTATTTACTATGTGTGCCGCTCTTGGCCTACAAGCAGCCTGTGTTGCAGGTGTATTAGTAAATAGAACACGTCAAGAAATTCCTAACGTAGACCACGGCGAGATTGAGAAAAAATCGGTTGCCGTGGTACTTGAAGCCGCTAAAGTGTTACTTGGCTAATGTTGCGCTAATAACCTCAAGTGTTGGCAAGCCAGTAAAGCTTGCTAACACGGCTTTTGCCACCCCTGATTGGTTTTCATGACCAGCCGTTTCTAATAACGTAACTGATTTAACTGTTTGCTTATCAAAGCTCAGTCCTGCTAAAAACAACTGACTCACAGCACTTTGTAATGGCGATAAACTCGGGCTGTACGCTGCATTTTCTGCATAGCTGCCATAAAAATCACCGTTTTCAAACGTACTTATTTTTACTGCACTGTAATTTTGGCTGTATGGCACATAAGCCGCTAAAGCATAGCTCATCAGCTTTTCATCAAGTTGTTTGTTTTCAAAACAATTAGTTTGCTCTGCTGGGTTAAATAAGCTGTGCTCATTGCCTAAATCGGTTGGTCCAAATGAATGAGGTAATAACTCTGCCAATTTAAAGTTTTGTGCTGGCAGTAAAATATCAAGCTCTTTCGCATCAGCGAGTTCATTCATAAATTGACGACAGTACCCACATGGGACATCACTAATCGCTATTTTAAGAATTTTTTTACCGCCATTTAACCAGGCATTATTAATTGCAGATTGCTCACCGTGCACCACTAAACTAAGTGCTTGATGGTCAAACTCAGCGTTAGCGCCAAAGTAAAAAGTGGTGTTTCCTTGTGAATCGAGCCCTTTTACAATTGCGCCGACATGAAATTTGGAAATAGGTGCAACCGAAAACTCTGAAGCCATAGGCACTAAGCCTTGTAATAATGCATCGTCGCTAACATTAAGCTCGGTGCAAAGCGCTTTAATATCGCTTGAATATAAAATACCGCGTTGAGTTTTTAATTGACTGCGTAGAGCTTGAGTTTGCGCTACGTTTAATGAAATGTGTGAATTGCTAAGTGCTGTATTATGTTGCACTTTAAAAGTTGCTGAAGCCATAATAGTTTTTATTTGTTCAATGGCTAAGTAGTGTAAAAGGTTGGCAAACTAAATACCAGCCTATTCAACGTAAAAAAAGGGAACACGTCGCGTGTTCCCTTTTTTTATTTTATTAAAATAAAAATTAACCTGTATTTCGCATACCCGCTGCAATACCGGTCATAGTGATCATCAAGGCATTGTCTATATCGTTTTCATTGCCTTTATCATCGCCGCGAGAGCGACGTAATAACTCAACTTGTAATACATTAAGCGGGTCGGTGTATGGATTTCTAAGCCCAATAGACTCTTTGATCCAAGGCTGATCAGCCAATAAGCTTTTTTGTGGGCTTAATGATTGCACTAACGTCATCGCCTCACCAAGTTCCTCTCGCAAGGCAACACCTAAAGGCTTATACATCTCTTCCACCAGCGCATTATCGTAATGCTCACTCAACCAGCTATCCGCTTTACTAAATACCATTTCTAGCATTTCTAAACGTGCTCTAAAGAACGGCCATTGCAAACTCATTTCGCTTAAGGTTTCAATCCCATATTTTTCAAGCGCGGCTTTAAGTCCACTTAATGCACCTAACCATGCAGGTAACATTAACCGGTTTTGACTCCACGCAAAAATCCATGGAATAGCACGTAAGCTCTCAACCCCTCCATTTGGATTTCGTTTTGCAGGCCTTGAGCCTAACGGTAGTTTTGACAGTTCTAATTCAGGTGTCGCCATTCTAAAGTAAGGCACAAAGTTTTCATCGTGGCGCACCACATTACGGTAATGCTCACACGACACATCGCTAATTAATGCCATTACTTCGCGCCACTGTGATTTAGGCTCTGGTGGTGGCAATAAATTACTTTGTAGTACCGCACCTGCATAAATATTTAAGCTTTGTAATGCCACATTGGGTAATCCAAACTTAAAGCGGATCATCTCACCTTGCTCTGTTACCCTAAGCCCGCCTTTTAACGACCCCGGCGGCTGAGAATGCAATGCTTGTGCAGCAGGCGCACCACCACGTCCAACCGTACCACCACGTCCATGGAATAAAATAAGCTCAATACCGCGTTCATCCGCTAGTTGTACGAGCTTATCCATTGCCTCATATTGTGCCCAACCAGCAGCCATCATGCCTGCATCTTTGGCTGAGTCTGAATAGCCAATCATTACATTTTGGGTGTTTTTGATGTGTCCACGGTACCACTCGTTATTTAAAAGCGTAGTGATGACGTTGTGGCCATCGTTTAAATCGTCCAAGGTTTCAAATAAAGGCGCCACGGGCAGTTCAAAACCACAGCCAGACTCTTTAAGTAATAGCTGCACTGCTAATATGTCAGAGGCGGTTCGTGCCATAGAGATAATGTATAAACCAAAGGTTTTTTCATCTTGCTGTGCAATAACATCAAAGGTGTCGAGCACCTCTTGCACTTCTGGACTTGGTTGCCAATGCCTAGGAATAAGCGGACGACGTGAATTTAGCTCTGTCAGTAAAAAAGCTTGTTTGTCTTGCTCTTCCCATTGATTGTAATCGCCAATACCTAAATGACGAGTTAATTCTGAAAACACATCGCTGTGTCTTGACGAATCTTGTCGCACATCCAGTTTAGCCAAACGCAAACCAAAGCTATTTACACGATGGATCACATCTAATAGCAAGCCATCAGCAACCACTTGCATATTGCATTTTAATAATGAGCGATAACACACCTCAATTGGGTGCTTAATTTGGTTAATATCAGTAATTAAATCTTGCGACTCAGTACGCTTATTTTTAATTTTAGCGCTTAAGTACATTACTGTTTCAGCCACTTGATTTTTAAGCTCTTTAAGCACGGCTCGATAAGGTTCAAACTCTTGCCCTGCCAGTTTAATAAGCTCATCGCTGGCATCAGACATAGAAAGTTCAGCACACAAAGTTTCTAAATCACGCTGGTATAAATCCAGCGCCATCCAACGGCCATGATCGAGTACTTGCTTTGTCACCTCGGCGGTTACAAACGGGTTACCATCTCGATCCCCCCCCATCCATGACATAAATTCTATCGGACTGTAGTTAGCTGGTAGCTCAAGGCTCAAATGCTGTTTAACATGCTGGCTAAACTCACGTAAAAAACGTGGCACGGCATCCCATAAGCTATTTTCAATTACCGCATAGCCCCATTTAGCTTCATCAACAGGGCTTGGGCGAGAACGACGAATATCGTCAGTATGCCAAGCTTGGCTAATTAGCTGCGCAATTCGATTTAATATCGCTTCGCGCTCTTGCGCAAGGTTATCGGTGCGCTCAAGTGATGCTAAACAGTCGCTTAGTTCAACATGTTTGTTAATAATAGTACGGCGAGTCACTTCGGTTGGGTGAGCGGTTAGTACTAAGTTTATGTGGAGTTTTGAGAGTGTGTCGGCTAAATGATTATGATTAAGCTGACCTTGTTCGGCCTTTGCTGCTAACGTTTTTAATGTTTGAGTGAGAGGATTTAGTTGGCAAAAACCAACATCATTAAAACGTGATACGGTATGAAACTGCTCTGCAACATTAGCTAAGTTTAAAAAATGATTAAATGAACGGGCAACCGGTAAAAGCTCCTCATCACTGAGCGCATGGAGTACATCAATTAACGCTTGGCGATCGGCTTCATTGCCACTGCGAGATGATTTTGATAAAGCCCGAATTTCTTCTACTTTATCTAAAATCTCTTGTCCTTGGGCATCTTTAATAGTTTGTCCTAATAATTGACCAAGTAGATTAACATTACCTCGCAAGGCGGCATATTGTTCACTCATTTCTAGCTCTCCTTCGTTTCTTGGAGACCTATTAATATCACTAAGAGGGAATATTTAATAGATCCATTTGCATTGTCTTGTCGTAAAAAAGCATATGTAAAATAAACACAAAGCGATAACATGATCATTTTTTACGATGGCAATTGCCCACTGTGCAATGCAGAAATGCAACATTTAAAACGTGCCGATGTTGATCATAAAATTACACTAGAAGATTTAAACGCTGATGATTTTAGTGAGCGTTTTCCCGCAATTGATAAACAAAATGCCATGGATTTATTGCACGCCCAAACTGATAAGGGGCAGATGATTTACGGCTTAGACGTCACTTATCAAGCTTGGCGCATCGTTGGAAAATACCGCTGGCTTAAAATAATTCGTTTGCCAGTAATTCGCTTTTTTGCCGATCATGCTTACACTTTTTTTGCAAAATATCGTCACCACATTAGCCGTTTTTTAATGCCCAATGCGCAGTGTAGTAATGGTCAATGCAATATGAAATCTAAAGGTGAAAAATGAAAACAGTGATTTTATTTGGCGCCAGTAGCGCCATTGCACAATCCTACGTAAATCATTTAAATCAGCAAGCAACACAATTTAATATAATTTGTGTCAGCTCATCGAATATTGAGCATAATGATGACAAGGTAACCTATTTCAACAGCGACTACTCGGCGCAAAGCCTAAATGAGCTAACCCAGTCGTTAAAGTCACAACAAATTGAGCTTGCTCAGGTAATAATATTTAATGGTCAATTACATAACGACCAGCACATGCCGGAAAAAAAGCTCGAAGAAATTAACAGTGATTATTTTATGCAGCTTTTGCACTCTAATACGCTTGTACCCCTGCTGTGCTTACAAAGTATAGTGCCGCTGCTTAATCATAAAACTCACTGCACAATTACTGCTTTGAGCGCTCGTGTAGGCAGTATTAACGACAATAAATTGGGTGGCTGGTATACCTATCGCGCATCTAAGTCTGCGCTGAACATGTTATTTAAAACAGCCGCCATTGAACTTGCTCGTCGCGCTAAAAATACCAAACTTGTTTTATTTCACCCGGGTACTACAGATACACAGCTCTCTAAGCCATTTCAAAAAAATGTGCCCGCAGATAAACTGTTTACCCCTGATTTTGTCGCGCAGCAATTATTTAAATTTACTTACGAAAACCCACAGCTAGAACTCAACGGCGAACCTGCCTACCTAGATTGGCAAGGAAACACCATAAAATGGTAAGGAACAAACACATGCATTTTTCGAAAGACCGCATAGCCGCACTTGAAAAACATACCCGTACACACTTTATCAACTCACTTTCAGGGTTTAAAAGTGCAAACTTAATTGGCACACAAGACTTACAAGGTAATACCAATCTAGCCATTGTCAGTTCAGTTATTCATTTAGGCGCACACCCACCACTAGTGGGCATGATAATGCGTCCACACAGCGTACCAAGGCATACATTCGAAAATATTATAGAAACAGGCGTTTATACTATTAACCAAGTAAATAGTGATATTTACCAGCAGGCACACCAAACATCGGCACGTTACGCTAAAGATGAGTCTGAGTTTGATGCAACGGGTTTAAAAACAGAGTACTTAAACGACTTTAAAGCGCCTTTTGTTGCACAAAGCCGACTAAAATACGCAGTAAAATTTGTAGAGAATCAGCATTTAGCTGTTAATGGCACTGAGCTGGTTATTGGCGAAATAATGGACGTGTACGTAGATAAATCAGCACTCCAAAGTGATGGCTTTTTAGACTTACAAGCCATCGATACCGTTGCAGTAACCGGATTAGATAGCTACCACACGGCGAATAAGCTCAATCGTTTACCCTACGCGAAAAAGTAGCCCAAGGTTATCAAGTCCCTGGGAATGAGGGACTTGATAACTCCCCCTATTTGTTCAATCCCTTGTTCACTAATCGCAATTAATTTGAATTGAACGCATTTAGCCTACACACTATGCAAAATTTTGTAGGAGAAATATATGACCACAGTTGGTATTGGTACACACACACCCGAACAAGCACTTGCTAGTTTAAGCAATATGACCCACTCAGTAACGCCAATTCAGGCCGATGAGTATTTAGTGCGTATGGCCAAAGCGCAAGCTTATATGCAAGCTAATAATATTGATGCGATATATTTAAATGCAGGTACCAACTTAACGTATTTTACCGGTATGAAATGGTACGCCAGTGAACGACTAGTCGGCGCTATTTTACCCGCTATGGGTGAGGTGCAATACATTGCCCCCCATTTTGAAATTGGCTCTTTAAATGGCTTTAAAGTCATTGATGGCCCAATACACGGCTGGCAGGAACACGAGAACCCTTTTGAGCTATTCGTTAAAGTGCTGAAACAGCTTAATATTAGCGACACCGCTACCGTGGGCATTGATGAAAGCGCACAGTTTTTTATTTTTGATGGCATCAATAAAGCCAGTTCAGGATTAAAACTAGTTAACGCACAACCTGTAACCGCACATTGTAGAATGCATAAATCAGCCAATGAATTAGCATTAATGCAATGCGCCATGGATATGACTTTAGCGGTTCATAAAGCCACCGCTAGTATGCTTTATGAAGGTATTAGCACCGTAGAAGTCGAAGAATTTATAAAAAAAGCGCATCAAAAAGTAGGTGCCCCGGGAAATTACTTCTGTATTGTATTGTTTGGCCTTGCTACCTCATTCCCACATGGTGTAAAAGATCCACAAATTTTGAAAAAAGGCGACATGGTGCTTATTGATACCGGATGCAAAGTACACGATTACCTTTCTGATATTACCCGCACTTATGTATTTGGTGAAGCCAACAGCCGCCAACGCCTATTTTGGGATTTTGAAAAAGCGGCCCAGTTAGCAGCTTTCAATCAAGCCGCCCTTGGCGAAACCTGTGAATCGGTTGACGAAGCAGCTCGCAGCTACTTAGCAGCTCAAGGCTTAGGCCCTGAATACCAAACACCAGGTTGCCCACACCGCACAGGCCATGGTATTGGCTTAGACATTCATGAATGGCCATACTTAGTGGGCGGCGATAAAACCCCGCTTGCCACAGGCATGTGTTTTAGTAACGAGCCAATGCTGGTTATTCCAGATGAATTTGGTGTGAGATTAGAAGATCACTTCTATATGACAGATGACGGCCCGCGTTGGTTTACCCAGCCAAGCCACAGCATTGACGACCCATTTGGCTTGAACAGCTAACCTGAAAACATTCAATAAACGAGCAGCACTTTCGCTGCTCTTTTTATGTTCAATGATTGATAAACTAAACTTCATCCCAATATCCATTGTTATTAAAAAGCAATCCTTCAAGGATCCCTATGAAAAACTTAAAAATTGATATCGTCTCAGATGTAATGTGCCCATGGTGTATTATTGGGTATAAAAACTTAGAAACCGCATTGGCAGAATTAAAAGACGAAATGAGTGCGGATATTACATGGCACCCTTTTGAGCTTAATCCAGATATGCCACTTGAAGGACAAGACTTAAACGAGCACTTGCAGCAAAAATACAGTTTAACTGAAGAAGAAAGTGCGCGAAATCGTCAAAACATGGCGGATGCGGGTGAACGAGCTGGGTTTACCTTTAATTTTGACGGTAAACGCATCATGATCAACAGCTTTGATCTACACCGCTTGCTAATGTGGGCGCGTGAAGAAGGCAAACAAACTGAGCTGAAATTGGCGTTTTTTGAAGCACACTTCACCGATTTAAAATATTTAAATCAAGAAGATGCGTTACTGGATGTGGTAGAAAAAGTCGGCCTTAACAAAGACACAGCCAGAGAAATTTTACACTCAGATAAATACGTACAAGCGGTACGCCAAGAGCAAAATAACTTTAAACAAATGGGAATAACCTCAGTACCTACTTTCATTATAAATGATAAGTACGCGCTTACCGGTGGGCAACCGAGTGAATCGTTTATTCAAGCACTTAAGCAAATAAGTGAAGAAGAAGCCAAGCAGGAGCAATAATTTTTCGGGTTAGGCTACATTTTGCGGCCTAACCTTATTAATTTTTTAAGTTAAACACCCGTCTGTTATTTAAATTAAGCCCGTCCTCAACATCACGATAATAGTGCTCATAAAGCGCATTTAACTCGCCGCTATCTGCTAACTTTGTTAAGCCTTGCTCTAATAACTCAATGATTGCTTTGTTATTTTCGTTTGCGTAAAAATAATAGTAATTATCGTATTGCAGCATAATATGAGGCTCAATAACAAAGTTATACTGAGGATGTTTACGTATTTCGGCTTTTATAGCAGTTACTGAACGCGGAAAATAATCGCCAAGTCCTTCATCTAACGCTTTTAACATGCTTTCATAACTCAAATCACCATTAACTGTTAAGCCATTGTTTTTTAATACATAATAATCAGACCAACTTTGCTTTTGTAAGGCTATGAACGGCTTTAGTTGTTCAAGGGTTTTTATATCTGAAAATTCGCCCAACCGGCTTTGTTTAACCATGAGCAAGCGCTTTGAATGCAGCCCATTATAAATAGGATAACTTGTGCGGATTAAATGTCTTTGCTCTGCAAGGGAGTTTGGCAAAGTTAACCAAGCTAAATTAACATCATCGTTACGTGTGAGCTCTTCTAAAATTCTTTTAGTATTCATTGGCTCAAGACTATAAGCAATATTGAGCTTTACATTAACCTTTGCAAAGCTCTTTTCTAATAATGTTAAAATATAGTGGTTTTTTGGTATGTCTTGGGTGCTTGGTTTGCCAAGCTTAAGGGTGATCGTTTGCTCAGTGCTACTGGCAAAAAATGACACTGCCATTAAAATTAAACTGCAGCATAAAATAATAAGCTTCATAGTTATTCCAAGTTGCTTTAGCAATGTAACAAACTAAACAAATGATAAGTATAGCGGCAACTTAAAATTGCGTTAGTTTATGTACGATAAAGCACCTTAATCACATGCCAACCAAATTTCGTTTTTACTAAATGCGGTTCTAAAATTGCACCACTAAAGGCAACCTTATCAAACTGTGGAACCATTTGGCCTCGTCTAAACTCACCTAAATCACCGCCTTTTTTACCCGATGGGCATGACGAATACTTTTTAGCTAAAGTTTGAAACTTTGCGCCTTTGCCTAATTGCTTGATGATGTCTTCTGCAATCTCTTTATGTTTTACTAAAATATGCAGTGCGTGCGCCGTATTTGCCATGTAAGTGCCTTTTTAATGCTTAAATTTAAACGCCGCGATTTTAGCACAGCCAATACATTCAGGCATCTATTAAAGCACTTATAAATAGTGGGCTTGGTCTTGCTTTGAAGGGATCCTGCAATAGTGATATTTACCAAATAAGGTATATCGATTTGATGCAATTTTATCATAAAGCCAATTGTTAAAACGATTTGGCAACACACTAAATATACCACTAAGTTTCCACGGATAGCCTAGCTGTTTAATCACCTCAAAAAATGCATGGCTTTGTATAAATGCTTGAGCGTTTTCAATGTAAACCATAGAGGCAAAATCAGTTGTCGAATAGCCAAAGTGCATTAATATTTGTTGTCCTTTTGGCGATTGTACACTGCACAGTTTAAACATGGCCTGAGGATCGTGAGCAATAATAAAATTACACCACGCACTACAAAGCTTGCACTGGGCGTCGAACAGTATAATTTTTTGGCTTTTTATTAGCGCGGCGGTATGAGTCATTAATTGCTTGCTCAAGTGAGGGCTTATTGCTGCACAGGTTTTTTTTGTAGCTTGCGCTGCAAAGTGCGTCTATGCATATTAAGCTGCCTTGCAGTCATTGATACATTACCGTTGTTACTGTGTAATACATGTTGAATATGCTCCCACTCTAAACGCTCGGGTGACATAACCTCTTCAGGAATTTCGGTTACTGTCGATACCGGCTCTACTTTTAGCGCTTTTAATAAGCTTGCCATATCGACAGGCTTAGTTAAATAGTCATTAGCGCCCAAGCGCATCGCCTCTACGGCTGTAGCTATACTTGCAAAGCCGGTAAGCAATACAATATGCGCCTTGGGTAACAAGTGTCGCAGCGGTGCAATAAGCGCCAGCCCATTTTCATCTTCTAACTTCATATCTAATAAAATACAATCAGGTTGCTGCTGGCGAGCCCTAAGTAAAGCCTCTGTTTGGTTATGTGCAACCTCACAGTTAAAGCTGTGTTTTGTTAAGCGCCTTGCCAAAGTGGTAGCAAGGTTAATGTCATCTTCAATAATTAGCAGCTTCATAGCGCCGACTCGGTTATTAATAGTGGCATTTGTATCTTGGCCACCGCCCCACCATCGGGGTGATTATAAACAGTTAACGAACCATTTAAACGCTCAAACGTGACATTTGATAGCATAACCGCTATTCCCATGCCTTGCTCGCTGGGCATGAGCTGCCCGCCTAACTCCGCTAACTCTGAGGATAAAAAACCAGAGCCAAAATCCCGAATAATTAACGCAATACTTTGCGCATCTGGCTGTTGCCAACTCAACTCTAATTGCATTTGGCCTTTTTTTTCGTTAGCAAGCGCTGCATTTTGTAATAAGTTTAAAATAGCAGGTAGCAGCATGGCATCACTTTTTAATGTGGCTTTAGGCGCCTCATTAAGCCAGTTTATTTGTTGATTAGGGTATTGTAATAGCAACGTATCATGAATTTGATTTTGCAGCTGCTCTGCTTTTATAGGTGTTTGCGTGTTTTTATCTCGTAGCTGCATAGAGAGCTTTCTAAAATCATTAAGCTGAGTGCGGCATTGCAGCAAGGGTGATTGCATTTGCTGAATAATTTCATTGTTGGGATACTCTTCTACAAGCTCTTCAAACAATAATTGTAAATTAGCAATAGGCGTTGCTAATTGATGAGTAATTTGCGCCGCTGCGCCATCGAGAGTAACCAGTTGTTCACTACGCAACTGTTTCTCTCTAACTTTGGCAATAGTGCGCTCACGTTGTTGTAAAGCACGGTTCATTGCACCAATAACCAACGCAATCACGCAGGCACTGATAACAAAATTAACCCACATACCAATAAAGTGGCCACTCATGTTCATTTGGTGCATGCTATGCTCTGGCATTTTAATCAGTAGCATGCTGTAGGCAGCGATAGCCAGCACAGCAATATAGGCAAGCCCACGAGCGCTCAATGTAATTGCCGCTATCATAATAGGTAACAATAATAACGACACAAATGCGTTAGTTGCACCGCCACTTAAAGACAACAAAATAGTTAAAAAAAGTACGTCAGCGGTCAGTTGCATCAGCATGCCAACAGGCTTTGCTTGGCTAACATTTCTATAAGCAAAGATACTTGCTAACTGAAAAACCGCCTCAAGCGTAATAACGGCTAGCAACGGCATGAGCGCAATTTGATGCTCTAATAAAAAATAAACGCTTAACACCGCAATAAGCTGCACAGCAATGGCGTCACTGCGTAGCATTAATAACCGGCTAATAGCAGGATCGGTTTTAATTAACACAATAAGATTCACCTGACTGAATATACATTGCTTTGTTATCCATTATAAATAACGCTTTTTATAATAATGATTTCATAATATGCGCCCCATATTAGCTGCTCACTCAGCCGCACTCAAGCATATATGGTCAACAAAGTATTCGTATTCTATTAAGCTTAGAAAGCCTATGAGCTATAGTGTAAAACACGCAAAATCATTAAAAGCATTTAATTAACACAATAAAAACAAGCCACTTACCTTTAAACAAAAATGCAGCAAATAGTCCGTAAAATAGCAGTAATTACTAAGCAAACCATGCTATAAACTAGTGTTAACAGCTAATTTTTGATATAACGTCCTCATTAGACGAACACGTCATACCACTTTTAAGAGAACACACTATGCCTTACGCACATATCACTGGTTGGGGTAAATGCATTCCACCAGCAAGCATCAGCAACGACGAAATAAGTGAAATTGTAGATACAACCGATGAGTGGATCACCACACGCACAGGTATCAAGGCACGAAGAGTTAGCCATGTAAGTACTGCTGAACTTGCTAGTGTGGCTGCAAAACATGCCATTGCTTGTGCTGGCGTAGATGCAAAAGATATCGATTTAGTTATTTTAGCAACGTGCACCCCCTCAACAGTAGTTGCAAACACCGCCTCATTAGTACAAAAAAATATTGGTGCCACAGGCGCTGCAGCCATGGATACTAACGCTGCATGTTCTGGTTTCTTATATGCTTTACAAGCTGCAACAGCGCAAATTCAAGCTGGCATGATCAAAAAAGCTGTCGTTATCGCGGCTGAGCGCATGACGTGGTATGTAAACTGGGCACGACGCGACAGCGCAGTATTATTTGGTGATGGTGCCGGTGCCGTTGTGCTTGAAGCAGCAGAAACACCTGCAGGCTTATTAGGGACTAAAACCGGTTGTGACAGCGAAGATCGTGATATTTTACACATTACTAATTTTGGCAGTGATTTAAATAAATATGAGCCAATTGGTCCATCAGACCTTTTATTTGAAGGCCGTGAAATATTTAAACGTGCCGTTAAAGGCATGAGTGAAGCCTGTGACGACGTGCTTGAACAAGCCAATCTTAAGTTAGACGATATCGATGTACTAGTTCCGCATCAAGCCAATCTACGCATTATTCAAGCTATTCAAAATCGCTTAAAAGTGGATGACGAAAAAGTAATGGTCAATATTGGTGAATATGGCAACACCTCTGCTGCCACCATTGCAATTGCATTGTGCGAAGCCGTTGAGCAAGGCTTAATTAAACCGCATGCAAACATTATGTCGGCGGCATTTGGGGCTGGCCTTACTTGGGCGGCAAGCTATATAAAATGGGGCGAGCGAGTAACGCCTATTGCTATTAGTGATGCTGAGCTTCCACCGTGTGATAAAACGGGTTTAGAGCTTGTTGCACCGGCTGTAAAAGCGTGTAAAGACGCAGAGCCTAGCTAAAAGCTAATATATATGACCATGCACATGTATTGATAAACAGCGCACTGCTTTTAGTGCGCTTTTTGCTTTTTAAGGAAAATATATGCAACTACTAGGCATTCATCATGTAGCCATCATTTGTAGCAACTACCCACGCTCTAAACATTTTTATAGTGAAATATTAAAACTCACGATTATTAATGAGCATTATCGTGCACAGCGTCAGTCTTACAAACTCGATTTAGCTTTACCTGATGGTAGTCAGTTAGAATTATTTTCGTTTAATGATGCGCCAAGTAGACCAAGCTACCCCGAAGCACAAGGACTTAGACAT
Source organism: Pseudoalteromonas sp. 23_GOM-1509m (assembly GCF_000518425.1). Lineage (NCBI taxonomy): Bacteria > Pseudomonadati > Pseudomonadota > Gammaproteobacteria > Alteromonadales > Pseudoalteromonadaceae > Pseudoalteromonas > Pseudoalteromonas sp. 23_GOM-1509m. The sequence goes on from NZ_JADO01000009.1 coordinate 82,388, forward strand.
TTAGCATTTAAAGTTGGGTGTATTAATACTGCTAAACATTATTTAGAGTCACACAATGTCATCGTCGAAAATATTAGAGAAGATGAAATAACCGGCAAAAAATTCACCTTTTTTGCCGATCCAGATGGCTTACCCCTTGAGTTATATGCACTTTAACATCAAATAACTCAAGGTAAACCTTAATCCAAGTTCAGGTTAGTTAAATCGATTTTGTAGGTAAGTAAATACTGCACGAATACCCAGTGCTTCACCACCAGCTGGACGCCCGGGTAATGCACGTAAATTCCATGCCATTACGTCAAAGTGAACCCATGGTGTATTTGGCTCTATAAACTCTTTCAAATAAAGCGCAGCGGTTATTGCGCCACCAAATGGCGTACTTGCACAGTTAGCCATATCAGCCACATCGCTTTTCAAAAATGGTTTGTATTGTTCGAATAACGGCAATTGCCAAACAGGGTCGTTAACTTGCATTCCCGAGTCCATAATGGCATTTGCTACAGCGCGATCCGTTGAGAAAAACCCCGGTAACTCCGTACCTAACGCAATACGGCACGCACCAGTTAGTGTAGCAAAATCAATGATTAATTCAGGATCATCGTTTTGTGCTTCGCTTAGTGCATCACACAGCACTAGTCGCCCTTCTGCATCGGTATTGTCTATTTCGACCATAATACCTTTACGGGTTTTTACTACATCGCCAGGGCGAAATGCATTACGCGAAACAGCATTTTCAACCGCAGGCACTAAAACACGAAGGCGTATTGGTAAGTTAGCGGCCATAATTAGCTGAGCCAGGGCAATAACATGCGCGGCCCCACCCATGTCTTTTTTCATGTTGCGCATGCCTGAACTAGGTTTTAAATCCAGTCCACCGGAATCAAAACACACGCCTTTACCGACTAACGTAATTTGTGGCGCATCGACTGCCCCCCATTTCAAGTCAAGTAATCGTGGTTTATTTTCACTCGCGCGCCCTACCATGTGAATAGTTGGGTAATTTTGCTCTAATAACTCATCACCTATCCACTGCGAAAATTCACCGTCGAATGTATCTGCTAGGTCACTCATTACCTGCGATAAATGCTGCGGCATCATATCAGCAGCTGGGGTATTAACTAAATCGCGTGCTAAATTAATGGCGTCCGCTTGTTGTTTTACTTGTTCATATAATGTTTTATCAGCAATGCCAAGCTGAGCTTTTGCTGTGGCTTTTTGCTTGTACTCACTAAACTCATAACCACCTAAGACAAAGCCTAAAGCAAGTTGAGCAACTAAAGACTCATCACCTTGAATTTGATAACAACCCGCAGGTAATTTACTGGCAAGCTCGCCAGCGGCCCAAAAATCATCAGTGCTTTGCATTACACAAAATACCTGACTTAGTTCACCCGTTTCTGGGTTTGGTACTAGTGCGAGTCCTGATTTTTCAAAATCTGTGTTTGCTAGCCAGCGCTGTACAAAACTCGGTTGCTGCGTAAGCCAATCGGTTAGTTCGTTTTTAACGATAAATGATAGAGGAATTCCTGAAGAGGTATGACGAAGTAAAGCACTCATTAAATGACTCACATAATAGAAAATGATGCCTTAGCATAACAATAAGCACTATTAAAAGGTATAGCTAATTATGTTCTGCTAGCTTACTTCTTCTTTGAGGGCGTTGAGTCTTGCTCTTGGTTTTGTTGAGCAATTTCTTGATCAATTTCTTTAATCGGCTTATTCATACTAAAAGAACTCGGCAATACATCAACACCTACTAACTGACCTAGTTTAACAACCAGTGGAATAGTTAATGGTGCAAACGGTAATAACGCAAAAACGCCTAGCCCTAGTCCTTTTAATATATCAACAAACTGTTCGTTGGCGCGTTTTAGTTCTGCTTTATTTGTTTGCCCTTGGGTATAACGCCTATAAATTATTAGCATTTCTTTGGTTTCTTGCCTTTCTTGGGCAAGCGCAATTTTAAGCGCGACCATAGCACGACGAAAGCGTAGTTGTTGTCGCTTTTTACTTATTTTAGCAACCCGCCAAGGTGCACGATGGATAACTTTATATAATCGCATAGCCTGTATTCTCACACAGCGCTTTCAGTTCACAAAGAATAATTTACACGCTTTATTCAATCATTTATTCTTAAAGTTCATTTTCCTCAGTTTTAATTAAAAACATGCAAAAAAACATACCCAACACTAAACCCGAAAGGCCAAAATCTGATGAGTGCTGCGGCGGCGGTAGTTGCTGTCCATGTGTATGGGATGAGTACAAAGAAAAACTTGCACAGTGGAAAAAACATCATGGTGAAAATATCAATAGCAAGTCAGTTTAATTCAATAATAGAAAGTAGCTAAAATAGCTTATTTAATTAATAACTATGTATCAATGCCTGCTTTTACACCTTTTCCCTGCCCTACTTATGATTAACTCTGCGTTATTTTTAGATAAATCATTTGTTTCAACTTGTTAAATAGTGGTTAATTACCCATTGCCCTCTTTAGTTTTTTTATCTATAGTCTATTTCGAGGACTCACAGGAGGTGCGCTTAGTTTATTAAGCTTTTAGGAGTGAGTTAGCAATATCTGCTCCCCATTGAATGTGAACCGTCCACAATAAAGTCATTAAATAGACTATACAAATCAATTCTAACTGGGGATATTTAGAATGAAATTAAAAAGCAATGCGCTTCAACAGGCCATCAAATTTGCTCTAGCAACAACAGCCGCAGGCTTATTTGTTTCTGGTTCAGCAATTGCTCAAGAAGAGCAAACCGAAGTTAAAGTTAACAAAAATGTAGAAAAAATTGCCGTAGTAGGTACGCGCTCTGCGCCTCGTTCTATTGGTGACTCTCCTGTACCTATCGATATTATTGGTGGTGAAGAGCTAAGTAAATCAGGTAACACTGATATGCTAGAGCTATTAAAAGGGGCTATTCCTTCTTTAAACGTACACTCAATGCCAATCAGTGATGCTGCTTCATTAGTGCGCCCTGCAAACTTACGCGGACTACCTTCAGATAGCACACTAATTTTACTTAACGGTAAACGTCGTCACCGTGCTTCAGTTATCGCCTTTTTAGGTGGTGGTATTAACGATGGTGCGCAAGGTGCTGATATTTCAGTAATTCCAAGTATTGCACTGAAACAAGTAGAAGTACTTCGTGATGGTGCCGCTGCACAATATGGTTCTGATGCGATTGCTGGGGTTTTAAATTTCCAACTTAAAGATGCCTCAGAAGGCGGGTCATTTGAAGTTCGTAAAGGCCAATATTACGAGGGCGACGGTGATACAACCCAAATTTCAGGTAATGTGGGTTTACCGTTTACCGATAGCGGTTTTGCAAATTTAAGCTTTCAGTACAAAACAGCCGATGCGACCAGCCGTTCAGTTCAACGCTACGATGCAACTCAACTTATCAAGGCTGGAGTACCAGACATTGCTCCGATCACTCAAGTATGGGGTGCACCAGAGGTAGATGACGACATCTCTATCTTTGGTAATGTTGGTTTAGAGCTAACTAATGACTCACAATTTTATATGTTTGGTAACTATTCTGAGCGTGATGTACGTGGTGGTTTTTATTACCGTAACCCGCATACTCGCCCTGGTGCATACTCAAACGATGGTGGCGAAACACTGCTTGTTGGTGATTTAACCGGTGATATGAGCGGTAACTGTCCAACCATTATGATTGATGACAACGTTCTTGATAACCCTGACTACATTAATGGTGTAGCAAATAACCCTGATTGTTTCGCATTTAACGAAATGCTTCCGGGCGGTTTTACACCAAACTTTGGTGGTAATATTACAGATACGTCACTTACTATCGGTACTAAAGGTGAGTTTACTGGCGGCTTTTTAGAAGGCGCTTATTATGATCTAAGTGGTACGGTAGGGTATAACGAATCTCGCTACTTTATATACGACACAATCAATGCTTCACTGGGTCCAGATAGCCCGCGTGATTTTAGCCCAGGTAAATATGAACAATTAGAGAAAAACTTTAATTTTGATATTTCAAAAGGGTTTGACTTTGATTTAGCTTACGATGTAAACATTGCCGGTGGTTTAGAGTGGCATGAAGAAACCTTTACCGTAGTGGCAGGTGATGAGGCTTCGTTTATTGCAGGTCCATTAACTGATCAAGGTTTTGGTATAGGTTCTAACGGTTTCCCTGGATTTAAACCATCAGATGCAGGCGAATATGACCGTCGTAACTATGCAGCTTATATTGATATTGAAGCGCCATTTACTGAAGAGTTCTTAATGGGCTTAGCGCTTCGCTACGAAGATTACGATACCTTTGGTTCAACCACTAACTATAAGTTAATGGGTCAATACCACTTGACTGAAGATCTAAATATTCGTGGCTCTATCAGCACCGGTTTCCGTGCGCCTACCGTTGGCCAAGCGAATGTTAGTAACGTACAAACTAACTTAAGCAGTGGTGTACTAGTAGATTCGGCATTGTTACCACCTACAAACCCAATTGCTATCCAACTAGGTGGTACTGAACTTGAGCCTGAAGAATCACAAAGCTATACCTTTGGTGCGGTGTATACTATTGGCGATTTATTCTTAACGGTTGATTACTACAACATCCAAGTAGATGACCGTATTAGCCAATCAGATAAAATTGAACTTAGCCAAGCAGATAAAGACACGCTTGAAGCTGCGGGCGTACCTAACGTACAAAACCTTGCGCAAGTTAGTTTCTTTACTAATGACTTTGACACCACTACACAAGGTGTTGATTTAGTTGCTAACTACTCAGCTGAATTGTTCAGTGGTAGCTCTACATTTAGCTTAGCGTACAACTGGAATGAAACAGAAGTAACACGCTCAAGTAATATAACTGGTGCATTTAAAGTAAGTCGTCTTGAAAATGACTTACCTAATCACCGTGCAACACTGAGCTGGGCACAACAATGGGAAAGCTTTTCAGCATTTTCTCGCCTTAACTACTTTGGCGAATACCAAGGCGTTCACGTAGATTATGATGAAACAGCTAAAATGGCTGACGCAGCAGTCACGTTAGATGTAGAAGTAACCTACTTCATGAATGACTCAATTAGCTTCTCATTGGGTGCACAAAACTTACTGGATCAAGAAGCAGAGAAACTTGATTTCACAGTGGCACCAAATAACAACTGGGGTGGTAAGTACTACGAAACATCTCCATACGGAATTAATGGTGGCTTTTACTACGCTAAAGCAACCTATACTTTCTAACATGTGTTAATGATAATCAAAGGCGAAATGTGTAATGCATTTCGCCTTTTTATTGCCCTTTATAAACCCATTTAAAATGACTTTTACACTCGCATTTTTTGTGACTTTGGGGTTATAGTAATTAAAAAGAATATTAGTTGTATTATGCTACTAAAAAAAGCGGACCAGTTATTATCACAAAACAAGCTCAGAGAAGCTGAGTTTCATTACAAAATGCTATTACAAGCAGAGCCTGATAATGGTGACGCCCTGTTTGGCTTAGGTAAAGTAGCACTGCGTTTAGAACAATTTGATGCCGCTGTTTATATACTACAACGAGCGTGTCAGCATCTCCCTTATGCATTAGAACCTTTGTATGCACTAAGTGATGCATTTAATGCGGTCAACTCTCCTGAAGATGCGCAAAAAGTACTCGAATACGCAACCAGTATTGCCGCAGACAACCCAGACACTCATTATTATTTAGCCCAGCACTATTTAACCTTTGGCGAGCTTGATAAAGCGCATGCCACGTTTGAGGAAGCATTAAAGCTTGGAGTAGCACCAGTTACGGCTTATGTTTTATTTGAATTGGTACAATTAGGGCGCTTTAATAAAGCAAATAATTACATCGATCAGTTACACCACTTTTTAACGCAAACAAATAACCTACGCTTAAAAATGGTCTGCTACTATGCTTTAGCTAAAAGTTACGACAAGTTAGACGATACTGATCAAGCATTTAACTATTTTGTGATTGCCAATCAGCAACAACACAAACTCAGTGAATTTAATACTGAAGATTTAATTGGGTTTTATGATCAACTTATTGAATATAACAATGAAAGTGTGCTCAATTTAGCAAACCTAAATAAGCAGTATCCTGTTACGCCCGTGTTTATTATTGGTATGCCACGAAGCGGCTCAACCTTACTGGAGCAGATGTTAGCAGGACACAGTCAATGGGCAACGCTTGGAGAAGACACCAGTATTAGTAATAAGGTAGTCGCTTTTTTAGAGCATAAAACAGGGTTACGCTACCCTCAATGCTTAACTAAGCTAACAACGCCTTTAATTAACCAAGCCAGAGCTATATATTTAGATACCTTAAGTTCTTCTGGGAGCAATTGCGCATTTGTGATCAATAAACTGCCTAGCAACTACCAAAACTTAGGGTTAATTTATATTTTATTCCCAGATGCTAAGTTTATTAATCTGAGTCGCAACTTTCATGCAACCGCATTTTCAGTGTTTACTAATTACTTTGCTGAAAACGAACCCTATTTTTGTGATTTAAATGAATTTACTTTGTACCATCAGCTTTATGAAAAACTGATGAGCCATTGGCAGCAATTTAACCGCTTAGCTATTTATAATTTAAGTTATGAGCAGTTAATTGAAAACCCTAAAGATCAATTAACCACACTATTGAGTTTTACTGGCTGTGAATTTGAACAGACTTGTTTAGACTTTTACAAAAATAAAAGCGCCGTTACAACGCTCAGTAAACATGCCATCAGGCAACCTGTAAATAACAAAAGCCTTGATAAATGGCAGCGTTATGAAGCCCCTTTACTTAGTTTGCTCTCGTTGCCTCAAACCAATTAAGCACATCTATAAATTGTTCTTGGCGTGCCTGTGGATGGGTAAGCATATTAATATGGTCGTAATCTACTTTGTGCCCAAAGCGGCGGCCATATATTTGCATTTTTTGCACCCCAGTACCTGACTCATCAATAAACTTTTGAATATCGATAGGCTGTGCCAATGCTTTATCTTTTACTGCCGCAATATGTAACGTTGGAGGAAGCGTGAGATTTGCTAATGTTTTAGCGTAATCAAAGCCATCATCACTGTCTATCCACGGATTTTTCTTAGCCCACTGCATACTTTGATAATGCGACTTTTGAGTTTCATCATCACTGCCCCACTTTAAGCGTTTTGCTGGTAAATAACCGTGTTTTTTCGCTAATATTGGCGCCATAAAATACCAAATTAAATTGGCCTGAAATAACTTTTTAGGGTGGTTATTAAATAGCGAACGCTTTGAACCAAAATAGGCACACGCTTTTACATCGTTTATCAGCTCAGGATAGCGAGCAAACACGCTATTAAGCAACACCCCACCCCAAGAATGAGCAACTAAAAAGCCAGGTTTTTTACTCTCTAACTGTTCAATTTTTTCAATAAATGCCGGAATATCTTCAACAATCGCCTCAGTTTGTCCATACCGTGCTTGCTTACAAATAGCAGGTTTACTTTCACCACGCCCGCGTAAATCAGCGACATAACAACAATACCCGTGTTCAGCTAAAAAAGGCGCTAACCCTTTATTGCTATGAGTGTAAAATATTTTGCCATTTTCTACCGCACCATGAATTAATAACACCACAGGGCCGCTCGGCTGTTGATTGGCGATACGGCGCAAATGCAGTGTTTGATGGTCATCTAATTTAATAAAAACAGATTGTTGAGTAACTGCCAAAGCGAATTCCTTATAATTGCTAACAACTCATCCTACCAGTAATGTCTGGTAAGCCAAAGGGAAAATTATGCACTTTTTCTGTCTGTATTTGTTACTATTGGCTTTTATTCCTGTTGTTAAAAAAGCCTCATGAAAGCAAAATCAACTCGTTCTAAATTACATCCGCGCAATCAACACAAAAATGGTTACGATTTTAATTTGCTTACCTCGCAAACCCCTTCGTTAACTGCTTTTTTAATTACGACGCCAGCAGGCAATCAAAGTATTGATTTTAGTAATAACTTAGCTGTAAAAACCTTAAATCAGGCGCTATTAAAAAGTCATTACAACATTAACTTTTGGGACATTCCTGAGCACAACTTATGTCCACCTATTCCAGGTAGAGTAGATTATATTCATTACTTAGCTGACTTACTCAGCGAAGATAATCAGCAGGTTATTCCCACTGGCCGACAAATTAAAGTGCTTGATATAGGCACTGGCGCTAACTTAGTTTACCCACTAACAGGCAGTAGCGAGTACCAGTGGCATTTTACCGGTAGCGACATCGATTTAGCAGCAATAAAAATAGCCAAACAACTCGCTCAGTTTAACGATTTAAAAATAACCCTTAAGCAGCAAAAAAATCCCGAGCATATTTTTAAAGGAGTGATTACTGCGAAAGACTTATATCACCTAACGATGTGTAACCCGCCATTTCACGCCAGTGCAGAAGAAGCCAATAAAGGCAGTGAACGTAAATGGAAAAACTTAGGCAAAGCGCCTTCGCAAGCACTTAATTTTGGCGGACAAAGTAATGAGCTGTGGTGTGAAGGCGGCGAACTGGCCTTTATTTCTAACATGATCAAAGAAAGCGCTCAGTACAGTGAGCAAGTGATCTGGTTCACCTCGTTGGTTTCTAAAAAAGAGACCCTTGCTGCTTTACAAACACAGCTAAAACAGCTTCCTATTTGCGACTATAAAATCGTTGAAATGGCACAGGGGCAAAAAGTCAGTCGCTTTATTGCGTGGAGTTATTTTGATAAAACGACCCGTGAACAAATTTGTGAAGAATTCATATAACAACCATAAGGACCACTCATGATAGATTTTCGCTCAGACACAGTGACCAAGCCTTGCAATAAAATGCGAGATATTATGTATCATGCCCCGGTTGGCGATGATGTATACGGCGATGATGAAAGCGTTAACCAATTGGAAGCCTATGCTAGATTGCGCTTTAATGTGGCCGATGTATTGTTTTGTAGCTCCGGCACGCAAACAAACTTATTGGCATTAATGGCGCATTGTGAGCGAGGTGATGAGTATATTTGTGGGCAAAGTGCTCATAACTACAAGTTTGAAGGCGGTGGCGCTGCCGTTTTAGGCTCTATTCAACCACAACCTATTGAAAATGAAGCCGATGGTAGCCTATGTTTTACTAAAATTGCTGCTGCAATAAAACCCGATGATAGCCACTTTGCGAAAACGCGATTACTGAGCCTTGAAAACACCATAGGTGGCAAAGTACTGGGTATTGATTATTTAATTAAAGCACGTGAATTTGTTGATCAACATAACTTAGCACTGCATTTAGATGGCGCGCGAGCATTTAATGCCGCAGCCGAGCTTAACCTTGATATTAAAGAAATCACCAAACATTTTGATTCAGTCTCTATTTGTTTATCGAAAGGCTTAGGTGCGCCAGTTGGCTCATTATTATTAGGTTCTGAGCAGTTAATCGCTAAAGCAAGACGCTGGCGTAAAGTGCTTGGCGGCGGTATGCGCCAAGCGGGTATGTTAGCTGCTGCGGGGCAATATGCGTTAGAAAATAACACTCAACGTTTAGTCGATGATCACGCTAATGCGCGTTATTTAGCACAGCAGTTAAGTGAAATTTCAGGCTTTGAAGTAAATATGAGTAATACCACAAATATGGTTTACGCTACGTTTGATAACAGCATAAACATCACAAAGCTAGCAGCCGATTTAAAAGCACAAGGCATTGTGTTTAGCCCAAGTAAGCAACTTAGGCTAGTAACCCATTTAGATATTACTAAAGCGGATATAGATACCTTTATTAAAGCCTTAACGGCCCATATTTAACGACGCTTTGTAATGCTTGCGGCACACCGACTCATAACGGTCGTTGCCGCCAATTTCTACTTGCTTACCATCGGCAATAGCCTCACCATTTTCATCGGTACGTAATACGTGATTTGCTTTACGCCCACAATGACACACCGTTTTAAGCTCAATTAGCTTATCAGCCCAAGCAAGTAAATACTGTGACCCTATAAACAGCTCCCCTCTAAAGTCGTTGCGCAATCCGTAACACAATACGGGTATTCCTAACTCATCAACCACATCGGTTAACTGCATAACTTGGTCTTTTGATAAAAACTGACATTCATCCACCAGCACACAATGGCGTTTTTTATCTGCATTAAGAACTTGAATCAGCGCAAAAACATCTATATCTGCATCATAAATATGCGCATCTGCTTGCAAGCCAATACGTGAGGATACTTTACCTACTCCGGCTCTATCATCGATAGCCGCCGTGAGGATCACCGGCTCCATACCACGTTCTTTATAATTGAATGCAGATTGTAGTAAGGTGGTTGATTTACCTGCATTCATTGCAGAGTAGTAAAAGTATAGTTGCGCCATTGTCGTGCCTTCAAATAAAAAGTGCGCTTATGCTACCTTAAAGTGCTCAGAATACAAATTTGGATACGTTATTTAGCTATTTATTTTGCTTCATGCTCTAGTAACCATTGCTTGCGCTCTAAACCACCTGCATAACCAGTTAGTTTTTTATTTGCACCAATAATACGATGACACGGCACAATAATACTGATTGGGTTTTTACCATTTGCAGCCCCTACCGCTCTCACAGCTTTAGGGTTGTTTAACTGCTCGGCAATATCTTTATAAGTCGCCACTTTTCCAAAGGGTACACTACACAATGCCTGCCATACGCTTTGCTGAAATGGCGTGCCGCCAGTATCGAGTTCTAAATCAAACTCGGTACGCGAATGAGCAAAGTACTCATTAAGCTGCGCCACACAAGATAAAACATGTGAATTAGTCACCTTATTTAAAGGCGTACTGATATAACTGGTCGGTGGATAAAACCCCACATAACTAATACCTTTTTCAGTTGCCTGAATAATAATATCGTCAATCGGGCTTGGTAAACTGGTTTGCACTATCATAATTGCTGCCAAAGTTGAAAAGTTAAGTAAGATCGAAATGGTGCACAGTTCGCAGATTCAAAAGAGCTTGCTGCCGCTTGGGCTTTTTTAACCCCTAAATCACCATCGAGTAAAATATCGGGCTGGCTTTGGCCGCGTAACTTTGCATAATTAACCGTCCATGGGCCAATCCCTTTTAAACTAAGCCATTGATCTAAGTCATCACAATCGGGATTCACGGCACAAAATTCAGCGAGGTTATGCAGGGCATTTTTACGCGCCTGTGGCATTTTAAAGAATGCAAAATCACTGTGTGCTAACACTTCAGGCTCAGGAAAATAGACCTGTTGGTGTTGCTTTTCACCAAGTTGTGTTACTAAATTAGTCACTAGGTTGTGCGCCGCCGCTACACTGACTTGTTGCCCAAGTACAGCCCTAACTCCCGCCTCAAAACTTGACCAAATACCCGGTAGCCTTAAGCCTTTAGTAAGTGGAAATGCATTATTAATGTGTTCGCTTAAATGCGCCTCAATTAAATAAGTATCTGCATCTAAATCAAGTACACGGCGAATGTTGTTAATAACTGGCTGTAAATATTGCGTATTATCTATATCAATTTGCACCCGAAAATGATGTTTATCTGCAACAAACTCAGCATCAAAGCGCCCTCTACACGATTTATAAGTAAAAGTACGCCCATAACTGGTTGGCGTTAACCACTCTATTGGCTGAATTAATCGTTTTGCTAAAAACCCATGCAATGCCTGCCAGTTATACGGCGGACGAAAAGGCAAAATTAAGGTGAGCCCAATATCAGTTGGGTGCTTGGCGGTTCTGAGTGCTGAGGGCGCAATATTAAGTTGTTTTAAAAAAGCATCATTAAAACGCCGAACACTTTTAAAGCCTGAGGCAAACGCTATCTCGGTAAGCGGTAAGCTAGTTTCTTGAATTAATTTTTTTGCAAAATGACATTGGTTAAACAATCGATATTGCGTGATAGAAATGCCAAAATATTGAGAAAATAATCGCCTTAAATAACGGCTGCTTATTCCTAAACGCGTGGCTAGCTTTTCGCAGTCGTGCTGATTATCCTGATCAATTAATTGCTTGGCTCGTAGAGCCGTTGTTTTTGTTCCCTGCCAAGCCGCACTTCCTGGTGCACTATCTGGCCGACAACGAATACAAGGCCTGAAACCAGCTTGCGCGGCAGAGTGCGCAAACTGATAGTAGACTACATTTTTTTCGTGAGCTGTGGGCGCAGGGCAAATTGGCCTGCAATAAATACCGGTACTTTTAACGGCTACATAAAAAAGCCCATCGAAACGCGCATCACGACTTTGACGTGCTTTTTGCCAGTGCTGATCACCCATAAAATGCTCTTGTAAATTAGGTAGCGCTTAGCTTAGCAAAAACTAAGCGTATTACTGGCCATATTCGGCACTAATCTTTATTTGCAAAATCAATTAATGCCTGACCCGTTAAACGATATATAATCCATTCATTTTGTGGCTCAGCGCCCATGCTATTATAAAAATCAATCGCGGGTTTATTCCAATCAAGTACCACCCATTCAAAGCGACCACAGTCTTTATTGATTGCTCTGTTTGCCAGTTCTTTCATAATGGCTTTACCAGCCCCATTTCCGCGGCTATCTGGGCTCACGTATAAATCTTCTAGGTAGAGGCCATTTTTACCTAACCAAGTCGAGTAGTTGTAAAAATACACGGCAAAACCAATTGGCTCATCATCTTGTAAACATATTAAACTGTGCGCCGTTGCGCCTTCACAAAACAGGGTGTTTAAAATGGCTTGCTCATCGGTTTTAACTGCATCAGGTTCTTTTTCGTAAATAGCAAGCTCATTGATAAAGTGTAGAATTGTTTTTGCATCACTTGGCTTTGCATCGCGAATTTCTATTGCTGTGTTCATTGTTATTGACCCTTAAAAAACTACTTTTATGCCTGGTAAGCATCTAATTTAATATAAAAAGTGCTTAACTAATTATGATAATTTAAGCCATTAATACATTTATTTATACCCTAGCATATCGTTTTATATTCAATAAGTAACGTTCATGAGCTTATTTCAATTTATTCATTAGGGCATTAAAAAAACAAATTAAAACAACGCTTTTATATATGGCAAAAAGTTGTCATTATGAGTACACAGTAAAGCAATGAGGAAGTTTAACTAAAATGGGTCATGGTCATTCACACAGTCACGTTGATGATAACCAAAGTGATAAACAGCTCACTCTTGCCGTATTTATAAATGTTTTACTGACTGCAGTGCAAGTTGTTGGCGGCGTATTTTCCGGCAGTCTTTCATTAATTGCCGATGCATTACATAACCTAAGTGATGCGGCCTCAATTTTTATTGCCCTCGTTGCTCGAAAAATTGGCAATAAGCAAGCTGATACAACCCACCATTTTGGCTACAAACGTGCAGAAATTCTAGCAACTCTTTTTAATAGCACCACGTTAATAGTCATCGGTGGTTATTTAATTTTTGAGGCCATAAGTAGTTATTTAAACCCTCAACCTATCAATGGCTGGATCATTGTGTGGGTTGCTGCAGTAGCGCTATTCATTGATTTAGTCACTGCATTATTAACCTTTAAAGCCGGCGCTAAAAACAACATGAATATAAAGGCGGCGTTTATTCATAATGTGTCTGATGCCATGGCCTCTATTGTGGTTATTATTGCCGGTACTTTAATTATTTTATACCAGTGGTATCTAGTTGATTTAATAGCGACGATATTGATATCACTGTATGTTATTTATCACGGCGTATTATTACTTAAAGCCAGCTGCAGCATTTTAATGCAGGCAGCCCCCATTGGTTTTGACCAGCAACTTATCAGTAAAAAGTTACTGCAACAGTTTGCCATTACTCAAATAAAATCAATAAAAGCATGGCAACTCGACGATAACACCACACACTGTGAAATTGTGATGCAAACAGATACCCTTATTGAGCTTAACGCCATTAAACATTATTTACATGATGAATTTGCAATTGAGCACTGTGTAATCGAGTGTTACTAATCACTGTTTTCAATAACCAAAATGATTACATTAAAGCTCTAAGTAGGTTTACTTATATTAGATAGACTTCTCAGCGGTTTTTATTTAAACCGCTACAAAAATACGATAGATAAGTATTATCACAAATTAATTAAATTAAAGAGTACTGATAGTTGCTGCTGCAAGGGGCAGCATTAAGTTTTCAGCTTTATCTGCTTTTTTCACGGATATTTGTGTAAACAATAAATGTCCACTTCCCTGCTCCTTAGCCTTTCTTACTTCATTAATTACAGAGCCGTGAGCTGGGTGCAAAGACATCCCCCCGCTACAATAGCAATAATTAGATTACGAGAGTGGCTACAAAATAAATTGAGTGAAAAAACTCAGTTGTGTAAATATTTCAGTTTTACTGTATTCATCCCAGAATTCGAAGTAATAAAGCGTAAAAGAACAACCTCAACACTTAGAATAGCTGCAATACTTTACTTAATAACCTTAGTAAGTATGCCTTTTTATGTTATAAAAAATGTAACTTGCTGATCTAAAATACAAATAACAACTTGTCCATTTGTCAGCCAGCAATGCAAACTTAAACGAGAATCAAACTCAATATTAACCATATGATTTATAAGTAAATTACTTGCAATTCTGTGCCTATATACTAGACTAGCCACAATTAGAATTTTTAGGATAAGCGCTATGAAAGGTAATCAAAAAGTAATCGACGCCTTCAATACATTGTTAGCTAACGAATTAGCTGCTATTGACCAGTATTTTATTCATTCTCGTATGTACGACGATTGGGGCTTAAACAAACTTTATGAGCGTCTTAACCATGAAATGGAAGAAGAAAAAGATCACGCTGATTGGTTAATTAAACGTATTCTTTTTTTAGAAGGCGTACCAAACATGACCAAACGTCGTGACCTCTTAATTGGTAGCGATGTAAAAAGCATGATGCAAAACGACTTAACCTTAGAACTTGAAGTGGTTGAGTGTGTTAAAGAAGTTATTGCCATCTGTGAACAACAGCAAGATTATCAATCACGTGAAATTCTAGAAAAGCTATTATTTGATACCGAAGAAGATCACGTCTACTGGTTAGAGCAACAATTGGGTCTGATTGACAAAATTGGCACTCAAAACTATCACCAAGCTCAAATGGGCGAATAAGGACTTATATTATGAAAGGCGATAAAGACGTTATTGCAGCACTAAATAAAGTACTTGCTAATGAGCTTGTGGGTATTAACCAATACTTTTTACATGCACGTATGTTTAAAGATTTTGGTTTTAGTAAACTAGACAAAGCTGATTACAAAGTATCGATACAAAAAATGAAAAACGCCGACCGTTTAATTGAGCGTATTTTATTTTTAGAAGGCTTACCTAATCTTCAAGATTTAGGACGCTTACGCATTGGCGAAAACAGCGAAGAAATGATTGCCGCTAACATGAGCTTTGAACTTGATACCGTAGACGAGCTACGTGCTGCCATTAAACTCGCTGAAAGTAAGAAAGATTACATTAGCCGTGAAGCGCTCGACAACATTTTAAATGAGCAAGAAGAGCAAATTGATTGGCTAGAAACACAGCAACTACTGATCAAAAATACTGGGCTTGAAAACTACTTACAATCACAACTGTAAGCTAAAGTTATAAATACAAAAAAAAGCAGCTAAGGCTGCTTTTTTTATGTTTAATTTTTAAATGTTAAACCAATTCGTTTAGGTAGGCCTATTTATGTAGATTACTATTAAGCCACTTGATCGGTTATATCTGCAATTTGAATCAGTTTACGATTGAGGATCTTTTTAGTACAGCAACAACACTTACCGCACTGGCTGCCCACTTTAAGCTCTTTAGTTAGCTCGCGCATGGTAGTAGCACCATCGTCGATGGTTTGCTCAATTTTTTTATCGGTCACACCGTGACAAAGACAAATATACATGAATACAAACAACTCTTACTTTCATTTAGTAGGTTTATACTAATCTAAACGAAAATAGTTATCAATTGGTTTTTTATAAAATTTGAATTTTTTGCATTTTTTTTGGCCATCGCCACTTAAATTGAGAATTCGCGGCAGCTTGAGAATTGTTTGAATTTCATTCGAACTATGGCACTTAAATTGAGATTTATTAACTAAAGTCTCGCCTTAAATTTAAGTAAGTTTAGATTTAGGTAAATAGTTGAATGATTAAAATGAATTACATTAAGTCTGAAGAAACCTTAATGTATAAATATAGAATTAGTGCGTGGACTATTTCCGGTTTGTGCCATGAGCAGTCATTCATGATTAACTCGTTTCTGTTTCTGCCCCAAAGTAAGTTAGCGGGTACCGTCTAGCAAACTATGGGAAGTCCAATTGGGTGTTTGCGAACGACTCGCCATAGCATGTGGTATCACCAGTAAAGGCCCTTGTAGAAGCTCAAAAACAAAGGGAATTAACATTGCGCTAGGCAATTACTACTTAGCGTCACAAGGTTTGGTGTCATTGAAAGATATTTGGATCAATATTCATTACGGGAGATGAACCGCCCATTGCGGGCCCGCATGATGGGTGGTGTGAGGGCTGGGGGTTAGAGATCTCCGGCTACCCGATTATACCTTTGATTTTATTAGCTCAGCAATTTCTAAAGCAATCTCTTCAATTGTATGAGTGGCTGTACTGCGAGCGACTTTGTCTGCAATTGAGGGACTAAAATCTACTACTTGCTGTTTTGTAATGTTGTGCCAAATGGGGAGAAGAACTTGTTCACCCGAAACAGTTCTCGTAACGATTCCATCAAGCTCATAGTTCGTCCAGCCTTTCTTTATAAACGAAGGTGATAGAACAACCAGCCCTACTTTACTATTGGCAAGTCCTTTGTCTATTTTTTGTCTCAGGCTATCACCAATTCTAAGCGTCATTTCGTCGTACCAAACATTCAGCCCTTGAGCTATAAGCGCATCTGCTAGAGGACGAACAAAATCATCTTTATCTTCGGACGCGTGTGAAATGAAAACGTCATGAGTATCTCCGCCAGATTCTGTCGGAGGTGGGATATTGTCACGAACTAAGCTTGGAACTTCCGCCAGTGGACGATCTTGAATTGCGGGAAGTGCACCCGGCAGTATTCGTACAGATGCTTTAGCACTCCCCCTCAACCCTTGCATATCAACAGCAACATGCCAGTGACCAGAATGAGGAATCTGAAGTCTTAAAGGCGATTTCTTTGCCAAGCCACCGATATAGCGGTGTCGCCTTCCGCTCTTATAATTATTGAAGTCAGAACTGTTCATTAGACGAACATTAGCGCCACTGGTTAAAGTAACCTCAACAATCTCGCCCGCCTTCCTTTGACCTAAATCATTATGAATGAATTGCAAACCTGCTTACTCCTGATAGGGCATAACGCCCGCATAAAGCGCGCGAGATACGAGCGTCGCCTTTGATGCGTTTGTTAGCTGTTTTTACCATATCCACGGCCTAACTAATGATACAACTAAAATTGCGTCGTCGTTAACTAACTTAATTAAACGCTGCATTAGTGACATAAAGCAGCGTGTTGTTATCATATTTATTGGCTCCCCTTTGCTAGGTTATTGTTTCAAACCGGCTAGCTGCTTAAGGGCATGTTGATTGTTCGGTGAAAACTCCAGCACTTTTTCGTAATTAGCTATCGCTTCTGGCTTATTGCCAAGCGCAGCATAGGTTTCACCTAGGCTATCGTAGGCATTGGCATTATCGGAAAACAGATGAACATTTAGCTTAAATATCTCTAATGCCTTTGCCAGTTCATTTTTAGCGACATAGCGATAGCCCAAAAGGTTAACTTCTTGCACATCAAACTGTGCACTTGCTTTCATTTTATCCGCTAGAGCAATGGCTTGGCTAAAGCCCTGTGTTTTCATTCCTTGGAAAAGTGTGAATAAGTCTTTTGACAGTCCCCAACCGTTTTCAGCTTTCATCTCCGGGTAATAAAAGCCAGCAATTTCATCGATAAAGAATATCGGTAAGCTACCTATCCTATTGGTTAATACAATGATGGTTAAGTTATCTTCAGGATAAATCACCATAGAATTAGCATCGCCACCACTGGCACTCACTGCTGGATGTTGTTCTCGCCCAATCGTTTGCCAACCAAGAGCATAGCCATTTTCTAAATTACTAAAGCCTGCGGTTTTACCATTATTTAAACGAGTAGGTGTCCACAACTCTTTAAGATGATCCTTATCAAGGAGTTTTTGTTGTTGAAGCGCTATCGCGTAATTAGCAAGCTCAGTCGCCGTTGCACTCATACCCGCCGCGGTTCTAAAAAATGGGTCGAAAGTGATCTGTACCGCCTTAAACTTTCCTTGATTGCCCCCAACGTATGGACGAGCTTGATTAGCAACTATGGATTCAGTATGGGCAAAACCTGCCGCTAAGGTGATAGGCATATCGAGTTTAGCTAACTGATTTTGCTGAATATAGTTGGTAAACGGCTGGCCCGATAATTTATCAATAATTTTACCCAACAAAATGTAACCTGTTTGGTTGTATTCAAAACGGGTATTGGTTTCATAACGCATCGGTAAAGTAAGTACTTCCTGCCACGCCGGTTCGGGTTGACCATTGGCAATTAAATCAACCCAATGACCATTTAATATTTTGGGGAGACCAGAGGTATGGCTTAGCAATTGGCGGATAGTTAGTGATTGCCACCCTTTTGGCAAATCATCTAAATGCTTTGAAAGCGGATCGTTAACTGATAACTTGTTTTCTGCCGCAAGTTGCATAATTGCAACACCGGTAAAGGCTTTAGTCATCGAAAAAATAGGAAAAGGGGTATGGTTTTTTACCGTAACTTGGTCTTGCAAATTTGACAGACCGTAGCTGGCTTTTTTTATCAGCTTATTGTCTTTGACGATTGCCAGTTGTAATCCTGGAATATTGGCTGTGCGCATTTTCTCCAGCAGAAAATCGTCTATTTCATCGGCCTTTACCTGTGGCAGTGCATTGGTTAGTAATAATATACTTAATGAGAGAATGTGTAAGTGGTTACGAATGCTTTTCCTGAACATTGGAACGCGGTTTCCTTAATTGTAATGGTTGAGATGAAACACCTTTTATAAGTAAAAATATTAAAAGATGCAGATATGGCTCGAAGTTAGTTATACATTCATGCTCGAATATCGGCGCTCATAGTCTACCGAAATTCGAATTAATAATAATAACTTAGATGTTTTATATTAAGAGACAATTAACAGTTCTAATAAACCAAAACTGCTCCCCACATAGAATGATACTATTGATGATTGCAATATACTCAGTATAAAGCTAACAATTTAATAGTGCGCACATCGCGCATATTTCTACCGACTGAACGCTCATTTATCTATTTTGTATAGTTTTAACAAATTACCTAAGGCATTACTATTACTAAGTTTTGTAAATTTTTTAGGTAAAGTTAAATGAACTAATATGCGCGCAGCGCTCATTTTCATGAATATATGCGCAAAGAGCAGTTTAACCAATCAATTAACGACGATATTTGGCCAATCTCAATGTCCGATTATCGCTCTTTGCCGAAGTACGCCTGAGTGCCAAAAACAGCTATTCCGGTATAACTCGTCTCTGCCCCAAAGTGAGTTTGACCAAGCTAATAATAAATTAGGCAATCTAATATTATCAAAATTAAATATCTGAATGCCTAAAATAGCAAGTAAGAATATTCCCACGCTGTAATTAAGGTGTGTGGCTTTCCACGGGGATGCTACATGTCAAAATATTTGACCATTTTCTGGATGGTATTAAACGTAATATCCAACTCTTCTCGAGTGAGTTCTATCGCCGCTTTCGCTGCCCATAATGCTTGTTTGTTATCGAGAAAATCATAAATGCGTTTACCTTCAGCAGTCAGAGTGACGTGCTTCGCCCGTTTGTGGCTTGGGTTATCAACAAACTTGATTAGACCATCTTTTGCCATCACATCGACAATTCTTTGGCTAGCCTGCCTACTATGCCCCATTTCTCTACCTATTTCCGGCACGGTGAGCCGTACATCTGACTTTTCTATTGCGCCCATAATTTTCCAGCGAGCACTGCTTAAACCGAATTCTTCACTAATTCGATCGCCTTCCGTGTTTAGTAAGCCGCTTACTTTAAATATAGCCAGAACGACCTTAGTGAAGGCTTCGCCATCTGAATTCATGAAACTATCTCCCATGCTAAATTGACAACATATTGTCAATTATAGTCCGTAGGTCAATAATATGAAACAGATAATCCACCGAACCGCCGCAATAACGGCAACTATATGTGTCGCTACTTTCTTTAGCAGCACCTTGTTGGCTGAATTGTTTGGCTCTATTGAAGCGATTAGGCAAGTGAAGTCCCTTATCGTTTCTCCAGGTTTATTTATTTTGGCTCCTGCTATTGCCCTAACGGGAGCTACAGGGTTCTCATTGGCAAAACAACGCTCAGGGCGAATAATAAATAGAAAGAAAAAGCGCATGCCTTTCATTGCTATGAATGGTGTTTTCATCCTAATTCCCGCCGCTATTTTCCTTAATCAATGGGCTACTGAAGGAAACTTGGATACTCAGTTCTTTTTACTTCAAGCGGCTGAACTGATAGCTGGCGCAGTTAATTTGGTACTTATGGCAATGAACATCATCGACGGTAAGAAATTTATACATAAGAAGAGGTAAGCTCATGAATAACGCGATTCATTTTGGTCACGCAACCCAAATTATGGCGTTGTCAGCACTGTTGCTCGTTCCTAGTGCTACGGCATTTGCAGATGAAGCAGCATTTAAAAAAGAATGCAGTTCCTGCCACCCTGGAGGTGTGAAAGGTTGGATTTCTGGCGCACCGAATGTAAAGAAAGCGCAAGAGTGGGCTGAGTATCATCAGAGCCATAATGAAGAGGAGAACCATCGTGATGAATGGACTTAATGATCACAAGGTAAAAGGTGGTTGCAAAAACTGTTCTGATGATGAGAACAACGGGGCTCTGGACTTTATTTTTGCAAATACTAAATGAATGATAATAAGGAGCTAGGATGAAACGCTATTCTACAGTTTTGGTGGTGCTGCATTGGGTATTAGCCCTATTTATTATGATTGCTCTGTTTATGGGGTTTGATATTGCATCACTTTCCTACGAACTTGATCTCAAGGTGGACCGTTTGGTTGTCCATATCATTGCTGATGCTCTTTGGTATATCTATTAAATTGATTGATTAGTAAGGACGAAAAATGTCACTAGAAGGTGCAGCTACATTTTTTGTAGCTATGTTTATATTTGGTATTACTCCTGGACCGGGGGTTTTTGCCATTTTGGCTCGTGCCATGGTGTGTGGACCGCAGAAATGCTTCATGCTAGCGATGGGCATGGTTAGTAGTGATCTTATTTACCTGATTTTTGCATGTTTTGGTCTCGCTACCATTGCTGAAAATTGGTCGGTAGTATTTGTTGTTATTCGTTATTTAGGCGCAGCATATTTGATTTATCTTGGTTATAAAATGTTTAAAGCTTTGCCTCATGTTAAGGACACGGTTCAGGCCGAATCAGAAGAGCAAAAAAAAAATGCGATATTGGCTAGTTTTACTCAAGGCTTTCTGATTTCAGCGTCAAACCCTAAAGTAATACTTTTTTACATCTCGTTTTTACCGACGTTCGTTGATCTGACAGTTTTGCAAGTTCAAGATATTGTTCTCGTTTCAATACTTTCATTTGTTGCTTTGATGTCTGGGCTAATGCTGACTTCTTTTGGGGCAGGTCGAATGGTAAAAATGCTGAAGACACCACTTGCACATAAGAGATTAAATCAAAGTGCGGGGGGGATTATGATAGCAGCAGGCTCTTATCTAGCGATAAATGGATAGCGTCCTGTTCTTGAATGCTTAACTTTCTTAGGTTAGTGACGCTCGCTTCTTCCCGATAGCAAGCAAAAAAAGCTCTCAGTCTCAGCAACGAGTTCTGGTAAGTTGCCCTACCAGAACTGATCTAAAGCCAAAAAGTGGAGCAAATGATCTAACACGAAACTGTCCAAAAACGAGTTTGAGCGACCGTCTGTTTCTCGCTCTAAGCGCAGTTCAATCACACATAATTTGCTTGGCGTTTTGCAAAAAATGACAAGATTACCTACCCCCCTATCTGCAGTAACAATAATAAAGATTGATTGGATTATGCGAGTAAAAGCTTTTTGAAATGAGACTTGAGTTATTAACTTAAAGCGCAAGAATTATAAACCCTGAATAATTTTCATATAAAAATTCAGTAAAATTTTTTATCCATATTATACTTTTTTATTATTGCTGTAATTTTGGATAACTATGTTAAACAATTATTCTGTGCGTACCCGTTTAGCAGTGCTTGCATTGCTACCAATTATGATTTTTTTAATTACATCGTTTTTTTCAATAAACACAATGGGAAGGTTAGTAGCAGGGATTGATAGTTTATACGACGATCGTGTCGTACCACTTAAGCAAATTAAACATGTGTCTGATAATTACGCTGTAAATATTGTTGACTTACTTCACAAGTATCGTGCTGAGTCTATTACCAAATCAGCGCTTTTAGCTAATATTAATGATGCTAGAAATACGGCTGATGATGAATGGAAAGCCTACCTGAGCACACAGCTAACAGCTGAAGAGAAGCGCTTAGTAGACAATGTAGAAAGTAAACTACAGCCCGTGCTTACGCACTTAAATAATTTAATTTTAAGCATTAATAGTGGTGAGTTTTTATCACTACCACAAAATCAATTTGTTTATGAGCTTTACCAACTCTTTGATCCGCTAAGTGCCAGCTACCAAGCTTTAATTGATTTACAGCTTAAAGAAGCGAGTGATTTTAAAGTTAAAGCCGATGAGAATTATCAGTTTATAAAGTTGATTATGAGTGCCACGATCGCAATATTAATTTTACTGTTACTGATTGTTGCTTACTTTATTTATTCTTCGATACAAAATCCACTAATGTCATTACGCGATACCATAACGCACATTGCGACCAATGCTGATTTAACAGCTCGTGCTGAGGTTCAAGGTAAGGATGAGATTGCAGATACCGCATCTAACTTTAATGATATGCTACTTCGGATCCAAGGTTTAGTAAAAGATATGGCAGGCGCAACGCTGACACTTGCCTCAGCAGCTGAAGAAATGAACTCTATTAGTATTCAGGTTGCCAGTACAGCAACGCAGCAAGAGCAACAATCGGCTATGATTGCAACTGCAATTACTCAAATGAGCAGTGCAATAGAACAAGTTGCTCAAAACGCGCAAACAACCTCCGACAAGGCTACAAGTGCCGATATTAAGGCAGGCCAAGGGCAGCAAGCTGTTGCTGATAATATAGAGTCAATAAATACTCTCTCAGCTTTAGTTAATACAAATACGCAGCTCATCACAGATCTAAACACACAAACCAATGATATAAACCAAGTTGTTATGATGATTCAAAGCGTTGCTGAGCAAACTAACTTGTTAGCTTTAAATGCAGCTATTGAAGCAGCAAGAGCTGGCGGTTCTGGTCGTGGTTTTGCCGTTGTAGCCGATGAGGTAAGGCAACTTGCCCACAATACTCAAAAGGCAACCGCTAGTATTAATGAAATGATCACTAAACTACAAGGCATGGCTCAGCAAGCTGTTAATGCCATGGGTAACGCAGAAAGCAGCGCTAAAGAGAGTGTTGACCATGCTAATTATTCTTCGCAGGTGCTCAGCGAAATTAACCGTGAAGTTACTGAAATTGCAGATATGAATACTCAAATATCAACCGCAACACAGGAGCAAAAAATGGTCGCAAATGAGCTAAGCAGTAATATTAATGAGTTTAGCGCGAGTATCACGTCGGTTAGCGAAAGCTCACAGCAAAATGCACAGGCATCGCAAGAACTTGCACAGCTTGCGGCAATGCTACAAGGGCAAGTTAATGTATTTAAAGTTTAGGTACTTTCATTTTGCCGCATGTTAGGAGTTATACCTTAAATGAAAGCCTTATTTGCCATCATTTAAAATTATTAATTGATGGCATGCTTGTTACTTTAAGCACTAGTTTGATTTGACAATATATTTATCCAATCACTGGGGTTTGAGAGTATAAACTGATACGAGCTGCCATCTTGCGTGAAAACCTCTATCGCATCAGCTGTTATTGGAACAAGGCCTGCGCCTTTGCCTTTACATTCAACCACTTTTAAAATTGTATCACGGGCAATTGTATATGGTTCTAACCCTAATTTTTCATTAAAAGGTTCAAAATTTAAGTCGGTTTGCGTAATCCAAAACTTTCCGTCCGCTTTCATAACTCCATTTTGAATGGTTGCCATTGTTGATTTAACGACTGTTGATTGCATATTTAAATTCCTTTACACGTGCATATAATTTCAAATTGTTCAACTTCCTTCTGTTTATTATTACAGCTAACTTGATAGCCAAAAGCAAGTTTATTTGTGCACTAACGCCACAAAGCCACCTTTTAAATTTAAAAGTTACCCGCATATATTTACCTACTTTAAACTTTGTGGGATAATCGCTGCCCTCTTAGGGGAGTAGCCCGCTCAGTAATGAGTAAACTTATCAACATAATTGCACCTCATGTGCATGGTAAGTTTGTAATGTTGTAGCAAGCGTTATCGGCGAGACCTAGGTAGACACTATCCTCATGGCGGGAGATAGCTGTTTGCCTTGGTTTAGTATTCCCGCCTGAAGATTATATTAATGGATATTTTTTTAACCTCTACCGTCACTGTTGCCCTTGCTGAAATAGGCGATAAAACCCAGCTTTTATCTTTACTATTAGCTGCTCGCTTTCATAATAAAATTGCACTTATTTTAGGCATTCTCGCTGCTACTATTATTAATCATGGTTTATCTGCATGGTTTGGTGATTGGCTAAGCGGAAACTTTGCCGTCGAATACTTACCTTGGATAGTCAATATAAGCTTTATTGTGGTAGGGCTGTGGCTACTTATTCCAGATAAAGATGAAGAAGTGAGCCATAAATACGACCGCTATGGTGCATTTTTAGTGGCCTTAATCTTATTTTTTATTGCTGAAATTGGGGACAAAACACAAATTGCAACCGTGTTGCTCGGTGCACAATATCAATCAGTACTTTGGGTTACGCTGGGTACTACAGTAGGCATGTTAATTGCCAATGTCCCTGTTATTTATGCCGGTAAGGCGTTACTAAAAAGAATTCCATTAAATACCGTAAGAGCGATAGCAGCCAGTGTTTTTGTACTGTTGGGTATTTATGGTTTAGTGACTATATAATGATTAAATAACGTTTAAATCACTCTTTAATCGTTAAACAATAAAAAGCGCTTGCCTACTTTTATACAAGTTAGTTGTAAGCGCTTTTTATATAAGGGTATATGATTTAGGCGTTATTTACACAATAGCAGCCTTTTGTATCCGCTATTAATAATGATGAGTTAAATCCGGCCTGTAAATTACTAATAACGGTTTCCACAAAGCCACTACCTTGAGAGCATGCCAGCCCTTCAGATAAAGGCCCTGCATAAACAAACTCACCATTTTTATCAATTAAAACGGCGGCAGGTGTGGCAGGGATCACTGACTTTAACTCATTATTTAATACAAAATTTTGCACTTCAACGCCTTGGTTTGTAGCAAAGCGTTGCAGGGCTGATAAATGAGGCTGTGCTTGAATTGTACAGCCGCAATTTTCTTGCGTAATAATCACAAGTTGAGCACTGTCTTTGTTTTGCCACAGTACTTGGTTTTTAAATTGCGAAAACCAGTTTTGTTGTTTAAGCATTTTACCCTCATCAAAGGGCTTTAGCTGCCCTAGCTGAAAGTAAACAAGTGCCGACACAACAAAAGCAAGCCATATACAAATTAAGCTAATGGTGAAATAACGAGACTTATTTAAATTTTGCAATACTTTGCTCTAATACATCAATACTTACGTCTATCAGCTGCACTTTAGCCGTTAACTGCTCAACTATTTTAGTCTCTTGATACTGGTTTTGGCGCATTTGATCTGTACTCATTGCTATTTGCTCTGTATTTCCAGCCTGTTCGGCAACCACTTGAGCTACTGAGTTAGTGCTGGCAGATACCGCTTGAATTTGATCACTCATTGACGAAATATTCTCTTTCATCGTTGCGCTTATTTTTGTTAAATCAACCACAAATTCTACGCATTGATTCATCGACTGAGTTGACGTGCGACTATTATTTACCAGATCTGTAAGCGTAGACGCTATTTTGGTTGTTGTTGCTTGGCTGCTATTTGCAAGCGAGCGTACTTCATCGGCAACAACAGCAAACCCTCGGCCATGCTCACCCGCTCGTGCGGCCTCTATTGCAGCATTAAGGGCTAATAAATTAGTTTGGTCGGCTATGCCTGAAATTTCATTGAGTAAACTAGTAATAACATCGCCAGCGGCCACTAAATGGCTTAACTGCTCTTCAGTATTTGTTAACAAGGTGAGTAGCTCGGTGCTTTTTCTGTCGGTTTGTAATACTTCTTCCAGCGCAACATTGGCTGATTCAGTAATGCTATTAACTTGTTGTTTTAAAGTATCGCTTTCTTGTTCAACTAACTTAAAACCATGCGCAACTTGTGCACCTGAATTAGCAATATCATCTGTTTGCGCGTTTCGTTGCTGCGCGCTATTGGCTAACTCATCATGAACATGAATAAGCTCTTTAGAGTTATTTTTTAAAGAGTCAGACTGAACTTGAACTTGCTTAATCACATCTGATAAGTACTCAAGCAAAGTATTAAAACCAACTACCGCTTTGCTTGTTGTGTCATCTGCTCGCATAGAAAGCTTAACTTGATTTGGATCTTGCATTATTTGCTCTGTGGCATAACTTAACGATAGACCCGCACGGCGTTCGCGATTTAATGTTACGGCAATAAAACCAGCTACAAGCGCTTCCACAATGGCATACGCTGCGTGAATAAGCACTGTTGAAAAGGCGAGTCGGTCTGGATCAAATACGTAAAAACCAGTATTTTGTGTTTGCAAATAGTAAAAAGATAAGTGGTGTATAGCTACAAACACAATAGCGGTAATAAACACTCGCCACTCTATGAACATTATTAGCATGGCTAAGAAAATGAATATTTCGAAATGCACTTCAATAAGGCCATAGGCTTGTTGAATATGTAAAAATGAAAACATCATAATTGCAGCCGCAACAACATGCGGTGTCATTTTGCTATCGGGTTGGGTTTTTAAAAGCCAAATGGGGAGCAAACATAACGGTAAGCCGACAAGAAATGCTTCTGTCAGGGTGCCAAAATAAAGACCAATACCTATAGACTCAATAAACAAAAGACTAAAAATAATTGAAAATAACCGACTTACACTAGACATAAAAACCTTAAATTAATTGTGTTCTAATTTAAACACGTTCAGCTGATATTTAAACTCAAAACAGCTAGCTATTTATTATTTCAAATCAAACAAAGTACAAATTATTTGATTTAAAACCGTTTTTAATGCGCTACTTAACAATTGGTAGTATTTGTTTAAAGGTAGACGTCCCTGCTTTTGTTGTCCATTGAAATATGATGGTCTCTACACAAGAGACTATAGCACCGGCTTGACGAAGCTGTTCTAGTGCAATAGCTTTGTGCTCTGTGTTTCTTGATGCTACTGCATCAGCTGCCACAGTGACCGCATAACCCTGCTGTAATAAATCTAAGCATGTTTGTAACACACAAACGTGCGCTTCAGTGCCAATTACAACTATATGTGGGCGATTTAATTGCGCAAGAGTATCTAAAAACCCCTCTTGTGCACAGGCACTAAAGTTAATTTTTTCAAAATAGCGAGCATTAGGTAACACAGATTTTATTTTCTCATCACTTTCACCTAGTCCTTTTTTATAATGTTCTGTAATTATTGAAGGAATTTGATGAATAGCACTTGCTTTTGCTAACTGCAAAGCACAATCTAGCGTGTCATTAAACGAAGCAATCGCTGGTGCTAACTTACTTTGTAAGTCGATAACTAAAAGTATACTGTGCTCTGCTTTAATATTTCCTGCGTAATTCATACTATGTCCTTACGTTATAACAAGATTAACCTTGTAACAAACAACAAAAACACAACAAACAGTTTACATTTAATGCTTTTTGTAATTTTTGAATTAAACTCATGTTATATTACGCCAATATTTAATACCAACCTTGTTCGTTGTAAGGGTAAGTGCTTTTGAGTAAGTTTTTCTTTATTGTTTATATGTTTTTATTTGTTTGCTCGCAGCATAGCTTTGCTTCACAAACTTATTCAGAACAATTACAACGTATCACTAACAACGAACAATTGTCGCAAAGCTTTATAGTGAAATCACTCCAAGATGACATGGGCTATGTATGGATTGCTACAACTGAAGGTTTATACCGATTCGACGGATACCAAGTCACGCCTTACGAGAGCGAATTGGGTTTAAAAAATAACTACATTAATAGTATTTATAAAGCAATTGACGGCCAAATTCTGGTTAATACTCAACTTGCAGGAAGTTATTTGATTAACCCTAATACCTTGCAAGCAGAGCTAATATATTCAGGGCACTTAAACCAAAATCAAGAAAAGTTCTCTCCTGTTCAGGCTGTTGCTGAACAACCGGCGCATTTTTATTTTTCTATTGATTCGCACATCTACCGATATGGTAAAACATCAAAAGGCCTAACACTCATCTCATCTTTGCCCGATGAAAATATGTTTATTAGAGCATTATCATTATACCAAAACACATTGTATATTGGTGCCGATCAGGGGCTATATGTTTATAACTTTGCCAATAACGACCTACAACAAATAACACTTAACGACATTCAAGAAGTTACAAACGATAGCAACAATGTTAAATTTTTATCCATAGATGATGAGCTCGGTTTGCTAGTTGGTACGGTTGAAGGAATGTATCGGATTGCTTTTGATGAAATTAAAAATATAAACCCTTCAGCATTAACAACTTTGATAAGTGACTATAATATTTGGGATTATATAAACACACCGTATGGTGAGTTTATTGCCACAGAAAGTGGGTTATTTGAATTCGATAGAAAAAACACAAGCATTAGCCCTATTTTAAACTTCAAAGATAGTAACTACAACGTAACAGAAAACACGATAAACGATATTATGTTTGATGAGTCGGGCTTACTCTGGTTAGGCTCTAGAACACATGGAATATTTACTTGGGCAGCACAAACAAAAAAGTTTAAAAAAATAACCTTACCTGAAAATAATATTGTAAACACTATTTACCAAGATAATAGTAAATTACTGTGGATAGGCACTGACGATGGGCTTGTTCAGTATAACTTAGAAACCCAAAAGAGTGACTTATATCTACAATCTAAAGATAGCAAAGCGGTCTATGGCCTATCGGCTATAGGTGATATTTTCCCTGCATATGGCAAAGGCGATAACTACCTATGGCTAGCAACTTTTTCCGGGCTCGATCTCTTTAATAAAGAAACAACAACATTTGAAAAAAACAAATACATTACTCAGTACAAGTTAAATACCGACTATACGTTCGGCATTGCACAAGTTGCACCCGATACTTTTGCTTATATAAACAATGATAACTTTTATATATTTAATGGTAACACAGGCGAAAACCGAGTTATTAATGGACTAAAAGAGCAGGTATCGCCTATGCTTGCATATACGTTTCATACCCCCTCTGAGGCTTTCCCTGGCGAATTACTGTTAAGTACCTCTGACACACTTTATCGATACAACGAAGAAACAGCGACTTTAATTACTATTTTTAAATCTAAAACAGCAAAAAACAATCTTTACCATACAGTAGAGAATTATTATTACGATGCTAAGCGAGGGCTGCTGTGGTTAGCCACCACCCAAGAAGGCTTAATTGCAGTAAACGCTAAAACATATCAGCAAGTGCATGTATTTGATAAACACAACTCATTAAATACTAACTCTATTTTTAAACTTATTGCAGATAATAAAGACTTTTTATGGATAAGTACTGATAACGGTCTTTATCAACTTAATTTAGATACGCTTAACATCACCACGTACACAATAAAAGATGGCTTAAGTAACAATCACTTTACAGCTCTAGCAGCATTAAGGTTACACAACAACGAGTTAGCGTTTGGTAACCGTAGCGGCGTGCTAATGTTTGACCCAGAGCAATTTGATAGTGAACAGCGAAAAATCAATAATAACTTAGCAATTACTAATATTAGTTTGTTTTCACAAGCCCTTAATTACTCCCCTTCAAAATACAGCACTGATCCATTAATGCTTAAGCACGACGATATGGGCTTAACGGTTCGGTTTTCAAATTTTGATTATAAAAATATTAATAAAACCTACTACAAAGTTGAGCTTACAGGCCCTTCGTCTTTGAGCTACAACGATTTAAAATCTAACCAGGTGTTTTTTACTAAATTACAACCTGGTGATTATATTTTGTCTGTGTCTACTCAACAGCGAAATGGGGTGATCACAAGTGACCCCATACAGTTAAAATTTAGTGTAGCTTACGCCCCTTGGCAGTCTCCTATTGCATATACTTTATATTTTATTGCTATTGTTGTTATTTTGTTTTTATTTTTCTGGCAATACCGAAGCCGTAAAATTGCAATTGAACAAGCTCACCGCGCCGCTGTGCACTCTAAAACACAAACTGAGCTGGCACTAAAAAGTAATAAAAGCGGTGTATGGAACTATAGCTTTGCAGATAACTCAGTAAATACAGATAGAGGCGCAGAGCTTGGCTACGAGAACTTACCTGAACGCATCGATATAAGTAGTTTTTTTAATATTATGCATCCTGATGAGCGTCGCAGGCTACGAAGTAAATGGAATACTTTTACAAACCAAACTAAGCAAAAACATTGGCAAGCTACTTATCGTTTACGGCACAAAGATGGGCACTGGTTATGGTTTCATGATTTGGGGCAAACTATTTATAATGAAGACACTAAAGAGCCTCTTTATGTGTCGGGTATTTTTACTAATATTACCGAGCAGCTGGCAAACGAACAACAAGCCAAAATATTAGGCGAAGCATTTAGTCAAATAAATGACTTTTTACTTATTTTAGATGAAGACCTCGTGCCATTTTCAGCAAATAACAGCTTTATGGATGTGTTTTCTGATGAAGGCAGAGAGGGGGTTGTTACCTCAAAATTATTTATTAATGCCATTGGTCAAGCTAAGTGTAGAGAGTTTGCAACAATTTTAAAAGCACTTAAACCAAAAGAAAACTGGCGAACAAATGCTTATGTAAAGACCACAAAAGCTGAAAAACACCCTATTCATTTAAGTGCCACAGCCGTTGCTAATGAAAAAGATAAAGTCAGTTATTATGTTATTGTTATTACCGATTTAACAGAGCAGAAACGCGCTGAAAATGAGTTACGCTACCTTGCTAATTACGATGCGTTAACGGGCTTACCTAATCGTAGTTTAATGAATCAAAAAATCGAAAATGCCATTACAAGCGCCGCTAAAGACGATTCGCAATGCGCTGTTATATTTATAGATTTAGATAAATTTAAACCCGTCAATGACTCTTTTGGCCATGCAGTGGGTGACAAACTATTGTGCAATATTACCGAGCGAGTGAGCCAATACTTAGGTGATGACGCTACATTTGGCCGCCAAAGTGGTGATGAATTTTTAGTGTTAGTTGAAAACGTTACCTCAATGGCCTCTTTACAACACACTCTCAACGGAATGAGCAAAGAGCTGGCTAACAAGGTTATTATTGAAGACTTCGCTATTAATATATCAGCCAGTATTGGTATTGCATTGTACCCATACGATGCAACATCGACCGATGCCCTCATACGTAACGCAGATATTGCCATGATGCATGCTAAACAAGCAGGCAGAAATGGATTTCAGTTTTTTAATGAAAAAATGAATGAGCAAATTAAACAAAAGCTTATTCTTGAAAACGACTTAAAAGATGCTGCTAGGGATAATCTGTTTTTTAATCACTATCAACCTATTGTTAATACACTAGATAAAACAATAAGTGGGGTTGAATTACTCATGCGCTGGGAAAACCAAGGCAACCCGGTTTCTCCCGCTTTATTTATACCTATTGCTGAAGAGACTGGCTTAATTGATATGTTAACTGAGCAAGCATTACAGCGTGCAATTACTGAGCTTGCTCCACTTTTGAACATTAACCCGTTGTTTTACATATCGTTAAATTTGTCTCCAAAACATATTTTAAAGGCCAACATAACGCAGCAGCTCAGCTCCATACTAGAAAAAGCACAGATAAAACCACAACAACTTCGTTTAGAAATTACAGAAAACACGCTATTAGAAGATAAATACAAAGCAGCTAAGCAACTAAAAAGCTTACAGGCTGCTGGGTTCAAACTGTTTCTTGATGATTTTGGCACTGGCTATTCATCGTTAACTTATTTGAGTCAATTTCCAATTAATGTGATAAAAATAGATCAAAGCTTTGTTAATAGTATTGGTATTGATAAAGGGGATGAATCTATTATTAAAACGATTTACTCACTCGCTGAAAACTTAGAGTTATATTGTATTGCAGAAGGGGTAGAGACGCGGGAGCAGCTAGAGTTTTTAAAAAATATTGGCTGTCATAAGCTACAAGGTTACTACCTTGCTCGCCCTATGAGTGCTAACGATTTAATGAGCCCAGAATGCTTCGAAAAAATTATTGATTTGATATGAAACTAAAAGCGACTTAGTTAAGTCGCTTTTAGGTTTAACGCATTAGTGTATGTGCTTGCATTCGTAGCTTTCTATTTGTAATACGCTGTTGCGCACATTAAATTTATCTGCAAGCAGTTTAATTACCTTTAAGCGGCACTCTTCATCATGTTTTTCTATAGTACAGTGTTGTTTTAGCACAACATGAGCACCAACAATAACCTTTTTGTTTTTACGAACAACAGTGACATTGTGCACATTTGCAACATGTTCCATGGTGGTTATTTCTGTTTCAATATCGGCCACTTTAGGTAACTTAGCTTTATTTGAACGCAACCCCTTGAGACAGCTAATAATGACCTTAATACCGGTAAACAAGACAAAAGACGCAATTAACATGCTCGATAAAATATCAATTACATTCCAGCCTGTTATGTATATAAGTACACCAGCAGCAAAAGTAGAAACCGTTGATATTAAATCAAAAAACGAGTGTAAAAACACGGCATACACATTAATGCTCGCCTTACGGCCTTTATAAAGCACCCATGCCGCTGCGCCATGAAATAAAAAACCAATAGCAGCAATTACCGACATCAAGTAACTATTAATAACCAGCTCATGTCCCCCTTTATGATGCATAAAGCGCTCAGTGCCCTCATATAAAATAAGTGAACTAATGGCTAGGTATAAAACGCCGTTGATCAACCCTCCTATTAGCTCTGCTTTTTGATGGCCATCGTTATAGGTTTTAGCTAAATGAATAGCAAAGCTAGACGCAATGAGAGCAATGAACAAAGAGCTATTATGAACAAACAAATGCCCTGCATCAGCAAGTACTGCAAGTGAGTTTGCGTAATACGCACCCACTAATTGAATCACCATAAATGAGCAGGTAATTGCAAGTGCAATTAACAAACGGCGACGAGAAGCGTGATGTGTGGTTATTTCTGTCATGAAATATAATAGACCTTCACTAAAAATAAAGTAAGCTTATGAAATAAAGCAAATTGGGAAATACGTAATGATATACAGTCACAATTGTAATACGTAGGCCAAATAAACGCACTAAAAACTTAGTAAAACACAAAAAACTGTACTAAAAATAACTAAGCAGATACAAAAATAATAATTAATTCATAAATATGGTCAGTTATCATATTTTAATGCGGAGAAACCCGTGAGCCATGACTCAAACAATACAATTTGGCAGGTTTTTAATCTAATTAATTTAGCGGTGATTGTTTATGACAATAAAACACATAATTACATCTTAAACCAACATGCCAAAACGTTACTTAACATAAATAGTGACGACGCGCTTAGCAGCGATGTTTTTAACAGTATTACGCTTCGCGACTTTAATGATGATACGGTTGTTACCGTTGAGCAATTATTCACATCTACTATAACAGCTGTTTTATTAGAGTGTGAATTCACGCCTCAGCTTTTAAATGTGAACCACTCAATCATTGATGACTCTGTCTCTATGATCACTTTAGAGCAAGACCATAGTCATGCAGAGCAATATAATTTTGACCATATTATTTCAAAAATATCCACCAAACTAATTGATATTCAAAATGACAATATTGATCAACAAATTAACTTTGCACTCAAAGCCATAGGCACCGTTTGTAAAGCAGATAGAAGCTACTTATTTGAATTTAATACCGATAGTGAAACTTTAACCAATACGCATGAATGGGTGAACACCGGCATAACTGCCTACAAAGATAGGTTGCAAAACGTCCCTAAAGCCGAACTACCCTACTTTTTTGATGTAATGAACTTAACACACCTATTTAAAGTTAATGATGTTGCTCAGTTACCACCGGAAGCGAATTCAGAAAAAGCAGAGTTTGAAGCGCAGAGTATTCAGTCTGTCTTATGTGTTGGCCTGCGCTTTGACAAAGAGCTTGTTGGTTTTATTGGCTGTGACTGTGTTAACACAAAACGCCAATGGAGCAAAATAGATTTAATAAGAATCAAGCTCGTAGGCGAAATTATTAATAACGCACTCAAAAACATAAACTATAAAAAAAAGCTGCAGTTAGCCCAAAAACAATTAATTAACGCTAATACAAAATTAAATAAGTTAGCAAACACCGATGCACTTACTGATATTGCCAACCGCCGATTTTTTGATACTTCCCTAAAGAGCGAAATTAAACGCTCTGCAAGACAACACCAACCAATTAGTTTAATTATGTGTGATATCGACTTTTTTAAGCGCTATAACGACAATTATGGCCACCACAAAGGCGATGAAACGTTAAAACACGTTGCTCGTGCTTTAAAAAGTTTATGTAAGCGTGAGGGTGACATAGCAGCTCGCTATGGCGGTGAAGAATTCGCAATCATTTTACCTGCTACGAATATAGAGCAATGCCATAAATTTGCTTTGTTAATTGAGCAAAAAATAAAAGCACTTAATATTACGCATGAGTTCTCTCCTATTGCCCCTTACATAACACTTAGCTTTGGTTGCTTTTGTAGTTATCCAAATGCAGATACACACACAGAAACCCTAATAAAAAGCGCTGACATCGCTTTATATAAAGCAAAGAAAGCTGGCAGAAATCAAATATGTATTTTTGAATAATAAACAATCATAAATTACTCTTTTCACAATGAAAGTCATATCATTATATTAATAACCACTTTGTGCTATTTAAATGAACAATAAATTGCCCATTTAAATTTATAAATTAAAAACACTTTCTTAGCTTAAGTCATCAGCACTTGGGATAACCACGCCATATAAGTCATTAATGGTTGCTAAGGCACTTTTATGTAGATCAGATGCCAACACATCACTTACTGAAGTTTGTAATGGTCTTGTAGCGCACGCGTCAGCGACTACCGTTGCGTGGTTACCTCTTAAAAATGCACCTTGCGCTGTAAATGTCACACACATGTGGGTCATAAACCCAACAATGATCAATTTATTATTACCAATTACATCTACTTCTTCGCCTAAGTCTGTTCCTACAAAACTATCGGGAGCTGTTTTAACGATAACTTTTTCATCCGCAATTGGCGCGACACTTGAGTGTATTTGGCCTATTTCGGCATTAATATCGTAAGGCGAGCCTTCACCACCATCATGCATAATATGAATAATTTTAGAACCAGCAGCACGTGCATCAGCCAGTAAAATTGCCGCATTATTAAGAGCATCTTGCCACCCTTCTAACTCCATAATACCTTGTGTATAAGTATTTTGATAATCAACAAATATAAGTGTGGCGTTTGTAAGTGAAGCGGGTGTTGAGTCAAGCCCATTAAGTTCACGAAGCGTCGTCGTCATAATTTATCCTTTAATACCGAGTTAAATTTAAGTTTATAAGCTATCACGGCTGTGACAGCCGTGTTGCTGCGTTTGCACCGTGACAGCTTATACTTTATAGTCGGTTGCAAATAGTGTCC
Organism: Pseudoalteromonas sp. 23_GOM-1509m; assembly: GCF_000518425.1. Lineage (NCBI taxonomy): Bacteria > Pseudomonadati > Pseudomonadota > Gammaproteobacteria > Alteromonadales > Pseudoalteromonadaceae > Pseudoalteromonas > Pseudoalteromonas sp. 23_GOM-1509m. The sequence goes on from NZ_JADO01000009.1 coordinate 118,387, forward strand.
TAAAGGACGGTAGTCGATGATATTAGGCCAAAATGACATTACTCTATGAACATACCGTTGCGATTGTTGCTTATAACAATATCAGTTTATTTCACCTATCTATTCCGTGTAGTATTTTTGGTGAAGACTTAGACCGCGTGGGCGCTCGTCCATATAAAGTTACAGTATGTACAGAAACTGTAGGTCTGGTGCCAACACTTTCTGGCTTTCCCATAGAAATAAAACAAGACCTGTCAATACTTGAAACTGCTGATACTGTCATAGTACCCGCGTGGTGCGATCCTGATATACCCGCCTCAACAGCTTTACTTAATGCACTTCGCCGTTCACATGCTCGTGGAGCAAGAATGGTAGGTTTATGTTTAGGCGCTTTTGTGCTTGCTGAAGCAGGTATATTGGATGGCAAAACAGCATCAACCCACTGGGTATGGGCTAACGACTTCGCAAAAAAATACCCAAAAGTAAACTTTGATAACGATGTACTGTACATTGATGAAGGAAATGTTTTTACCTCAGCAGGCGCCGCTGCCGCAATTGATTGTTGCCTACATTTATTACGTCGTGATCACGGCGCAGATATTGCCAACAGCGTGGCCAGACGCATGGTTGTGGCGCCTCACCGCAGTGGAGGACAAGTACAGTATATAGAAAAACCCATTCCTCGACACATCGATAGTAACCGTTTAGAGCCGGCTATCACTTGGGCACTAAAAAATTTAACTAAACCTTTAACAATCGATGAACTCGCCAGTAAAGCAAGTATGAGTCGCCGTAATTTTTCTCGACTTTTTAAAAAAGCAATGGGCACTACATTTACACAATGGCTGCTGAGTCAACGTCTAACCATCGCGCAGCAGCTATTAGAAACAAGTAACCACAATATAGATAGAATTGCTAATCAATCTGGGTTTTCATCGAGTGTTAACTTTCGACAGCAGTTTTTAGCCGCTTTCTCTATTTCACCTTCCGCTTACAGAAAGCAATTTAAAAGTAGCGAGCCGCAATAAAAAGTTACTCGCACATACGCAAATCACTTGTTAGCATGAGGTATTATCAAAGGATGGAAATGAGCATGACGAACAATAATCATACGTTAGTCGTTGAAGGTGGTGCAATGCGCGGTATTTTTGCTGCAGGTGTGCTTGATGAGTTTTTAGAGCAAGGATATCAACCCTTTAATCGGTATTTTGGAGTATCAGCTGGTGCTACAAATGTGGCAGCCTATTTATGTAAGCAGCCAACACGCAACTACAAAGTGATTACCGATTACTCCTGCAGGCCAGAATTTATTAATCTCGCACGTTTTATCAAAGGCGGCCATCTATTTGATTTAGATTGGCTGTGGCAAGAAACAGTTCGTGAAATCCCCTTGAATACCGACGAATTCTCGCAATCTCCTTACGATTTTTATATTGTTGCAACAGCAATAGATTCAGGTAAAGCTCACTATTTGCAAGCAACGGGCAATGAAATGGTTGAGCAATTAAAAGCCTCTTGCGCCATCCCAATCGCTTATCGGGATTACCCAACAATAAACGGGATCGCAATGACCGATGGTGGCGTTGCCGATTCTATTCCGATAAAAAAAGCCTATGAAATGGGTGCATCAGAAATAACAGTTATCCTTTCCCAACCTTTAGGCTATCGTAAAAAAGACAACAAAGTACCGTGGTTAACTAAACAACTCTATAAACAGAGCCCTGCGCTTGCAGAGGCCGCCATACAGCGTTCTAAAAATTATAATGACAGTATTGATTTTTTGCACAATGCTCCGTCAGATTGCAAAATAAATATTATTGCACCACCAACAGGGTTTAAAGTCGGCCGCACCACTAAAAATCGAGCTATACTCAATTCAGGCTATCAAATGGGCATAAGCGAAGCTAAAAGTTACTTGGATAAACCTAGATTTGGTAGCAATGGTTATGAGCGATAAAACCATTCCAAACAGATTGCTCGAAGTCAAAATTGCATTTACTCATACACCCAAAGCTATTGAAATTATAAAATATGTTTATGGTGAACGTTACTCAACGTGCTTGAGCATACACAGGTAATACAAGAAGGGTTATTAATAAACAGCGTGGACTCAGAAGAACTACATAGTGATATAACCCTGAATTTACATCTAATTCAAGCTATTAATTTTTAAACCCGCGAGTTAATGTAGTAAGGAATTATGTGTTAATGGCTTATTGTCAAAAAATAGATTATGTTTAGGCATAGTGCTTGCTTTTGTTTTTGTGTACGTACTAAATAAATTAAGGTTTTTTGTGAATTTTCTTCGATGCTTTCATAATATAGTCTCTGATCAACAGCTTAGCTTTGATCAAAAAATTGCAGACTTACTTGCTTTTGGGCTCGATGTTTTTCAGCTCGATTTGGCTATTATCAGCCGCGTAAAAAATGATTCTTATATTGTTTTACATGCCATCACCCCTGACAATTCTCTTGCAATTGGTACAGAGTTTGAATTAAACGGCACCTATTGCACGCATACCTTGTCGGCCAACTCTGCACTCGCATTTCATAATGCGTCGCAAAGTAGTATTGCAAATCATCCATGCTATATTAATTTCCAATTAGAAGCGTACATTGGTGCGCCTATACGAATAGGCAAAGACGTATTTGGAACTGTTAACTTTTCATCTGCTCAAGAATGCGCTCCTTTTAGCGATGAAGCCTATGATTATATTGAATTATTAGCGCAGTGGTTAGGCTCGGAATTGGCGCGCAATCAGGATAAAGCCAATCTCACTAAAAATAGTGACACTTTATTAAAGCTTGAAAACGTAGCAAATATAGGTACATGGGAAGTCGACCTAATAGAAAATACTATTTTTTGGAGCCAACAAACTCGACGTATTCATCAAGCCGAAGAAGGCTTCACTCCTGATATGAATACCGCTATCGAGTTTTATAAAGCGGGCAAAAGCCGAGATAGTATTAGTAAAGCAGTAGAAAATGCGGTGTCTAAGGGTGATAAATGGCATTTAGAGCTGGAAATAGTTACCGCTAAGCAACAGAACATTTGGGTTTCAACCTTTGGTGAGGCCGAGTTTAACAACGGCCAATGTGTGCGGTTATTTGGTACTTTTCAAGATATAACTGAAGCCGTAAAGTTACGCGAAGAGTTAAAACAAAAAAAAGCACTTGCAGAACAACTCCTCCAAGACCGAAGTATGCTGTTTGCCAAAATTAGTCATGAGCTTAGAACCCCGCTTAATGGTATTACGGGAATGTTAGCGACTCTCATTGATGAACACGATTATGACAAGCGGGCGGAAAAAATTAAAGTCGCCCTGCGAAGTGCTGATATTTTATTGAATATTATCAATGAAGTGCTCGACTTTTCAAAAATAAATCATGGTGAATTAAAACTGGAACCTCACCACTCCCTACTTAAAACGGTATTTACCGATTTGGTTTCTTTATATTCGGTATTGTTTAGCAATAAAAATATTGAACTACGAGCCACTAACCTCATTCCTAATGATGTTTGGGTATACTGCGACACCTCTCGATTAAGCCAAATTGTCTCTAATTTACTGAGTAACGCATTAAAATTTACAGAGCATGGATCTGTTTCTCTCTATTCGCAATTAGCATTAGACACAAAACACCCTTTACTTACCATTAAAATAACCGACACGGGTCGCGGCATGAGTAAAGCGTATTTAAACTCATTATTTAAGCCTTTTACCCAAGAGGTTGATGCTAACAACAATAAAGGCGGCACCGGATTAGGTTTAGCAATTGTTAAAGAACTCGTTGGTTTTATGAATGGCAAAATTGAAGTAACGAGTGAGATTAATGTGGGTACGTGTTTTACCTTAACTATCCCGATTGAACTTGGCAAACAACAAATACATACACCGAGTCTTAAATCGATTAATAATCATGGTGCCAAATTATCAGTACTGGTGGTTGATGATAACGAAATAAACCGCCTTGTGTTAGAAGCTGCGCTGGATAAGTTTAATATAAAATCAGACTTTGCCATAGACGGGCAAGACGCAATTTTAAAGTGCAAACAAAAGCATTACGATCTTATATTTATGGATTGTATTATGCCAATACTTGATGGTTTTGAAGCTACCAAACAATTAAGATCTAATAACATATGTAGCCCCAAAAGCACATATATCGTCGCTCTGACGGCTAATGCTTCTTCCCAAGATAAACTAAGCTGTAAACAAGCGGGCATGGATATGTTTATAGCCAAACCATTTAAGCTTCCAGCAATAGAAGAAGCAATTTCAAACACATTAAAAAGGCTGAGCGTAGCCACATTATAATAACGAGTGTCGCTCAGATTAACTTGCACTAGAAAACAAAGGATCATTATGACAAATAAAATTATTGGTATTGTACTTATTGTTATTGGTATCGCACTGGCAATATGGGGCTATGACGTTTATGACTCAGCAGCCTCTCAGGTTACCCGCGCATTAAACGGCGAAACACCTATGGAAGCCTGGCTTGGCTTTATTGGTGGCGCAGTTTGTATTTTAGTGGGTATTACCCGACTTAAATAGCACTCAAAAAAGCCGCCTTTGGAGAGGGCGGCTTGGGTGAACAAACAGCTATGGGTGAGAGCTGTTATATCAAGAGACTTTAAGCTGAAACACTATTAAGCAGCGCTTTGCTCTGCATCGGGCGTTTGACGAATTAAATAGTCAAACGCACCTAGGCTTGCTGTTGCGCCCGCCCCCATCGCAATAATAATTTGCTTAAATGGCGTAGTGGTTGCATCACCAGCAGCATAAACGCCTTGTAACGATGTTGCGCCTTTGGCATCAATGAGTATTTCACCAAATTGGCTCAGTTCAAGGTCGCTGTCTTTTAACCATTCGGTATTAGGTATTAAACCAATTTGTACAAATATACCGGCTAAGTTCAACTGTTTACTCTCGCCGCTAAGGCGGTCGGTATAGCTTAACCCCGTTACTTTTTTGCCATCACCTAGTACTTCCGTGGTTTGGGCGTTTTTAATAATAGTAATGTTTTTTAAGCTATTAGCTTTACGAATGAGTACCTCATCGGCGCGTAACGTATCAGCAAATTCAAGTACAGTAACGTGTTCAACTATATTGGCTAAATCAATTGCCGCCTCAATACCTGAATTACCACCACCAATAACCGCGACCGGTTTACCTTTAAATAAAGGCCCATCACAGTGCGGGCAGTATGCAACGCCATGGCCTTTATATTGTTGCTCACCGGGTACATTCATTTCGCGCCAGCGTGCACCGGTTGCTAGTACGAGTGATTTTGCCTTTAATACAGCGCCATTTTCTAGCGTAATATCATACCCATTACTGCCTTTTTGCAGGTTTGCCGCGCGTTGGTTGTGCATAACATCAACATCGTATTCTTTAACGTGTTCTTCCAACTGAGCCACCATTTTTGGCCCTTGCGTTGCTTTAATTGAAATAAAGTTTTCAATCGCTAATGTATCAGCAACTTGACCGCCAAATCGCTCTGCTACAACCCCAGTATTGAGCCCTTTACGTGCTGAATAAATAGCTGCCGAAGCACCAGCTGGCCCACCACCGACGACAAGTACATCAAACACCGACTTTTCATTGAGTGATGCTGCTTGGCGCTGTGCACCTTTGCTATCCACTTTATTTAAAATATCAGTGAGGCTCATGGCCCCTTGGCTAAAGGGTTCACCATTTAAATATACAGCGGGTACAGCCAGTATGTTTCTTTGCTCTACTTCATCTTGAAATAATGCCCCATCAATCATGGTGGCTTTAATATTGCTATTTGTTGCTGCCATAGTATTGAGTGCCTGCACAACTTGCGGGCAGGTTTGGCAACTCAAGCTAATGTACACTTCAAAATTAAGTGTTTGTTCAAGTGTTTGTATTTGTTCAATGTCATCTTTACTTGCTTTACTAGGGTGACCACCCGTATGTAATAGCGCTAACACTAAACTAGTAAATTCGTGTCCCATAGGTACACCTGCAAAGGTAATATGGGTGTTTTTTTCTGGTGAATGCACCACCATAGAAGGCCTGCGGGCGCTAGTATCGGGATTATTTATTACACTAAACTTATCGCTTAGTGACGCTAAATCGTTTGCTAGACTTTCTACTTCTGTTGATTTTTTGCTGTCGTCCAAGGCGATAAGCAGCTCAACAGGCTGAGTCAGCGATTCAAAATGGCTTTTTAGTTGGTTCTTTATGTTGTTATCTAACATGGCTTAGCCCCTTAAGGAAAATTAAAACAGCAAGGTTCCCATGCCATCAGTGCATGTGCGAAATTTTAGAAACGTGTGATGGCGTGGGAAAGTGCCCAGTGAACCTATACAGGCTCACTGGGTTTAGAGTCATGTTCTACTCTAAATTTTTGGTTAGTGGTAAGGTTTAAATCTTACCAACTAGGTCTAGTGAAGGTGCTAATGTGTCTTCACCTGGCTGCCAAGATGCAGGACAAACTTCGCCATCATGTGTTGCAATGTATTGCGCTGCTTGTACTTTACGAACTAACTCTTTAGCACTACGACCAATGCCTAAATCATGTGTTTCAACAACTTTAATTTCGCCTTCAGGGTTCATTACAAATGTACCGCGAAGTGCTAAACCATCATCTTCAATCATTACACCAAAGTTACGTGTAATGCGCCCTGTTGGGTCACCAATCATTGGGTAAGTAATTTTACCGATGGTGTCTGACGTGTCATGCCATGCTTTGTGCGTAAAGTGTGTATCTGTTGATACTGAATAAACTTCAACGCCCATTTCTTGTAACTGTGCGTAATGATCTGCAAGGTCACCTAGCTCTGTAGGGCATACAAATGTAAAGTCAGCTGGGTAAAAGAAAAAGATAGACCACTTACCTAATACGTCTTTTTCAGTGAGTTCTACAAAGTCACCATTGTGGTAAGCTGTTGCATTGAAAGGTTGTAATTTTGTGTTAATCAATGAAGTGCTCATAGTATTCCTCATTTATGTTTAGTGTATTTATAAAAAGTTAACGCTGTATGCGTTGGCTTGATTAATACAATAAGGCCATTGAGAAATTAAATAAAATTGATTGTTTAGATTAAAACAATCGATTTTTAAGATTGCAAACCCAAGGAGTGATCTACTGCTTACTTTTAAGCGTTAAAGCAGTTACAACTCAACTACCACTCATAGTCAGTTGCGCTATATAGATTTTAATAAGATTACACTGCACATCCTTGCTACAATAACGTGGTTTACATTACACAACCTTCAAAGGCATTTCATTTATGGAAAAATTCGTCAATCACATTCAACTAGGCTATTTGGGCTTATTGCCATTTTTAGGCTGTGTGGGCTGGCCACTCATGGTTGGCAGTAATAGTGTAAATTTAGAGTTTTTTAGTTTTTACAGCATTGCTATTTTAGCGTTTATGGCGGGTAATTTATGGCATGCAGGCCAACAAAGCTTTGCCGATGCGATTAAAGCAGTGCTACCGGTCATTCCTATTCCGTTTTTATCATTCTTACCGATTGAGTGGATGCTTGCTTGGTTAGGCGCGAGTTTTTGGTTAGTACTGATTTTTGAAAAGGCCACAATACAGTGGCAGGGTTATCATAAAGATTATCAAAAAATGCGTTTTGTGCTCACATCAGTGGTATTTGTGTGTCATATCTTAATTATTGGTATGAGTATTTACCCTAAATAACACGCCATGGCTTAACCATTGGTCTGTAATAGGGTAACATCCGCGCACTGTATTGAGAGGACACACCATGATAGACCAATTACGCCAACAGCTTACTGACCTTGGTGAGAATTTTGTAGAAAAAAACGCGGCTTTTAAAATTAAAGTTATCCCGTTTTTTTGCGCTATTAGCATAAAAAAAGATCATAAAAGTGAGGGGCGTCTTTCTTTTTATTCAAATCAGCTCATTGAAATATTTATGGTGGTGTTGTTTGTTTTATTTGGCTTAGCCATTTACGACCCTCAAGCCGGTTTTACTCATGGCCCTATTCATATTGTGTTTGCTATTTTGATTACCTTTAACTTAATTCTTAAACAAGTTGCCATTGAAGGGTTAAAAACGCGTTTAGCTATGTATAGGTTGCATCAACAGCTGATTAATACACCGCATCCTGACACATCGCCTGTTACTAATAAAAACATATAATTTAATATGTATTTAAACCCAAATTGGAACATACTCACGGTAGGTGATGGCGACTTATCGTTTTCAAACGCGCTTTACAACCACATTAAACCGCAAAAGTTAGTTGCCTCAACCTATGATGCAGCTGCAACTCTTACAGAAAAATACCCCGATAACGCGCTTGCCTCACTTAAAGCACATAAAATTGATGTGCTTAATGAATTTGATGTCACCAACACACAATGTTGGCAACAACTAGCCGAGCACCTAAACAGCTTTGATGTAGTGATTTTTCAATTTCCACTTATTCCTGCGTTTATTGGTCGCGACGCATTTGAGAAAAATACACGTAATAACAGCATGAACGTGCTTAACCGTGCGTTACTGCATCAATTTATAAAATATGCCAATGAGTTTGCCTTGAACCCACAAGGCCCTGGGTTATGCTATATAACCTCAAAAGATGTTAAACCGTATCGTGAGTGGAATATTGAGGGGAGTTTAAATACCCATTTAAACGCGGCATACCAAGGACAAATGCCATTCGATATCAGTCGCTTTGATGGCTATAAAATTCGCAATGTCGACCGTGACAAACACGTCAAAGACACCAGCGGTATTACTTATGTATTTAGTGAAAATACACTACCCGAACTAAGTGATATGTTAACAACCCCTAATTATCTAACTGATGATTATTGCCCGCTTTGTCGTGTGGGGCCGTTTTTAGCGGATGAAGATAAAAACAAACATTTTTCCGCTAAAAAGCACCAGCAAATGCTCAAACTAGAGCAAGACTGGCAGCAATGGTTAACAGCGTTTTATAAGTCAAGTTAGTCACAAAGTGCAGCTTGCTTTATTAAATCAGCTGCTTTTTCTGCAATTGCTATTACCCCAGCATTGGTATTTCCGGTAATAATACTGGGCATAATAGAGGCGTCTACCACCCGTAAATTTTGCACACCGTGAACACGTAATTCGCTATCAACCACAGCCATATCGTCTTGGCCCATTTTGCAGGTTCCTACGGGGTGATATTCTGTATCGGCTGTTTGCCTAATAAACTCAATAAGCTGCGCATCATCATTAATATCAAGCGGATACACCATATCTGCACGAATAGTATCAAACGCTTTGCTTTGCATTATGCTCAATGTTTTTTTAAGCCCAAGTAGCATAACCTGTAAATCATCGGGGTGGCTTAAATAATTAGGATCAATGAGTGGCGCACTTAAAGGGTTGGCATCCGCTAAACGAATAGTGCCGCGGCTTTTAGGGTGCATTATGCTGCTATGAATACTGTATCCATGGCCATAATGCAGTTTACGGCTGTGATCGTCCACCAGCCCAATAACAAATTCAAGTTGCACATCGGGCACAATAGAATCTGTAAATAAGTTTACAAACGCATGCGACTCGGCAAAGTTACTGGTCAGCTTTCCTTCGCGTTTGGCAAACCAATCAACGCATCCTTTTGCAATATTAAACGCACCGCTGGCACTTATTCCAAATGTGCCTTGCGAATATTTTGCTTTGTATAATGGCACAACGGTTAAGTGATCGTGCAAATTACTGCCTACACCTTCTAATGGGGTTACAAGCTCAATGTTATGCTGCTTTAAATGATCTGCAGGCCCCACTCCCGATAACATTAAAAGTTGGGGAGAGTTAATCGCACCGGCACTTAAAATAACTTCTTTATGGGCATTTAGCACATAGCTTTTATTATTAACTGCAACTGTTACACCAGTTGCAGCTCTCCCGCAAAAATTAATTTTATTTACCTGCGCATCAGTGAGCACGGTTAAGTTTTTACGAGCTAAATTAGGTGTTAAGTACGCTTTTGCCGCACTGCAACGCTCCCCTTTATGTTGAGTGACCTGCGATAACCGCGCACCTAGCTGTTGCTGCGCATTAATATCGTCATTAAGGGCCACGCCTTGCTCTTGGCATGCTTTTAAAAACAGCTGATTAACTGGGCTTGGTAAACTTAGCTCTTGCACATGTAAGGGGCCATTTACACCATGATTTGGGCTGTTGGTAAAGGTTTTGTTGTTTTCAGCTTTGATAAAATAAGGCAGCAAACTGGTATAATCCCAGCCGGTATTTCCCATAGCGGCCCAGTTGTCGTAGTCTTTTTTATTCCCTCTTATGTACACCATGGCATTGATTGAACTTGAACCACCAAGCACTTTACCTCTGGGCATAAATCCACAGCGGTTATTAAGCTCTTTTTGTGGCACCGTATTGTAATGCCAGCTATTAATGCCATAAGGCACACTAGCTGCAACTCCCGCAGGCATTTGCACCAGAGCACTTTGGTCACGGCCGCCGGCTTCAATTAAACACACACTCACATTTTTATTTTCAGATAATCGCGAGGCAACAACACAGCCGGCACTGCCTGCGCCAATCACAATGTAATCAAATGAGGTGGTATGCATAAAATATCTCCCATTAAAAAAACTACTTTGCATGGATTATCTACTAAAAACTTGATATTTTTAGACACCTTTTCACTAATGCAATTGTTATGAGCAGCCTAATTAAAGCCACTTCTTTACAGGGAATTGATACATTAATAACCGAACTAGGTGGTGATACAGCAAGCATTATGCGCCATTGCGCCATTGAGGTAACGTTAAACTCCCTTGAAACCCAAAGCTTAACTTATCGGCATTATGCCGAACTTTTAGAATACTGCGCTTATAGCTTAAACTGCCCAAGTTTTGGTCTTAAACTCGCTAGCAAACAAAGTTTTGATATTTTAGGGCATATCGCTATCGCCGCTAAAAGTGGAACTGATTTAGGTGAAGCGCTTACATGGGTAATTAAATACCTGCACTTACATACACCCGCACTTAATTTAACCACGCATACACTTGAAGATGACCAAAATATATTTTTATCATTCGAAATAAAACTCAAGCCTTTACCTGTTATAAATCAAGTTATTGAATTAACAATTGCACTGGCGCTCGCTACCTTAAAAAAAGTGAGCCAAAATCAATGTAAACCCATTAAGGTATTTTTACCGCAAAAGATTGATGCAAATATACGGGCTTATCATCAACACTTTGGCTGTAACGTTATTGAACACAGAAATAGCGCCGGTATTTTAATCGCCAAAAACGATTTATTATTGCCACTTAATATTTCTGATCAACACAAAGTACAAGCCGCATTAAACTTTTTAGCCGCTAATAATGCGCATACTCAGTCGTTACCTTCGCAAGTAAGTGCGCTTATTCGACCTATGCTGCCCCTTTTTCAATGCTCAAACCAAACGATAGCAACGGCACTTAATCTACATCCTCGCACCTTGCATCGTGAACTTAAAAAACATAACACCAGCTTTGTAAAACTAAAAGATGCCACTCGCCGCGCATTATGTGAACACTATTTAATGCAAAACCAATTTTCTATTTCACAAATATCCGAGCTGTTAGGTTATCAAGAACAAGCCACATTAAGTGCCAGTGTAAAACGCTGGTTTAACTGCTCTGCCCGCGCATTTAGAGCAAAATATTGTTAAACTGCAAAGCTGTGTAAAATACATAAAAAGGCTAAACATGAATTTTGTGATTGTAGGTACCAATTTTATTAGCGACACCCTACTTGATGCGGCAAGTACTCTGAGTAATTTTAATTTATACGGTGTGTGTTCTCGGGCAGAAAGTAGCGCTGAGCGATTTTTAGCTAATCACCCCACTCATTCTCAAGCAAAAATATTTACCTCCATTGACGCTGTTTGCCAAGACGAGCTTGTAGAGGCAGTATATATTGCCGCACCAAATAGCCTGCATAAAGACTATGCTGTGCAATGTTTAGCTGCGGGCAAACACGTACTTGGCGAAAAACCCTCAGCAGCAAATAGTCATGAGCTTACTGCTATTTTAACGGCTGCTCAAAAACATCAACGTTTGTACATGGAAGCGATGATGACAACGCATTTACCTAACTTTGCTGTTTTAAAAAACGCATTAAAAAGAATCGGTACACCGCGTAAATTTATTGGCCAATTTAGCCAATACTCGTCACGTTACGATAAGCTCAAAAACGGCGAGCGCCCTAATACCTTTTTACCTGAATTTGCAAATGGCGCATTAGTAGACTTGGGTATTTACCCACTTTATTTACTTATAGCACTGTGGGGCGCACCAAACAGTGTGCACGCCAGTGGCGTATTACTAGAAACCGGTGTTGATGGTGCCGGCGATGTACTTTTAAATTATGCAGATAAACAAGCGGTAATTAGTTATTCAAAAATATCGCAAGGCGAGAACATCACCGAAATACAAGGTGAGTTAGGCCGTATTCGTATTGAAGCTGTATCGCAACTTAAAAAAGTGGAATTCATCGCTAATAATGGCCAAAAAGAAACAATAAGTGCAGATTTTGATGAGCATTTTATGAAGTATGAAGTGGCGCACTTTATTGAAATGATTGAGCAAAATGCATTAGAGTCACATATTAACAACCACCAGCTTTCACGCGATGTGATGACGGTACTCGATACCGCCCGCGCACAATTAGGCGTTATATACCCTGCAGATAGTAAAGCTAAACTATAAATTTTTACTCAATCAGTCAGCCCTCATTACCTGCCACCTCAATCTTAAAAAAGAGTAACGCTTATTTTTCATTCAGCCCAGTGATAGCCTCTCATCACTGGGGACTCCATGTAAAACGTTAATTTACATTTACCTGCGTAGGTAAAAGCAGGTAATATGCGCCGCAATTAAATGGCAATATTTAAGGACGACCATGCAAAAATCAACCAAAGAGCTATTACTGGCTATTTTATGCATATTGCTTGCAATGATCACTATTCAGTCTGGGGCTTCACTGGCTAAGCAGCTTTTCCCTATTGTTGGCCCTGAGGGCACAACGGCCTTACGTTTAGGTTTTTCTGCCGCTATTCTTTGTTTAATTTTTAAACCTTGGAGACACTTTCCGGTTGCAAGCCAGCGTTTACCCATCTTAATTTATGGTTTGAGCCTAGGCGGCATGAACATTCTATTTTATTACGCCATTGAACGTATTCCACTGGGTATTGGTGTTGCGCTTGAATTTACCGGGCCACTTGCCGTTGCGTTATTTTCATCAAGACGAAAGCGTGATTTATTTTGGGTTGCTTGCGCAATTACCGGAATATTATTACTGTTACCCGATATGAAAGGCCAAGAAAGTTTAGATCCAATTGGCGTGATTTTAGCGCTTGCAGCGGGTGCGTGTTGGGCAGGTTATATTTTATTTGGTAAAAAAACCGGCAGCCAAAGCTCTGGTGGCGCAACGGTAGCGATGGGCATGACCATTTCAGCTATTGTGCTTGTACCTTATGGTGGCATATCACAAAGTGCCGCATTTACTTGGGATATTATTCCGTTAGGTATTGCCATTGCGGTACTTTCAAGTGCCCTACCTTACACTTTAGAAATGATCACATTGCGGAATATGTCGCCGCAAGGGTTTAGCATTATGATGAGCCTTGAACCCGCTATTGCAGCACTCGCTGGCTTAGTTATTTTAGGTGAACTACTTAGCATTTGGCAGTGGCTCGCTATTTTATTAGTTATTATTGCCTCGGTTGGCAGCTCAACGTCAAACAGTAAAAAGCAGCCAGTTCCTGCTTAATATTTAATTAAATATTAAACTACCGAGACACACAAAACCCACGCTATTTGCTTGGGTTTTGTAGTTAAGTCATTCACTATTTTATAGGGGATGGCTGGCCATGTGGGCTTGAGCGCAAATATTGCTTTGGTGCTTGTACTTGCGCGCCCAACTCGGCCGCAGCATGCCAAGGCCAATGTGGGTTATATAAAATACCCCGCGCTAAAGCGACACCATCAGCACGTTCATCACTAATAATACTTTCAGCTTGCTGTGCCTCGGTAATTAAACCCACTGCTATCACTGGCATATTCACAACCTGTTTAATGGCGGTTGCAAACGGCACCTGAAAATTCTTAGCAACAGGTATATTTTGCTCAGGGCTTAAACCCGCAGTGCTTACATGAATAAAGTCACACCCTAACGCGTCAAGCGCTTTTGCCAGTTCAATTGATTGCGGTAAATCCCAACCATCATCAACCCAATCGGTTGCTGAAATACGTACACCCACCGCTTTATTGCTTGGAAATGCCGTTCTTACAGCTTTAAATACGTCGAGTAATAATCGCATTCTATTTTCTAGGCTACCACCGTATTGATCATCACGTTTGTTTGCCAGCGGCGATAAGAACTGGTGTAGCAAATAACCGTGTGCGCCATGTATTTCAATTAAATCAAGGCCTAACTCGTCAGCGCGCTTTGCCGCATTAACAAAGTCACTTATGAGCGAATCTATATCATCTTGGTTCATCGCTTTGGGAGTGGGGCTGTTTTCATCATAGGCAATGGCTGATGGCGCAACCGTTTGCCAACCATTGAGGTGATCGGGCATAAGTACCCCACCGCCATCCCATGGTTTATCGGTTGACGCTTTTCGACCTGCATGGGCTAATTGAATACCAATAGGCATTGGGCTGTATTGTCTTACGGCCGTTAAACTTTTTGCTAATGCAGCTTGGGTAGTATCATCCCATAATCCTAAATCGGCGTAACTAATTCGCCCTTCGGGATTAACGGCCGTCGCTTCTAAAATAAGTAAACCCGCTCCACTTAAACTCAATTGCCCTAAATGAATGGTATGCCAGTCACTTGCAGCGCCATTGTTGGCCGAGTACTGGCACATGGGTGCAATAATAATTCTATTCTCTAGGCTTAATTTACCAAGTGACAATGGTGAAAACAGCTTTGACATTATAAATCCTCATATAACTGACTCACAGCCACAGCTAAACTGTGCTGTTGGTGTTATCAATAATTAAACGTGTATTTATAAAGGTTATGGGGGGGGAATATTCATTTTTATAGTGTTTATAAAAATATAAGTAATGACGTTTTAAACTATTCATTATCCAGTTTTTATCTATATTAGGCACAATTATTATTTTGGTTGATTTTAAAGCAACGCCTTTGTTTATTTAATATACAGCGTGAAACACTCAAACTCATTTTTATATTTTTATTCTAAAAAAGTGAATTAAAATTCATATTTTTATTTCCATCACTAAAACACCCTGATACTATTACCGCTCATTTATAAACACATTTTATTGAACTAGGATCACTTTTTATGTTTAAACCAAGCCTGTTAACCTTGGCTGTATCAAGCGCACTGAGCGGTGTATTATTTAGCAGTAATGCAGTGGCACAAGAGCAAGTTATTGAAAAGAACAAATCGCTTGAAGTTATTGAGGTTACAGCAACGCGCCGAAGTGGCTCAATTCAAGCTGCGCCTCTTAACATTACCGCGCTCGATGCTGATGTAATGAAAGATCAAAACATCAGTGAGCTGGCCGATGTAGCACGTTGGGTACCGGGCTTAACAATTACAGATCAAGGTGGCCGTGCTGGTTCACCTATTATAGTCCGTGGTTTAAATACTAATTCATCAGGGCCTTCATCAGATGGTGGCACTGTTGCCACTTATATTAATGAAATTCCTGTCTCAGTTGATATGCGTTTAGTTGATGTAGAACGAGTGGAAGTACTTATTGGGCCGCAAGGCACATTATATGGGGCAGGCACACTTGGTGGCGCTATTCGTTACATGCTTAAAGAGCCAGAGCTTGATTTCACCTCAGGTGAAGTATTTGGTGATGTTTTTCAAACTCAAGAAAGTGATTCGGTCGGTGGTGAAGCGGGCTTTATCTTCAATTTACCATTAATTGAAGACAAACTTGCTGTTCGTACCAGCTTAAATATTTATGAAGACCCAGGGTTTATTGACTACGCCTACACCGTTCGTGAACCAGGTGTATCGATTACCGACCCTGATTGGACAAACCTTGATGCAGTCAACAGCAATCTTAAAAATGTAAAAGACGCCAACGGTGAAACAACCACAACTGGGCGTATTTCATTGCGTTACAAGGCAAACGAGTCATTCGAAGGTACATTAAACTACTTCTATCAAAAGCAAGATACTGAGGGTCGTTCCATTGTTCATCACAACAGCCTTAATGCTAACAATGGCTTAAGTGATCGCATTGGCAAATACGAGTCAGCGTACCGTTATGAAGAGCCACGGATAAAAGAAGACCAATTACTGAGCCTTGAACTTAAAGCCGACTTAGGTTTTGCTGAGCTGGTCTCAGCTACCGGTATTTCTCAATTTGACGCCGATGGGCAACGTGATCAAACTGACCTTTTAATTCGCTTAGACTATGGCTACGAAGAGTTTCCTTCGTTTTCAGCCTTTACCCGTGAAATTGACGAAAAAGACACCTTTACCCAAGAACTGCGTTTAGTCTCACAAAGTGATAGCGATTTAAGCTGGATTGTTGGTGGTTTTTACAACAAAACCGACACCGATGCATCAAGCAGAGAGTACACACCAGGCTTTGATCAGTTCGCGGTTGATAATTTTGGTGGCGCACAACTTAGACCAGACTCTTTAGAATATTTAGAAATTACTGGCAGCAAAGTCACTGAATCAGCGCTTTTTGGTGAAGTGGGTTACCAAGTAACCGATAAACTCGACATTACCATTGGCGCGCGTTTTTACGAATACGATGTTGAGTCAAAAGCGGCTTTTGACTTTCCATTAGCAAATACCTTGTATGAAGGTGCTGCACCTGATGCAATTTCAGTTAATTTTGAAGAAAACAAAGCGGGTGACAACGGTAATCTATTTAAATTTAATGCTAAGTATCAGTTTACTGATACTGTAATGGGATACGCCACTGTTAGCGAAGGCTTTAGAATTGGCGGCTCAAATGGCCTAGTCCCTTGTCCTGTGCCCTTACCTGAGGATCAACAAACAGGCTGTGGTACACCTGATGAAATGCTGTATGAAGCAGATACCACAACTAACTATGAGCTAGGCTTTAAAAGTACATGGTTTAGAAGCCAACTACACTTTAACGCCGCGCTATTCAATGTTGATTGGGATAACGCACAAATTGCAGGGGCAACAACAGTAGGCCAACTACCGTATTTATCAAATGCAGGTAGCGCTAATGCGAAAGGGATTGAGATTGCCACGCGTGCAATTTTATCAGACTCATTTACTGCCTATGCAACTTATGCCTATACAAAAGCAGAGCTAACCTCAGACGCACCGTATTTATTTAATGCCGATGGCACTGATGGTGCGGTAGATGGCGACCGTTTACCAGGCTCGCCAGAGCATCAGTTCTCTATGGGGATTAACTACCAAACAGACGTGTTAAATGATAAAACCCTCGATATTAACTACGGTTTAACTGCACAAAGTGATGTAATTTCAAAAGTAGGCCTACGTGACAACGGTGAAGCACTACCAGGTTATAGCTTAAGTAATATTTCAGCTAAATTAACCGCCGATGCGTGGTCGGCCACTTTATATGTAGATAACCTATTTAATAAATATGCGGTTACCTCTGTTCGTCGTTCGGATGCGGATATTACAACAGCCAATGGCGCAGACATACAACGTAACTATGGTTACTATATTAATCGCCCGCTTACTGTTGGCATTAAATTTAACTATAAGTTTGAAATATAATTAAACGATAAGTTTAAGTACAATAAAAAGGCTCAAATTAATTTTGAGCCTTTTTATTTGTAAGTACATTATTTATAAGAGTATTCATGCAGCCAAACTTAAAGCAACTACACCAAAGCGCTATAAACAACTTAAACCAAGGCAATATTCAGCAAGCGCATAAAGCACTGGTTGAGCTAGTGACACAGCAGCCTGACTTTGCTGATGGCTACTTTTTACTCGCCATGGTTAATTTACAGGTTGGCCAAATTTATAAAGCAATAAAGCTAATTGAAAAAGCATTAAGCTTTACTAAGTCTATTGAATATACAGCGCAACTTGCCAAGTGTTACGCCCTTACTGGCGATTTACAAAAAGCGAAAAGCACCGCCCTCGGCGTTAAGCCTGAACATATTAGTAAAGCACTTGATGCCGATACATTAGGCGTGGCACTCACCCAAGCGGGTTTACATCAGCATGCTGCTGACTATTTTAAATGCGCGTTAAGTTTGGCTGAAGCGAGTAATACTGGTCAGCCGCAGTTTTATTATAACTATGGGGTATGTGCTAAATTTTTAGGCCAGTTTGAAAAGGCGCAGCACGCGTTTGAAAATGCCATTGCACTGAATCCGCTTCATCATCAAAGTCATTTTGCTTTAGCTGATTTAACTAAAGTCACTGAGCAAAACAACCACATAGCGCGATTAAAAAACGTATTTGAACAGGTCAATCATCCTGACGCTAAACTGCATATAGGTCATGCGCTCGCAAAAGAATATCAAGACCTAGGAGAATTTTCAGCAGCCTTTGCCGCGTTACAACAAGGTAAAAAAGCAAAACACGCTAATAAGGCGTTTGATAATCAAGCGTCTGAGGCACTATTCGCACACATTAAACAGCTCAGTGTTAAATATAAAAACCAACAAACAGCTGGCAACCAAAGCTGTGAGCCAATTTTTGTGTTAGGTATGCCGCGCTCTGGCACCACATTAGTTGAGCGAATTTTATCAAGCCACAGCGACGTACAATCGGCTGGCGAGCTGCAAGATTTTGGCCTAAGTGTAAAAAAGCTTAGCCAAACACCCACGCCTCAAGTACTCGATACAGACACCTTAAGCCAAGCTTACCAGCTTGATTTTGCAAAACTTGGTAGCACTTACCTTGAGGCGACCCGTGTAGTTACCGGCAGCCATAAACACTTTATTGATAAACTACCATTTAACTTTTTTTATATCGATTTAATTACCAAAGCCCTGCCAAACGCCAAAATAATTTGTCTACTTCGCGACCCCATGGACACCTGTATTGGTAACTATCGTCAGCTATTTACCATTAACAACCCCTATTATGCCTACTCGTTAGACTTACTCGACACAGCTAAATTTTACAGCCGCTTTTATAAACTGATGCAGCACTTCAGCACCCTGCACAGCAATATTAAACTAGTAAAATACGAAGAACTTGTAGCCGCTCCAGAGCAAAAGATAAAAGAGTTAGTGAGCTATTGCGACTTAGACTGGCAACCACAGTGCCTTGATTTTCATTTAAACACCGCACCGGTATCAACCGCCAGCAAAATGCAAGTACGCCAACCGCTTAACAACAAGGCCATAGGCCGCTGGAAAAAGTTTAAGCCCCATACAGATGAAGCGCAGACTTATTTAGTTAAGGAAGGAGTTTTAGGTTTAATTAAATAACAAAAAATATTACGTGGACGGATAGTTCAGTGTGATTAATTTAAAAGTTACCGGATGGATATAAATTTTTAGGTTGAATGTATTTGAGGTTCTTCTCTGTTAACTTACCCTCTTCCACTTAAGGAAAAACCCAACGCTACCATAAAAAACTAACAAAAAGTAATACACCAATTACTGCAGCAGCTATAAATAAGTATTTACCAAGCGTTGCATTGTGTTTAAGAGATTCTTGATGTTTAGCCTTAAGCATAAGTAATTGTGTTTCGTTTAAATCGGAACAATGCGTACATTTATCCAAGAATTCAGAATAATACAGTTCACACCTATCACATCGCTTTTGTTTAGGTTGCTTAGATCTCCATGATATGCTCATCCCTAGAGACATTATAACTTCCACTCGAGAGTACCAGCGTACTCAACCTTAACCAGCCTACCATTTAATAACGCAGGCTTAAATCGCCATAGTTTTAAAGCCCGTAAACCTTCCTTTTCAAACACACCTTTTGGGGCAGATTCAATTACTTCAACTCTTTCTAACGCTCCAACTTCATTAACTATTGCTTTGAACTTTAAGTAGCCCTCTACGCTTTTTTTAGCCGCATCTTCAGGATATTTTGGTTCAATCTTCACAACCCATTTAGCAGGTGAATCTGTTTGCGCATTGATATACACAATACTTGAATTTGCCACTTCATCAGTACTATTACAACCAACCAGTAAAAGGACTAAAAATATAGTTATGTACTTCAAAGGCTACTCCTAAAAATATACTCAGTAAAATGAACAACTAGTGTTTAAGTTTACTAAGGTGTGCAGCAACACGAAACAAGACCAATCATTATGTATCCGATAATTTATGGCCTTGTTATATGTACTATTGCATCAACAAATCAGATAAAAACTTTATACTATTTATTTCAACTTTACCGTCAGATGACTGCAAACCTAATTGAATATGAGCTAATCCTGTATCAAAGGTTACGGGTACCTGATAAACAGCATATGTCACACTTGAGCTACCAACTGGAGATAACGTTTTCCAATTTTGCAACTCTGCTTTACCGACTGATTGAAATACACCTAATTTAGCAACCTTTTTTACGTACAACTCCCATTGCTCTGAAGTTGCACTAGTGTAACCTTGCTCAGACATTAGCTCTTTAAAAGGAGTCACTTCCCACGTTGTTAACTTGGGGATTGCCTTTACAATAAAAGGCTCAAAGACGGCCTCTTTATCAACAGTATTTATGGATGCAACAACTCCAATACCAATGAAAAATATAACAACACTTAAAATTCCAAAACCTAGATATTTGAAGAATTTCTTCACCATAACTCCTTGTACATATAACCGCTTTATCAGTTAACACTTTCCACATTCCAGCGTGAAAATGCCCTCATTTTATTAACTTATATTAATAACAAATAGTGTAAGTTATTACCAGCTATAAATTTTATGCTTAATGTAGGTTATTTCGCTATGTAAAAAGGGAGGGTTTCTTTTTATTCTTACTAAGTTAAAAACGACTCACCTGAATGATCGTTCATCGCTCTTTGCCGAAGTATGCCTGTGTGCTATGAGAGGACATTGAGCACCATAGTCACTTGTTAGCATTAAAACTCTGATACTTATTCCGTGCGATAAAGAACCATACAGAAAAGCAGCCTGCGCATAAGTACCCGAAAAAAATCAAAAATGTAGCACTATTGATTTTTATACCTGTTGATATCGAGGCAACTAATAAGAGATTAGCTGTAAGCCCTGAGAATAGAATACCAACAAGTACATCATTAACAGGCTTTAAGTTTGACGCTGCTATAGAAACACCCAAAAAAGCAATTAAAAACCAATAATGGTTTTCATAAAATTCACCCTGAGATATCAGAATAAAGATCGCCACAACGGTATAAATTAAAAAATTAAGTAGCGATGTTATTTTCAATAGACTATCCAAGTTGACTCCTTAATGCTAACGCCGCCAGCACGCGCGGCTAAAAAATGGAGGCGAAGCCGCAATGCAGTAGACGTCGACGTGACTGGCCTTGTTACATGCTCTCTAGTTTCCGAGTCCATGATTCAACTTGCTTCTCACAACTGCGATTCTTCTGGCCACCAACCTGAGCTTGAACCATAGAGTCTATTAATTCAGACTCTTTCTCTCGAAAATTGTCTAGCAGGCCAGGTATGGATTCAAGCTTAAACTTTGCAGAAGCATAATGGTCGTCAAGGGATAGTGCAGGCCGCTCTAGTTTATTCTCAAAAGCCGGAACAAGAGCAATCGCCGCTTTTAATATCACACAAACAGCATTTCCCTTCGGAGACTCTGAAGATACGTATGCAAACCGTTTATATCCCCTATCCCATTTGTACCTATGCAAGTCAGTTTGGAATAGGAATTCTTTAACATTACCACCATTTAACGCCAACGTACCATCGTGGGCATTTGCATTCCTCGCGTCTTTCATGAAGCGAAACCAGTAGTGCACAGCCGGATCGCATTTAAAATACTCAGCGAAAATTTGTGGATGATTCTCAAGTTCTCTTTCTGAAACCAGCCCTTCTCTTTCAGGAAGTCCGTCCAACTCATTAGCTAAGGACTTACTTAGTTTGGCAACTTCCCAAGTTGATACAAGGGCATTAATGCAAGCAGAGAAGGTAAACTGCATCTTATCAAAGTAAAAATTATCTTTGGGAACCGGTGCATCCTTATAGCTAAATGCGTTATCAGCAGCCTCTATGATAAAAAAATCCAACTCCTCAACCTTCCGGTAGAATTGGAAATAAACCATTTCTGCGTAATTCTTCAAATCCATGAGGGTAGGTTTCTCTTCATCATGTAACAATTTTATAGTGCGCTCATCGCGCATATTTCTGCCGATTCTACGCTCATTTTCATGAATATATGCGCAAAGAGCAGTTTAACCAATCAATTAACGACGATATTTAGCCAATTTCAATGTCCGGTTATCGCCCTTACTTGCCTTCTAGGTTTTGATCTAATAGTCAAAACTCAGCACGTAAATTAATGGTTATTGCTCATCGGCGTCGCGGATACGTTCTTTACGTTCTTGCTCTTCATCAAAGGCGGCTTGAATTTCGTCAAGTACTGAATCTACATCTGCAGCTTCGCTGTCGTCTTCAAATTCGCCACTGAGTTTTGAGTGCGGGGTTAAGTTAGCATCTGCAAACAATGCCCACATTTCTTTGGCGTATTGCGTGTGTAATAACGCCGGTGCAAATTGGCCATAATAGCGGCGCATGTTATTTACATCACGGGCAAACATGGCTTCTGCGCTATTATTAGCAGAGGCGTTAACCACTTGGGGTAAATCAATAATTACTGGGCCGTTGCTATCAACAAGTACGTTAAACTCCGATAAATCACCATGAATAATCCCAGCGCACAGCATTAATTTGATGTAATGCATCATTAATGTATGTTGCTCAATGGCTTGTTGCTCGGTTAAATCAACTGCACCAAGCTGTGGTGCAACATCGCCTTCATCATCACTTACAAGTTCCATTAACAAAACACCGTCAATGCAGCCGTAAGTTTGCGGTACGCGAACACCTGCTGAAGATAAACGCGACAGCGCGTCAACCTCGGCATTTTGCCAAATTTCTTCTTCTAATTGACGGCCATAGCTTGAACGCTTACCCATAGCACGGGCTTGGCGGCCACCACGTACTTTTCGCCCTTCTTGGTACTGTGCTGCCTTTTTAAAACTGCGCTTACTGGCCTCTTTATATACTTTAGCGCAGCGAATTTCATCGCCACAGGCCACCACAAATACATCGGCCTCTTTACCGCTCATTAACCGGCTGATCACTTCATCAATAAAACCATCATCAACTAATGGCTGTAAGCGTTTAGGTATTTTCAAACGACACCTACTAAAAATACAGGGTTGGCTTTTTGTTTTGCTATGTGGTTCAAACGAGGCATACCTTTGGGGATTGAAGAAAGTTATAAATTATTAGTAAACTTTAAAGTTACATTTAATGACTAAATTACGCAGCTAGAATAAGCGACTACAGCTAAAAAGCCAACCGCCTTTTTTGCTTTTTAAACATTATTGAACAAGAGCCTAAATAAAACCAAAAAACGAGCACGGTTTAGCGTACTCGTTTACTTAGTATTATTAAAAAGTGTTTAGAACTGCCACACTAAAGACGCCCAATAGCGACGGCCATCTTCAACATAGCCATACTCTTGCTCTGTGATCTCTTTATCAAGCAAGTTGTAAATTCCAGCACCAAGTTTAACGCTGTCACTTAGCTGATAATTAGCGCCTAAATTGGCAATGGTATAATCAGGAGCAATTAAACTACTTTGTGAAGGCCCTGTCGTTGGCTGGCTTTCTTCTCCACGATATTGCACACGTAACCATCCGCCTAACTTATCTGTTGGACGCCAATTTAAAGACGTTTGTAAACTATGTTTTGGTAGCTGATTAAGTGGGCTCCCTTTATATTGACCGGTTTTTTGCTCTGAATCGGTGTAGGTATAACTAGCACTCAAATCAATTTCAGTTGAAATATCGTAATCTACTGATAGCTCAATACCTTGGGTTATGGCTTCATCCACATTAATGTACGTAGTTGGCATGGAGCCGAACTGATTTGGGCCATCTGTGCACTGCGTTAATGGGCAAGCTATACGGGTTATTTTGTCATCAAATTCATTATAAAAAACGGTTGTCGATATGCTTAAATCGCGTCCAGAATCATAGTAAACACCCATTTCATAGTTAACTGATTGCTCAGGCTTTAAGTCAGGGTTACCATAAATATTACCGCCACGACTCACTTGTCCCCATTGGGCGGTAGATTGGCGAATATTTGGCGCACGGAAACCGGTTGATATGCCGCCTTTAATAGTGATCGCTTTAGATGCGCTATAAACACCATACAAACGTGGGCTCCAATGACCTGCAAAATTGCCATCATGATCGTAACGTAGGCCTGCGGTGAGCTTAAAGTCATCCGTTGCTGCCCATTCGTTTTCACCAAAAACAGACCATTGCTCGTTTTCTACATGGGTTAAGTCGCTAATTTTATTGCTTGTATAATCATCCAATGACTCTTTTAAATAGGTCGCACCAAACGTAGAGTTATGATTGCTATAAAGCGGTAAACTCCATGTCGTTTGAATGTCGGTATTTTCGACATACATTTCACGTGAGTTATTATCAAACTTATCGTATTTAATGTAACTACGCGACGAGCCAAAGTCATAAAAACCATTGTGTGACACAGAGTATGTTTGTTGCTCATACTCAGTAGTTGCTGATTCAGGGCAGCCACGTCGACCACAGCTTTCTCCTGGGGCAAGTTCGGCAACTGTTTTACCAAGTGTTTCATCTAATGTTTGTTTTGCCGAGCCAAGTTCAAACATTAATTCGTGACTATCATTAGGTGTTAATGTGAACTTAGCTTTTACATTACTTTGTTCTTTGCCTCGAAATCCAGCTGTAAAATCATCTTCATTTCGCTTTGAAAACTGCCCATACAATTGCACGCCCAATAAATCTGGAATAATGCCTCCAGAAGTGAAAAAGCTGACTTGGTTTATATCACCTGACTGACTTTGCTCTTGAATGGTGCTGTCTAAACGTAGTTCTCCATACCACTGATCTGGCGCTTTACGGGTAATAATGTTGATCACACCACCAATTGCATCAGAGCCATACAGCGACGACATAGGGCCACGTATTACTTCAATACGCTCAATCGCAGAAATTGGCGGCGTCCAGGCACCTTCTACGCCCGGGCCATCACTATTTGGTCGTGTTTCTCTTGAACTTTGGCGTTGTCCATCGATAAGAATGAGCGTGTATTGGCTTGCCATACCACGCAAGCTAATATCTTTTCTGTCACCTCCGCCAGTCACTATTACACCCGGAATATCAGCCATTGCGTCGGTTAAGTCACGATAAAAGCGTTTTTCTAGCTGCGCTCTGTCGATAACACTAATACTTGCAGGTGCCTCTTTGAGCATTTGTTCGTAACCAGAAGCAGTGACAACCATTACTTCCATATCTTGTTTTTTTTCATCAGCAAAAGCAGGGTTAGCAATTGCAAAAGTACTTAAAATAAATGCAGTTACCGGCCTTAACTTACAACTTACCGTGTTCATGATATTTCTCCGTGACATTTAGCATGTAAATGATAATAATTAGCGTTTGCGATAATAGTGAGAAGTTCCCTTTCTCACAACGCTATTTTTATTAAAGCTAATTTAAGTAAGGCTTAACGGTATGAGTGATAAGTTAACTAAAAACCTGAATATATTTGTTCGCACTGTGCAAACGGGAAGTATGAGTAAAGCTGCCGCAGACCTTTTAATGACAACCTCTGCAATTAGCCAGCAAATAAAACAAATAGAGCAAGATGTAGGTTTGAGTTTATTTAATCGAAGCCCTCGAGAATTAACACTTACCGAGGCGGGTGAACTGTATTATCAAAGTTGTTTACAAATGCTTGCCGTTGCAACAGCTACATCAGAACAATTACAGTATTTACAAAATTGCCCGAGTGGGCAATTAAAACTAGCAGCCCCTGTTGGTTTTGGAGGTGGGTTACTAAGTGAGCCTGTAAAGCATTTAATTAGCCAATTTAATGATATAGATGTGCACTTAACGCTTTCTGACGAGCCCATTGATATGATCAGAACAGGTATAGATTTAGTGCTGGCGATTGGCCCTCTCGAAGACTCAAACTTAATTGCACGCCAGCTCGCTAGTTGGCCATTAATACTGTGTGTTCATAAAAATCATGCACTAGCACAGCAGCCAAAAATCACACTGGATGACCTAAAAGCGCATAACCGCATTGCGCATATAGCTGTTGATCCGACGCTTACGCACCTTACTCGCGGCGTAAGTACAACACTACCAAAAGCGCGTATTACCATTAATAATATGCAAACTGTGATTCAATTTGTTCTCGACGAGTTAGGCTATGCTATTTTGCCTGAGCCTGAAGTACGCAATTTCTTAGCTACAGGAGAACTTTTAGAAATATGCACTGATTGGCAACTTCCCCATTACGATGTATTTGCTCTAACGCCTGCACGCGACACATTAGCAGCAAAAACAAAAGCTGCAATTAAAGCACTTAACGCATCATTTTCAGCTATTTAAATAACCTAAGTTCAGGTTAAGGTTTGTTTATAGTTAACTAATTGCAAGCCAAACTCCTACTAGCACCATTAAACTCCCCGCAATTCGGTTCATCCACTTGATGTTATTGCCTTTGGTTAAAAATAACCGCAGGCTTTTACCACCTGTTGCGTAAATCATCATACAGATAAACTCTGAGAGCAAAATAATGGCCACCAGCACCGCTAATTGCGGCGCAACACTGTATTGCACGTTAATAAAAGGAGGTAATAAGGAAATCATAAACGCCCATCCCTTTGGATTGGCAATGGCGGTTACAAACCCCTGTGAAAATAATGAATATCGGCTCACAGCTGTTGTGTTATGCGTATCAACCGACATTTTTCCTTTTGCACGCCACATATTAATGCCAATGTAGATTAAATAAGCGCCACCTAGCCATTTTAAAATATCAAATGCACTGGGGTAATTAAGCATAACACTGGCTACACCTAGCACCGCGGCTACCGCAACTGTTGCTACACCGAGTAGTTCACCAATCATCATCCATAAAGTTCGGCGCACGCCTATACTCATGCCTAAAGTCATGGCCAGTGTCATGCACATACCCGGAGTAATAGACACAAAAAAGAAGGTAGGAACAAATACCGCAAGTGCAGCTACATCAATCATTTAAAGCTCGCAATAGGTTAATAAAATGGTGTTAATTTTGAATGAAAGGGTAAAGGAAAAATAGCTATCGGTAAATTAGAAATAACAGCATCGAGAGTCGGGCTAAGAGCACCGAGCTTAGCCCGAGGCTCTAGGCCCGAGACCCGTAGCTCGAAAGCCTTATTTTTTAAGTGCCGTGAGATTAAGAGTGGATCTTCTTGATCTCACGGCATAATACACTATTGAATCGGTTGTTCTTCCATATCAACTGGTTCAACGTTATCACTTAGCAAGTACTTATCTAGCCACTGCTCTTGCTCCCACAGTACGTGTAATAAGCTTTTACGGGCACGGTAGCCGTGGGCTTCGTAAGGAAGCATCACTAAACGCGCTTCTTTCCCTAGGCCTTTAAGTGCAGCATACATACGCTCACTTTGCATTGGGAAAGTTCCCGAATTCGGGTCCTCTTGACCGTGGATCATTAACATAGGTTCGTTAATTTTTTCAGCATGGAAAAACGGTGACATGCTTGCATACACACTTTGTGCTTGCCAAAAATCACGTTCTTCACCTTGAAAACCAAACGGCGTTAATGTGCGGTTATACGCACCACTGCGGGCAATACCAGCCTTAAATAAGTCGCTATGCGCTAATAAGTTAGCCACCATGAATGCACCGTAAGAGTGCCCTGCAATGACGATATTATCTTTATCAGCAATACCCTTTTCAACCAGTACATCTACCGCTGCTTTGGCGCTAGAAACCAGCTGTTTTCTAAAGTGATCATTTGGCTCACTACCATCAACACCTACAATCGGCATTTTAGGATCGTCAAATACCGCAATTCCTTTAGCTAAATAAGGCATTGGGCCCCAGTAACCTATGTAGGTAAATTCGTATTCAGATTCACGTACTTGTGAAGCAACCGCTTTATCTTTATATTCAAGTGGATATGCCCACATCAATACTGGTAATGGCCCTTGTGTTTTGTCATACCCTGGCGGTAAATAAAGCGTACCGGAAAGCTCAACACCGTCATCGCGGGTATAACGTAATTGCTCTTTAGTCACCCCTTTAAATGCTGGATACGGATGCTCAAATTGGGTCAGTTGCGTTAAGCTATCTTTATCTAAATCGCGAATAAAAAAGTTAGGCTGCTGCGTTTTAGACTCACGAATAGTAATAATACGCTTACCTTCATCGTCTAATAAAGCTCGCACTCGCTCGTAGTAAGGTGCAGCCGATTGCCATATTCGCTTAGTGCTATTTGTTTTTACATCATATTGATCTAAAAATGGAATATTTCCTTGCTCAGATGCACCGTTTCCACGAAGGTAAATGTAACGTCCGCCTACGACTTTTATAACACGCGTGCCTAAGTCGTTTCGTTCATATATGGCACTACCAGGATCTTTATAGGCATCATTGTAGCTTCGCTCTGAAAATAACACGCGATTACTATCAGCATTACGTGGTTGAATTACATAAGTGCGCACTTGTCGGTCACTAAAGCGCCAATCACTTAGCATGGCAATGTTATCATTACCCCATTGTATGCCAGCAAAACGACGCTCTACTTTGGCAAATAATTTAGGGTCGCGTTTAAACGGTGCACGTAAACTATAAAGGTAATCATGATGCTCAACCTCAGTTTTCATATCGCCGCCATCTTGCGCTTCGGCCCAAATAACCTCCGCGCCCTGATCGGCTCGCCACTCAAAATCACGACGACCAGTGCGAACACTGTCATACCCTTGAGGAATGTTGTCGGCAAGAGGTTGCTTTGCCAGCTCTACTAATGCATAGCCACGCATTCCCCATATTTGCCATGTAGTTGCAAAACGGCTGTAAGGCACTTGATACGAAAATGGCTCGTCGATGGTCGCGACTAAAATATTGGTTGAATCAGGCGAAATTGAAAACGATTTAAATAAACCGGCACGGCCAATCGGCTGTGCTTTGCCATCAAGCGTGATATACGCTAATTGACCTTGACCATAAAATTTAAATTGTGCTTCATCAAACGGGCTGGTCAATAAGTTTTGATAAGTCCTTGCTGGGGCTTTTTCGCCAGTACTTTGTTGAATAACCGGCACTGTGCTTTGGGTATCATTGGTTAATCTTGGTTTGTCTAAGTTTACCGCTAAATTAGCCACAATCGCCGTGCTATCGGGTAACCACTGATAAGGTGTAGCAGTTAGTACAGAATTAAGTGCAAGCTCACTTAACTGCTTAGCTTGTTTGGTTTTAACGCTATAAACCCATAGCCGTGCGTTATCCGGTTGTTCAACAATAAACGCTAAATGTTCGCTATTTGCTGACCAACGCGGCGAGCGAATAATCCCCTGAGGCAAATTATTAACGTTTATTACTGTTCCACTTTGAACATGCTTAAGCTCTAACGCGCTGTACTTTGCACTTACCCGTGAGCGTGAAAAGTTAGCAGGATTAAGCTTAATTCCCGCAAGCTTAAATTCTTCTTTGGCCAGCTCATCAAGCGACACAACACGCTTGCGTTCAAACAGAGCAAGCCATTGACCATCATTTGATAAAGAGCTAGTTGGTGCTAACTTAGCATCTACGAGTGCAGCAAGCGCCGGTGAAGGGGTTTGATATCCTTGCTCTGCATAACTTGCAGGCAATAAAACAATGCAGCCTACCAAGGCAATAAATAGCCTAAAAGCATTCATGTTTTCATCCTTTTTTATTGTTAAATATTACCCGCTATATAAACACGTTTTACCTTGTTCATAAAGTGTTAAGCAAGGATAAAATCAGCTAAATGATGCTTAAGTAAGGCGAATAAGTTAAACTACGCGACTATTTACTTATCGTTACTGTGTTGTCGTTATGTACTACGACTAAACAAAACGCAGCGTATTTACACTGCTGAAAAAGCACGCAAATAAACTAGGGTCTATTGACCTTTGCGGATTATAATTTGTTCAAACTAGGGGCGGTTTAATCGCGGCGCGAAGTTTGTAACCTAGTGGGCTAAGTAAAAACCGAGCAACAAAGAGTAAATCGCCCCTAGGCAGAACCCTTCGGGCAGCGCCTGTTTGGTATTGATGCTGCGTTATCGCCTATTTGTGGGGAACAACCACACCACATAGGCTCTGCCTTGCCTAAATACCAAACAGACTGCTGCAAATTTAACCTTGAAAGGTCAACAGACCCTAATAATAAGAGATCTAGCCAATGAAAAAAGTGCTGGTAATTGGCTATGTATGGCCAGAGCCCAATTCGTCTGCTGCGGGTACGCACATGATGTCGTTACTTAATGCGTTTAAATCGCAAAACTGGGATGTTGAATTTGCTACGCCTGCACAACCTACAGAGCACATGGTAAATCTGAACGATTACGGCATCACCAGTCAAAGCATCGCACTTAACTGCGATAGTTTTGATGATTACGTTAAAGCCTACAACCCAGATATTGTTATGTTCGACCGTTTTATGATGGAAGAACAATTTGGCTGGCGCGTAGATAAGCATTGCCCAAATGCACTTAAAATTTTAGACACCGAAGATTTACAATGCCTGCGCAATGCCCGCCATGAAGCCCATAAAGGTGAGCGTGAATTCAACCATAGCGATTTACTATCAGACATAGCTAAACGTGAAATAGCCGCTATTTTACGCTGTGATCTCAGCTTAATTATCTCAAGCTATGAAATGGAACTACTCAATGAAGTGTTTAAAGTTGAGCCTAGTGTGTTGCATCATTTACCTTTTATGGTTGATTTAAGTGCCTTACCTGAGCAAACTAAATCGTATGAACAACGCCAACATTTTATGACCATTGGTAATTTCAGACATGCCCCAAACTGGGATGCGGTACTGTATTTACAAAAAATTTGGCCGCTTATCCGCAAACAACTACCACAGGCAGAACTGCACATTTATGGCTCTTACCCGCCACCTAAAGCCACCGCACTTAATAACCCTAAAACCGGTTTTTTAATTAAAGGCTGGGCAGATGATGCTTATGAAGTAATGCAAAGCGCGCGCATTTGTTTAGCCCCGCTTCGTTTTGGTGCTGGCATAAAAGGCAAACTTTTAGAGGCCATGATCATGCAAACCCCAAGCGTCACCACGCCAATAGGTAGCGAAGGTATGCATAGCCATTTACCATGGCCTGGGGCTATCACTCAAAATGCAGAAGAATTTGCAAACGCTGCTGTCTCAATTTATACCAATCAGGCTGAGTTTATAGCTGCACAAAAAGCTGGTAATGAGTTACTTCATACACTTTATGATAAAGCGCAGTTGAGCCACAATTTAATCGAAAAAATTCAATTAGTAAGCCAAAATTTATCGGCACACAGAATGAAAAATTTCACCGGTCAAATGCTAAAACATCACACCATGCGCAGCACACAATACATGTCGCAATGGATAGCAGAAAAAAATAAAAAATAACGGTGAGAAATGACTAGACAGACGGCGATTTGTGTTTAAAATCGCCGCAAATAAACTTGGGCAATTTTAGCATTATTGCCTATATTTTTAGCTTAGTTATTTAATAGTTGGTTCAAAACAAATTTGAAAACCGCAACGTTTACAGAAAAACGCAAATTTATCGTTAAATTGGGCAAAATGCTTCATAAGTACGGTACACCGGCATATCGCTTAGAAGCCCATTTAATGGAAGTGGCGACTTACCTTGGTCTTAAATCATCGTTTGTCATGTCGCCAACATCGGTTACCTTTGTTATTTGGACTGATGGTCATGAAGATGAATACACCCATGTAGCCCGTGTAGACCCTGGCGATCATGACTTAGGCTCACTTGCAGATACCGATGATCTCGTTAATAAAATGCTTAATGATGAATTAACGTTGCAAGAAGTTGATCAGCAACTTGATATCATTTTTGATGCCCCAAACCCTTACAATAGAGTGATTACAGGTATTGCCTTTGCTACCTCTGGCGGCGCATTTGCTATGTTAATGGGCACCAGTTGGAATGACGTGCTGTGGTCTGGTTTATTAACCTTTGTTGTTTATTTATTTGTGCTGTGGTCGGCACGTTCTAAGCGCGTTGCCCACATGTTAGAACCCTTAGTGGCCATTGTTTCAGCGGTACTGGCGTGTGCCATTAGCGTTCATTTAGATGCACATATTAATATTCGTTTAATTGTTCTGTCGGCCATTATTGTGTTTATTCCAGGCCTAGCACTGGCACTTGGTTTAGCTGAACTCGCAGCGCGGCATTTAGTATCTGGCACAGCACGCGTTATGGACTCGTTTATGTTGCTGTTTAAACTTTATTTTGGTGCATTTATTGGTATTGCTATTGGCTTTGCTATTTTTGGCCAAGCTGATTTTGTACAGCCAGAGCCACTGCCTAAATGGACAGCGTGGTTGGCTATATTTTTACTATGTAGCAGCTTAATTGTGATATTTAGAACTAAGTTTAAACATGCTGCTTGGTCTATTG
The DNA here is from genome assembly GCF_000518425.1 of Pseudoalteromonas sp. 23_GOM-1509m. NCBI lineage: Bacteria > Pseudomonadati > Pseudomonadota > Gammaproteobacteria > Alteromonadales > Pseudoalteromonadaceae > Pseudoalteromonas > Pseudoalteromonas sp. 23_GOM-1509m. Next base: position 150,991 of record NZ_JADO01000009.1, read on the forward strand.
CCTCAGGATTTATAGCCTACGGCACCAGTATTGGCTCTGCCATGTATTTAGATTACACGCTGGGTACCTTTGTTGGCGCATTTTCAGTGGGCGTATTTAGTAACTTATTTAATCGAGTTGCTAATGCCCCTGCTTCCATTGTGGCTATGCAAGGCTTAATTGTGTTAGTGCCGGGGAGCAAAACGTACATAGGTTTAAACTCACTCATTGAAGGTCAAGACTTTGTTTATGCTGAACATATTGGGCAGCAAACGTTTTTAATATTTATGTCGCTCGTGGCAGGACTTATTTTTGCAAACGTGGCGCTTCCTCCTAAAAAGAGTCTATAAATGTATGCGCGGTATTGCACAAGAATCACTTCACTTAACGTCCTCTTTTGAGGATTAATCGCATTTTTTAGTATATTGGTTACACATTGTTATAATGAGGTAAATCTTATAAAGCAAAGGAAATAACAATGCTAAAAACTAGCTTAGCGCTGGCAATTGGGCTTTCAAGCTCAGTTGCATTTGCGCAATCGGCCATCACTGTTGAAGACATTCCAAAAATTAAATCTGTGATCCAAACCAGTGTTAGCCCAGATGGCGACAACGTTGCGTTTACACGATCGTTACCGCGTACATTATATGTTGATGAGAACGGCAGTAATTACAGTGAACTTTATGTTGTGGATGATAAAGGCGTTGAACGTCCTTTTATTACCGGCTCGGTTAACATTAAAAGCATAGAATGGTCAAACGACAGTAAAACAATTTACTTTTTAGCGAAATTAAAAGACGATAAATTTACCTCGCTTTACCAAATACCTGTTGATGGCGGCCAAGCACAACCTGTTCTTGCTTTAAAAGACACATCAATTTCAAGCTACAAATTAAGCCCAGACAACAAACAGGTGGCTATTTTAGCGATGCCTGCAGCAGACAAGTCAGAAAAAGAACTTAAAAAACTTGGCTTTAAAGCTGAAGTATATGAAATGGGCTTAAAGAACAAGCAGCTTTTTATTGTTGACTTAGCTAAAGCGGATAAGCCACTTACCCCCACCGCACTCAACGTTGATAATTACGTGAGTGATGTTAACTGGGCAGCTAATGGCGAAAAACTACTGGTTAAAACCCAACCTACCGCACTGATTGATGATAAATACACAAAATCTATGTGGCATTTGTTTGATATTGCTAGCAATAAAGTAACCTTATCGTTTAAAACTGAAGGCAAGCTAGGTGATGCAGAGCTGTCGCATGATGGTAAATACATTGCTATTTTAGGTGCAGAAGATAAGCACGATCCTGCAACGGGCCGCTTATTTATTGCTGACACTAAAACCGCTGAAATCACTGAGTGGTTACCTGACTTTATGGGCCACGTTGTTGATTTTGAATGGTCGCATAAGCGTAATACACTTAACTTTATTGCCAATGTAGGCACGCAAAGTTTTGTAGCGAGCATTAAAACGGGCTCTAATAAATACAAAAAATTAGTCAAAGAAGGTGAATTTATTGCCTCACAATTGAGTGTTTCAGATTCAGATAAAACACTCGCACTTCGTGGTAATACCGCAAAACACCCTAACGAAGTGTTTATTGTGCGCAGCAATAAAGCAACACGTTTAACCGATTCAAATAGCTGGTTAAATGATAAACGCTTTGCCAAGCAAGAAACCATTACCCTTAAAGCACGCGACGGCGTTGAGCTTGATGGCGTGCTCGTTTACCCATTAGATTATGAAAAAGGCACACGCTACCCACTGATTATGTCGGTACACGGTGGCCCTGAAAGCCATGATAAAGACGGCTGGGTCACTAACTACTCACGCCCAGGTCAAATGGGTGCAGCACGTGGCTATGCGGTGTTTTATCCTAACTACCGAGGCTCTACAGGTAAAGGCGTAGATTACTCAAAATTAGGCCAAAACGATTACGCAGGTAAAGAGTTTGACGATTTAGTTGACTTTAAAAATCACCTTGTTGATATGGGTTTAGTAGACGCTAAACGTGTTGGTATTACAGGGGGGTCGTACGGTGGTTATGCATCGGCGTGGGGCGCAACAAAACTAACCAAACACTTTGCTGCAAGCGTTATGTTTGTGGGTGTCACTAACCAACTGTCTAAATTTGGTACTACTGATATTTCTAACGAAATGAACCTAGTTCATGCGCGTTCATACCCATGGGATAAATGGCAGTGGTACTTAGAACGCAGCCCTATTTACTGGGCAGGCCAATCTGAAACACCTCTGCTTATTATGCATGGTAAAGACGACCCTCGCGTTCACCCTGCACAATCTATGGAGCTTTACCGCTACATGAAAGTGCAAGGTAAGGATGTACGTCTTGTTTATTACCCAGGTGAAGGTCATGGTAACCGTAAAGTGGCAGCGCAATACGACTACAGCTTGCGTTTAATGCGCTGGATGGACAACTATTTAATGGAAGGCAAAAAAGAGATGCCAGCGTTTGAAATTGACCATGCTGCTAAGTTAAAAGAAGTCAAAGACGCAAATAAATAAGCACTTATAAACGCGTTTAATTTTAAAAGGCCAACATAAAAATGTTGGCCTTTTTTATAGGTCTAAATTGGCGAGCACGCATCCTTAGTGACATAGCACAGCTTATGTTAAACTCTCGGCAATTATTTTGTTAACTGCTAATTTTACTGCCATGTCAAACCCTGCTAGCTGCTTTACCGTTTTTGATGAAAACGTCGATTCCCTTGCTCTGCCTGAGCAGTTTACATTTCCATTTTATTATAAACCGCACCCTTTGGCCGTTGCCGCTGCACAGCAATTACAACAGCAATTAAAAAAGCTCGATAAGGCTATTTTAGATACGGATGATATTGATGCGGGTAAAATGTTTGGTGTGCTAGTCGTTCAGAATCAGGCGCAACAACTGGGGTTTATTAGCGCCTATTCGGGACAAATAGCGGGCATAGATGAGCAACTGAATTTTGCACCTAATGTTGCACTTAAACACATAGACGATGCTGTATTTAGTCAGCAAAGCCAAATCATTAACGCCATTAATGCGCAAATTACGGCATTAGAAAACAGTGAAAATTATCAAGCCCTTGAGCAGCAATTAGCTACAGCACGTAAAAATTATGAACAGCAACTTGTAGCCAAACAACAAGCCATGCAAGTGACCCGCAAACAGCGAAAAGAGCAACGCCAAACTGGCCAAGAGCAACTCAATGCCGATGACTTTGAACAACTTAAAACAACCTTAGCTGGGCAAAGTATTGTTGAGAAAAAACAACTGCAGGCATTAAAGCAAGACTGGCAAACGCAAATTACAGCGCTTGAGCAAACCCAAGCAGCTATGCTGGGTGAAATTAACGGATTAAAAAAGCGCCGCAAAACACTCTCAAAAAACCTACAAAAGAAATTATTTGCTCAATACCAATTTTTAAATGCACACGGTGAAGTGACCGATCTGAATGCTATTTTTGCCAAACTTCCTGAGCACACGCCGCCTTCGGGAGCGGGGGATTGCGCCGCCCCTAAATTATTACAATATGCATACAAGCACCATTTAAAACCAGTGGCTATGGCCGAATTTTGGTGGGGTGCACCGCCTAAATCAGCAATTAGGCATCACTTACATTATTACCCATCGTGTTATAGCAAATGCCAACCCATTTTAGGTCATATGCTAAAAGGCTTAAATGTTGAAGAAAATCCATTACTAACAAACCCTGCAAAAGGAAAAGACTTAACTATTGTTTATCAAGACGATGATTTACTGGTAATAAACAAACCCGCTGAATTTTTATCGGTGCCAGGAATTAATATTGATGACTCAGTGTACATGCGTATTAAAACTCAGTTCCCCGCGGCTTCTGGCCCACTTATTGTGCATCGATTAGATATGTCGACCTCAGGGCTGTTAATTATTGCGCTTAATAAGCGCGCGCACAAAGCGCTGCAAAAACAGTTTATTGAACGCACAATTGAAAAGCGTTACGTTGCTTTAGTGGCGGGCAATATTACTGAGAATAGCGGAGTGATTGATTTACCCCTTGTGCTCGACTTTGATGATAAACCACGCCAAATGGTGTGTTATAAAACCGGTAAACCGTCGTTAACAACATGGCATGTACTGGAGCGCAAAAACAACACCACCCGACTGCAGTTATACCCTAAAACAGGGCGCACACATCAGTTACGGGTGCATTGCGCTCATCAATTAGGTTTAAATACCCCGATAGTTGGCGATACTCATTATGGTGAAGAGGCAGAGCGCTTACATTTACATGCCGAGTATTTAGCCTTCACCCACCCTATTTCTCATCAACGTTTAGAATTTGAAGTAGCCGCTGATTTTTAAATCAGCGATACTAAAACTCCTCTCAGTTTTAAAAAGCCTTGCCATTTTTTTATATTGCAAAGTCGGTAACCTTTACCGTTGCAATATAGAAAAATTTACCTGCATTATGCAAAGCCTCTACTTATAAATAATAAATAGCCATATATTTCAATGCATTAAAAGTTGGCATTAGCTTTGCTTTTATAAAAATAAGTATTTATTACAGTCCACTTTATTTGATTAAAAGCGCCAATAAGCGCTTTTAATGACACACAGTATATGGGTAACTAACCGTTTACTGTGTACAACAGAACTTCCTACACTCCCTGTGTACTTTATTGGTTATAGGCTAACGCTTATAACCATTTTTTTTGCCTTTATTATTTAATCGTAAATTTTACGTCTTGATCGCGTAATAAATAAAGCGCAAAACACGCAGCCCACATCGGCCACGCCGCAAAAAACAGTAAATTATTAAAGCCATCAATGTATTGATTATATGAAGAAAGCGTAGATAAACCATGCATTATAAAAATAGCACCGTAAGTAATACGTTTTTTAATACCGACCAAAAATGCTATTACTAGCAATAATTGCAGTGCACCTAAAATATAAGCAATAGTATCGGTAGAGCCACTGATCCCATAAAAGTGTTCAAAAATTCGGGCGCTATGCCCCGGATTTACAAATTTATCTAGCGTCCACATTACCATCATTATAAACACCCCACACCGAAGCGATAATAAAGACCACTGCAAACGATTTTGTACATCAGTATTCATTGAACCTGTCATAAAATTTCCTTAAAAAAGATATAAATAAACTAATAAGCAATAAAGACCGTACAAACTCCCTTTTATTTCATAATAATTGTAAATAGCTGTTAAGCTTGTTTAATAAATCGATTAACAAAGCAGCTATTTTTAATATTTTAATAAATAACAATATTGTTAAATTGCTGAAAGTTATTTTTAAGCCTTTCGGTCTTTTATAACCATCAACATACAATTACAGAGAGAAAACGTTTGAAATATTCATACTTGGCCGTATCTATAGCCGCTTTATTAAATACACCCGCTATTGCTTTTGCTACAACAAAGCCTGTAACAGAAAATGCTATAGAGCGTATTGAAGTAGCGGGCCAAAGTTTAAATTCTCAAGGACTTTCTGTTAAAGATGCGACCATAAATGGTCCCTTTGGCGATAATTTAGCACTGCAAGATATAGCACGTTCAGTCACGCCTATTTCAAAAGAGCTAATAGAACAACTTAACATTACCACCTTGCAAGATGTACTTGCTGTGAGCCCTAATACGTATGCCGCCAGTGGCTTTGGTGCACCAAGCTTACCCACTATTCGTGGCCAATTAGGTGAGCTTTTTCAAGATGGAACTCGTCGCCAAGCAGGTAATAACGGCTTTGGTGTGCCGTTATCATTTAACGCGGTAGAACAAATAGATGTAGTTAAAGGCGCTCCTCCAGTATTGTTTGGTTCAAGCCAGCGCAATGGTGGTTTTGTAAATTTACACTCTAAGCAAGCCTCCACTGAAGAACACAAAGGTAAAGCGAAGCTCTCTGCGGGTCGTTGGGATCAATACACCGCTCAGCTTGATTACACCGCACCGATTGTAAAAGACAAAATTGGTTTTCGTGTGAGTTATGAACACCTTGATCATGGAAGCTACTACGATTACTCAGGGACTAAAAGTGACAGTCTTTTTGCAGCACTGCGAGTATTGCCTGATGATAAAAGCAGCTGGGATATTAACTTTGAGCTATATCAGGTTGAGTTTACCGACAACGCAGGTATTAACCGCCCTACTCAAGCACTCATCGACCATGGCCTTTACATTACCGGCCAAGGCGTTCAAGCAAACGGCAGCACAGTACCCGCAGCGGGTTCAATTGTATCTCCTACAGGGTTAGTTAACATTGATCGCAGCACGGTACTTACCGACCCTGATAACCAAAACGAAGCCACTACTTACCTATTACACAGTATTTATAAGCGCGAGCTTTCAGATAAAGCGTCGCTTAAAAATATTAGTTATTTTCAGCACTTAAAACGTGATGAAGTGGCTCAAAACAGTTTTGTTGAAATTATAGATGGTGCCGATACCGCACAAAACCGCACTGAACTAACGTATCAATGGAATAATGAACAGCAAACTATCTTAGCCTTTGATGTACGCTACAACAAAGTACTTGGCTACAGCCAATTTACCACCGAGGCCGACACGCCAATTGATTTAACGGGTCCACTTTCAAACCGTCGTATTCAATTAACCGATGCGCAAAAAGCACGCTTAGTTGAGCTGCGCCCCGGTGTATTTGTATCCCCAGGTGGTCAATACGATATAAACGGTGATGGCAGTGGTGATTTTAACTTATCAGACACCACCGACTCGCGTTCTTGGCAAACTGGCTTTGCTATACAACAAGACTCACAGTGGACAAATAAATTACGCACCAGTGTGGGTTACCGCGTTGATTATTATGACGTAGAAGCACACGACCCGATTGCGCCACAAGGACAAACAGCAGCCAGTGATAGCATTAACGACACGCTGCAATCTGGCCAAATCAGTTTTAATTACAAGCTCAATACTGATTTTACAAGTTACGGCGCAGCAAGTTACAACGAAGCGACTTCAAATAGTATGGCCGGTGGTAACACCTTAGGTGGTGACAACACGATTAGTGCGCAAAACTTTGCAACCGAAAACACGCTGGTAGAATTTGGCTTAAAATACGCGCCTACCAACAGCGATTGGTATGCTGATGGCGCCCTATTTAGCCAGCGCCGTAGTTTACGCAACCGCGATGGCAGCAATACCGGTATTCGTACCTCAGGTTTTGAAGGCCAAGTATTTTACGACGCCTACCCATATTGGTTAAGTGCAGGTTATAGCTATATTGACGCACGCTACGATAACTCTGCAACTGGCCAAGACTCTGCGCAAATTGCTGATGCGTTTGATAACTCACGCCCAGATATTATTGCCGGTAATGGTATAGGCGCGCCAAGTTATACAGCGTTTGCCCCTTCAAATAGCCAAGTACAAGGTATTCCTGAGCAATCGTTAAGCGTTAACGGTAGTTATTCTATTAATGAGAAATGGCAGGCAGGTTTTTCAGCATTATATACAAAGAGTTACCCGCTGGACTTTTTACAAACAGTAAAAATTCGTGACCAATACACTTTAAACGTCAATACCAGCTACGCGTTTACGCCTAGCACTAAGTTGCGATTAGATGTGAACAACGTCACAAATCAAGATAACTGGCGTCCAGTGTTTGAAGGCGGCTATTTTGGCGCAACATTGGCATTTCCTGAATTACCAATAAACGCCAAGCTTACCCTAACGCATAACTTTTAAGCCCAAGAGATAATATGATTAAAAAACTATTGTTAGTATTGATTGCAGCAGCCGGTATTGGCATGTTCTTTCATTTTAATTTGCACCAGTTGCTTACACTCGATGGCTTAAAAGGGTCGATGGATCAGTTTAACCAATACAAAGCGCAATCGCCGTTGTTAGTTATTGGCGGGTTCTTTTTACTCTATGTGGTAGTAACGGCTCTCTCTTTACCTGGCGCAGCTATTTTAACATTGGCCGCAGGCGCATTATTTGGCTTAATAGAAGGCTTACTGGTGGCGTCGTTTGCCTCAACGATTGGTGCTACCCTTGCCTTTTTAGTGTCACGCTATTTATTACGCGACACCATTAAAAAACGGTTTCCTGAGCGTTTAGCTGCTATCGATAAAGGCGTAGATAAAGAAGGCGCTTTTTACCTTTTTACTTTGCGTTTAGTACCGGTATTTCCGTTCTTTTTAATTAACCTATTAATGGGCTTAACCGCTATTAAGTCGTGGACTTTTTATTGGGTGAGCCAAATTGGTATGTTGGCAGGCACCTTTGTATTTGTGAATGCCGGTACTCAGCTTGCACAAATTGAGCGTTTATCGGGCATTTTGTCACTAGATTTAATTCTGTCATTTGCTCTATTAGGAGTATTCCCACTGATTGCGAAAGCGATTTTAAATGTATTTAAAAAACGACGGGTTTATAAAAACTACACTAAGCCCAAAAAATTCGACCGTAATATGATTGTTATTGGCGCGGGTGCAGGCGGCTTAGTTACCAGCTATATTGCCGCCGCAGTAAAAGCCAAAGTCACTTTAATTGAAGCAGGCGAAATGGGTGGTGACTGCTTAAACACTGGCTGTGTGCCTAGTAAAGCGATTATTAAAAGTGCAAAAATAGCACAGCAAATGCGCCATGGTGAAAACTATGGCCTTGAAAACACTACACCGCAGTTTTCCTTTAAAAAAGTAATGGCACGTGTACATCAAGTCATTGCTGATATAGCCCCGCACGACAGCATAGAGCGCTACACAAATTTAGGTGTGGAGGTTTTAAAAGGCTATGGAAAATTGATTGACCCGTGGACAGTAGAAATTAAACTTAACGATGGCAGCACGCAAACTCTTACCGCTCGCACACTTGTTATTGCCACCGGTGCTCGCCCGTTTGTACCGCCACTGCCAGGTATTGAAGAAACCGGTTACGTTACCAGCGATACTTTATGGAGCAAATTTGCCGAGCTCGACGAAGCGCCCAAAAAACTGGTTGTTTTAGGTGGGGGCCCGATTGGTTGTGAGCTTGCACAAAGCTTTGCTCGTTTAGGCTCAAGTGTGACGCAAGTTGAAATGACTCAGCGCGTTATGATCAAAGAAGATGTTGAAGTGTCAGCTTTTGCACACCAATCACTGACCGATAGTGGCGTTAATATTTTAACCTCACACCAAGCGCTGCGCTGTGAAGCACGCGAGGGTAAAAAGTACCTCGTGGTGAAACACAACGACACCGAAATTGATATTGAATATGATGAGCTACTGTGTGCCGTTGGCCGAAGCGCACGCCTCAAAGGCTATGGCCTTGAAGAGCTTGGTATAGAAACTAATCGAACCATAGTAACTAACGACTACTTAGAAACACTCTACCCTAATATTTTTGCCGCAGGCGATATTGTAGGCCCGTACCAGTTTACTCACGTTGCGGCTCATCAGGGGTGGTACGCGGCGGTTAATGGCTTATTTGGCCACTTTAAAAAGTTTAAAGTAGATTACCGTGTTATTCCATGGACCACCTTCATTGATCCAGAAGTCGCGCGCGTAGGCCTAAACGAGCAAGAAGCGATTGATAAAGGCATAGACTATGAAATCACCCGCTTTGAGTTTGAAGAGTTAGACCGCGCCATTACTGAGAGCGCCAATAATGGCTTTATTAAGGTGATCACTCCTAAAGGAAAAGACAAAATACTCGGAGTTACTGTGGTTTCTGAGCATGCAGGCGATTTAATTGCTGAATTTGTTTTAGCCATGAAACACGGCCTTGGCCTTAATAAAATTCTAGGCACAATTCACAGCTACCCAACATGGGCAGAAGGCAACAAATATGCCGCTGGTGAATGGAAACGTAACCATTCTCCACAAACTGTTTTAAACATGCTTGAAAAATACCATGCATGGCGCCGAGGTTAAGCCTTTGTATACGTTATTGAAGTTTTTAGTTTTAAGTGCACTACTGGTCACGGCGTTTAAAAGTAGTGCACAAAACCTGCACGATAGTTGGAACACGCTATTAACTAAACATGTTGTCGCTATTAATCATGGGCACAGCACTGAGGTTGATTACGCTGCAATTAAACACGAGCATACCCAATTAAAAGCATATTTAAATACGTTAACAGCCATCACACCAGGTGAATTTAACACGTGGGACAAACACAAACAGTTGGCGTTTTTAATTAATGCCTATAATGCCTTTACCGTTGAACTAATATTAACGCAGTACCCTAATATTGAATCAATCAAAGAGTTAGGTAGCTTTTTTAGTTCACCGTGGAGTAAAGAGTTTATTTCGCTGCTAGGTAAAACACGCAGTCTTGATGATATAGAGCATGAGTTAATTCGTAGTAGTGGTAAATACAACGACCCGCGTATTCACTTTGCAGTAAACTGCGCCAGTATTGGTTGCCCTGCACTTCGTGAAGAAGCCTACTCGGCAGATAAACTAGAAGAGCAATTACACCAGCAAACTGTTCGTTTTTTGTCAGACAACACCCGCAACATGGCAACAGGCAATACTTTAAATGTATCGTCTATTTTTAAATGGTACGGCGGTGATTTTGAACAAGGCTTTAAAGGAGCAAACACATTACACCCGTTTTTAGCACAATACGCTGATGCATTAAAACTGCTACCCGCTCAACAAGAAGCGCTGCAAAATAATGACATGAAAATTAAATTTTTAGATTACAACTGGAATTTAAATGCACGTCGTTAAGCCAATACAAATACTCAGCCGATACTGTTTTTTGAGTATTGCTTTGTGCATTGTTTTAATTGTTAACTTTAAAGCCCTTGCAACCTCTTTTTCTGATACTCGCTGGCAAACTATCCAAAGCCAAGGTAAAAACCAGCGCGTTTATTTTTATGCATGGGGCGGCGATCCGCAAATAAATGCCTACATTCAATGGGTGGCTGAGCAGGTCAAAGCGCAATATGATATTGAATTAGTGCATGTAAAATTAAGCGATACCAGCGAAGCAGTAAGCCGAGTATTAGCAGAAAAATCAGCCAATAATCACGTTCAAGGCAGTGTCGATTTAATTTGGATCAATGGCGCTAACTTTGCCGCTATGAGTAAGCATGACTTGCTGCTTAAAGACTGGGCCCAGACGCTGCCAAATTTTGCATTAACCGATCCTAATAATAACCCCGCGGTAAACTTTGATTTTGGTTTGCCTACAAACGGGATGGAAGCGCCTTGGGGGCAAGCGTCGCTCACTTTTTATTACGACAGCCTAGCAATAGATGGCAGCACAACGAATCAATTACCCACCACCCTAAATCAGTTATTAACTTGGAGCGCGCAAAACCCTGGGCGTTTTAGTTATCCAAAGCCGCCTGATTTTTTAGGCATGAGCTTTTTAAAATACGCTTTAGTGGTACTACATAACAACAGCGATGATGAATTAAAAGCACAGCTAAACCAGCCAGCTACAGATAAAAACACCACTGAGGTGCTCAACCCTTTGTGGGTATTTTTAAATAAATTACACCCTACGCTTTGGCGCAGCGGCAAACATTTTATGCAAAGTGGCGCACAAATGCGCCGCTTAATTGACGATACTGAGCTTAGTATCGGGTTTACCTTTTCAGCGCCAGAAGTGCCCGCTGCAGTACAACGCTTTGATTTACCCACCAGCACCCGCAGTTATGCTATGCATGATGGCAGTTTAAATAACACCCATTTTGTAGCAATACCGTATAATGCAAGCCATGCACAAGGCGCACAGTTAGTCGCTAATTTTTTATTAAGCCCTCAAGCGCAAGCTCATAAACAAAAGCCCACTATTTGGGGCGATAAAACCGTGTTGATCCAATCAATGCTAAATACCCAGCAACAAGCCTTATTTAAAACCACACAACCGCACCCAAGTGCGCTGCCTTTTAATAGCATAAAACGCACACTCAGTGAGCCTCACCCAAGTTGGGTTAATGCCATAATGCAAGGTTGGCAAACGCGCTATGGGGTTAGCCAATGAATAAAGTACCCGCTTCAAATAGCCTATTTACCTTTTTGGTCAAACTAAGTCCTTACTGTTTGGTTGCATTGCTTACTTTACCCGTTTTAGGGGGGGTAATCGGCGTGCTTTTACCTGCCTTTGGTTGGGCGCCGGCACTCAATGAAACAAATATTGGCTTAGCAGGATTTAACGCATTATGGCAAACGCCTGGATTGACACACATGGTAGAGCTGAGCATACGAACAGGTCTTATTAGTACCTTAATCGCGTTTGTGCTGATGATCATTATGCTTGGCGCGTTTTTTAATAGTGCGTGGCTTAAACGCATTGAATATATTTTAAGTCCAATATTGGTTATTCCGCATGCCGCTGCCGCGATTGCGGTGAGTTTTTTAATTGCGCCATCGGGGTTATTTACTCGTTTATTTTCTCCATGGTTAACTGGCTGGCAATTAGCGCCAGAAGGCGCGTTACCTTACGACGCTTTTGGCTGGAGCATTATTATTGGGCTTGTGCTTAAAGAGTTACCTTTTTTACTACTGATTGCATTGGGTGTTTTGGCGCAACCCGAACTTGGCAAAAAGCTACGCAAACAGCATCAAATTGCGGTTAATTTAGGTTATTACCCTATGGTGGCGTTTTTTAAAGTGGTGCTACCCAGTTTATACCCACTGTTACGTTTACCTATTTTTGCAGTACTTGCTTATGCCAGCGCCAGCGTTGAAATGCCACTCATTCTTGGCCCAAATACCCCTCCCACTTTAGCCGTTGCTATAATGCACTGGTTTAACGATGTAGATTTAAACCTGCGAATAAAAGCCTCGGCGGGTGCCCTGTTACAATTAGCGGTCACTGTTGGACTACTCTTAACGTGGCTATTGCTTGAAAAAATCATTGCTCTAGTTTTTAAGCAATCACTTATTAATGGCCGCCGCCAGTATGCACATCAATTGATCTGCACATTTACTCATGTTTTCACGAGTCTAATTTTAATTTTTATTGTTGCTGCGCTAATTGGGTTAGTGATGTGGTCAATAGCGGGCTATTGGCGTTTTCCGGATACCGTGCCCTCAAGCGTGGTATTTCTGCATTTTCAACATGCATTTACACAAATACATACTCCCTTGTTTAATACCTTAATAATAGGGGTAATAAGTACGCTGTTTGCTATCACTATGGTATTGCTGTGCTTAGAAGCCGAGCAGTTAAACACGAAACCCATGTCGAAATGGACACAGTTAATTATTTATCTTCCTTTATTAGTGCCCAGTATTGCGTTTTTATTTGGTATTGTGTGGTTACAACAACTGCTCAATAGCCAGCATGCCTTTTTTAATGTGATATTTGTGCACGTTTTATTTGTTTTACCGTATGTTTTTTTATCTATTGCCGATAGTTACAGGCGTTTAGACCCTCGATTAGCGCGCGTTGCCGCAAGCTTGGGGGCAAGTCCCTGCAAGGTGTTTTTACAGGTTAAATTGCCACAACTATTCGCCCCTATTTTAATCGCGATAGCGCTTGGACTGGCGATTAGTTTTGGCCAATATTTATCTACACTTTTAGCCAGTGGCGGGCGTATAAGTACCATTACCACCGAAGCCGTAACCCTTGCTAATGGCGCAAGCAAACGCACCAGTGCAGTTTACGCCATTTTACAAATGGCATTACCGCTAATTGGTTTTGGTGTGGCATGGGTGTTACCTAAATACTTTTTTAAAGCGCGCGCTTAACTATAAAACCATTAAGGCTATTTAATGCAGTCATCATTACACATCAAAGATTGTCAGCTTTACCGTCAAGGCGAGCTGTTACTAAGCTTAAACGAGCAAGTAAATGGCGGCGAAATACTCACCATTATGGGGCCATCGGGCAGTGGCAAGTCAAGCTTATTAAATTGGCTTACAGGCTGTTTGCCCAAAGACTTTAGGGCACAAGGCGAAGTATGGCTAAATGATCAAAATATAGATAACACACCCCCGCATTTACGCCATATTGGGGTGCTCTACCAAGACGCTTTATTGTTTTCGCATTTAACAGTGGCAGGAAATATTGCCTTTGCTATGCCCAAAGGCAATAAAAAGCAGCGTCTTGAAAAAATAGACCACGCCCTAGAACAAGTTGGCTTAACAGGATTGGCAGCCCGCCATCCCGACAGCCTATCTGGTGGGCAGCAAGCGCGTGTTGCACTGCTACGCATGTTGCTCAGCGAACCTAAAGCTATTTTACTCGACGAGCCTTTTAGTAAACTCGACACCCAATTGCGTGTTGATACCCGCGCACTGGTGTTTAGTCAAATACGCGAGCATAAATTGCCTGCCATTATGGTTACACACGACCACAGTGACGCGGAGGCAACAGCTGGCAAAGTGATTACTTTAGGCACTGATGCTTAAAACCTGACTCATATTCAAGGCAATACGTATGTTAGATAAATTTGTTACCCCCATTATAAAACCACTACTAACACCGGTTGTTATGCTCATTAATAAAAGCGGCATTACAGCTAATCAACTCACTGTTTTTGGTTTTTTAGTGGGTATGTTTGCCGTGCCTTTACTTGCCTTTGAAATGTGGTATGGCGCATTAATCGCCATTGCGTTGAATAGAATTTTAGATGGACTGGATGGCGCATTAGCCCGCTATGCTAATCAAAGTTCTAGCGCGGGTGGGTTTTTAGATATTACTCTCGACTTTTTATTTTACGCAGCGATTCCACTGGGCTTTATTTTGGCTAATCCAGCACAAAATGCCATTGCAGGTGCTATTTTACTGTCTACTTTTATAGGTACCGGTTCCAGCTTTTTGGCCTTTGCGATTGCCGCTGAAAAATTTAAACTCGACAAACCACAATTTAAATATAAAAGTTTTTACTACTTAAATGGCTTAACCGAAGGCACAGAAACCATTGCCTTATTTGTTGCCTTTTGTATTTGGCCGCAGCACTTTGCCATAATGGCCAGCTTATTTGCTGCAGCTTGCGCCATAACGATTTTCACCCGTATTTATGGCGGTTATCACACATTAAAACAACAAGAAGCTAATATCAGTAAAACGGAGGCTATCAATGGATAACGAATTATGGTGGCGGCTTGGATGTTTTGTAAGTATTTTAGTCATAATGATGCTGCTTGAGTGGCAAGCCCCTGCACGGCAATCGCCCATAAAAGCCACTAAACGTTGGGTTGCGAATTTTGGTCTTGTATTTACCTCTTCAGTGATTGCTCGGTTAGCGGTTCCTTTAGGGTTAACCGCCGCCGCGCTTTATAACCAAGAACATAGTATCGGTGTGTTTAATCAACTAACTATGCCTCTTTCAGTAGCAATTATACTTAGTCTGCTGTTGCTAGATATACTGATTTATTGGCAACACAGGTTATTTCATAAAATTCCAGTTTTATGGCGTTTACACCGTGTTCACCATGCTGATGCGCACGTAGATACAAGCACTGGGCTGCGCTTTCACCCTATTGAAATAGGTCTTAGCATATTGATAAAGCTTGCCGCCATAACTGCTCTTGGCGTGCCCGCCATTGCAGTACTTATATTTGAAATAACACTCAATGGGTTAGCACTGTTTAACCACGCAAATATTCGCTTGCCAAACGCAATAGAAAAACCACTGCGCCTCATCCTTATTACCCAAGCGCTGCACCGCATACATCACAGCCAAAACCCCGAAGAAACAAACAGTAACTTTGGGTTTAGTGTAACTTGGTGGGATAGACTTTTTGGCAGCTATAAATCACAGGCAAACCAGCCTGATAAACGTATTGCACTTGGTTTGAGCCAATACCCAAACCCCGAACAAAATTCATCCTTGTGGCAATTGTTAATAATGCCATTTAAAAAATAGCAATACGGCTAATGAAAACGCCCATGTACACCTTTTAAACCTTTATTTATAACATTACTTGGGCGTTTAACCGTTCCTGTTAACAAAAACACCCTGTTAAAAGTAAATCAATTGTAAATTATTTAAACAAATTCTTGACCCAGTTAAAAATCCCCCATATTATTTGTAAGCGCTTACATTTATCACACATAAAAATGTAAGCGCTTACAAAAATGAAAAAATCAACAAATACACTATATTCTGACAATAATCAGTTGAACGGGGTTCAGTTATGAACATTGAAACAACACGCATTACTCGCCTTTTGGCTGCTATTTCATTAGCATCTCTGGCGGGTTGTGGTGGTGACGCAGCAACCACTACTACAGATATTGAAAAAGTAAACCCTACTGAACCAGTCTCTGACTGGCGTATGGTATGGAACGATGAGTTTGACAGCACTAGTATTGATACTAACAAGTGGAACTTTGAATTAAACTGCGCTGGCGGTGGTAACAACGAGAAACAATGTTACACCGACAGTGAAGAAAACGCCTTTATTAAAGACGGTGTGCTAAACATAGTCGCCTTACCTGCAGAAGAAGGCGCAGAAAAACCATACACATCAGCCCGTTTAAACACCCGTTACAACGCAGACTTTACTTATGGCCGCTTTGAAATGCGTGCAAAGTTGCCTTCGGGTCAAGGTAGCTGGCCAGCTTTTTGGATGATGCCAACCGATGAAGAATATGGTACTTGGCCGCGCTCTGGCGAAATTGATATTTTAGAAGCGGTAAATTTAAAAACAGTTGCTGAAGATGGCACCGTTGAAGCTAATATTCATGGCACACTTCACTATGGTCGCGAATGGCCAAATAACTCAAGTTCTGGTAAAGCGTATACATTCCCTGAAGGGATGAATCCTGCAGACGATTTTCATACTTACGCAATTGAATGGCAAGAAGGCGAAATTCGCTGGTACGTAGATGGCTATTTATACGCCACTCAACGTCGCTCTGAAGTTCGTTACAATTCAAAAGATGAACCCGTTGGCTTAAAGCATAAAGGTTGGTTTGCTGAATACTTTGAACAAGGTAGCGGCGAGCTAACAACGCATTGGGATAATGCCCCATTTGATAAAGACTTTTATCTTATATTAAACAATGCTGTTGGTGGTGATTGGCCTGAAAACGTAAATAACTTAGGCGTTGACGCTGCAGCATTTGCAGAAGGTCAAAGTTTTGAAATTGATTACGTGCGTGTTTACGAATGTGCCTCTAACCCAACCACAGGTAAAGGCTGTGAAACAGTACGCCCAGGTTACGATAGCCTAGAAGATGCACTCGTTGAAGGTAAAGCCCCTGTACCTACTCCACCAAGTGATGGTGTTGCAAGAAACCTTGATATATTTAATGGCACATTAAACGCAAACTGGATCGCTTGGGATTGTTGTGGCGGAACCACACCAGAAACCATTACCGATGCTGACAAAGGCGACGTAATTAAGTTTAACATTAACGATAATAACGGGACTGTGCTTGGTTTTTCTACCCGTGGCGGTCATTTCCCTGATGGCTTTGCAGGGTCATCGTCGCCATTTGACGCTTCTTTATTGCTTGATTTAAATGGCCGTGTATCATTTGATATGAAAGTAGTAACACCTCCAACATCTTCAACTACTTGGTTATTAAAAGCCGAAGCGGGTGATGGTGGTCCTAATACAGGCGATGTAGCCCTTAGCGATAGTACTGAAGGTGTTACTCCTGTTACTGGCCAATGGCAAACCTATACATTCCCACTTTCTTTACTACAAGAAAGAGGCTTAGATTTAAGTGCCATTGATGTATTAATGGTATTCCCAGCATGGCAAACAGGTGCAGGCGCTGAATATTTAATTACCAATGTTGCGATTGAAGGCGACTTACCAAAAGTCGACCTTTTCAGTGATGAACAAAACCTAAATTGGCCAATGTGGGATTGCTGCGGTGGCTCAACGCCAGTTGAGGTATTAGATGATGAAGAGCACGGTTTAACTGCTGAGTTTACTATTGGCGCAACAGCAACAGTAATGGGCTTTAATAGCCGCACAGCTGCAGGCGGAAGCGGTGAAGCATTCGATGCTACTTCAATATTAGAAAACGGTGTAATAGCGTTTGAGTTAAAGGTGATTTCAAAACCAAATAATCTTGATTCAGTTTGGACTTTCAAAGTTGAGTCTGATAACGGTAGCTCAGCTGTCGAAATTCCACTAACTGACAGCATTGAAGGTATAGAACCTACTGTTGGTGAATGGCAAACATATACCTTTACCCTTGCTGATTTAGCGGGTGCAGGTTTAGATGTTAGTGCGTTAGATGTAGTGATGATTTTCCCAGCTTGGGACACAGGTGAAGGCGCCGTTTATCGTGTAGATAACGCTTTCATTGGCGTTCCATAATTAAAAGTCACTTAATGGTAGGTGCATATATGCACCTACTTATCGTAAAATTTAGTTAAAAGCAGAGCAATTATGAACACATTTAATTTTAAAAAAAGCCAATTAGCGGCTTCTGTGTCACTTATCATCACTGCAAGCACGCTTAATATCGCTCATGCAGCAGAACAAAATACTGCCGAACCTGAACTAGAAGTTATTGAAGTAAAAGGTATTCGTGGCTCTCTCATTCGTTCAATGGACGTAAAACGCGATGCATCAGGCGTGGTAGATGCCATTTCTGCTGAAGAAATGGGTAAATTTCCAGATACTAACTTAGCTGAATCGCTACAACGTATTACGGGTGTATCGGTAAGTCGCTCAAACGGTGAAGGTAGCCAAATTACCGTACGTGGTTTTGGCCCATCATTTAACCTTGTAACACTTAACGGCCGTCAAATGGCAGGCACCGGTTTTACGCGTTCATTTAACTTTGAGAACTTATCATCTGAAGGTGTTAGTTCACTTGAAGTTATGAAAACAGCGCGTGCGGATACACCAACAGGTGGCCTTGGTGCAACTGTAAATATTGTTACCGCTAAACCTCTACAAAAGCCGGGTCAGCGCTTTTCATTGATGGCTAAAGGCATTCACGATACATCGGTAGAAGAAGGTGATGAAGTAACACCTGAAATTGCAGGTATTTACAGCAATACTTTTGCTGACGAAATGTTTGGTTTTTCAGCTAACTTTTCATACCACCGTCGTGATTTTCAGCGCCAAGCAGCCAATGTACGCTCTTGGTTAGTCAACCCTAACCTATCGGTTGATGCTGAAAACATAATTGATAACCGTCCAATGGATGCAGATGGTAATCCAGCTAAGCAGTTTTTCGATCCAAATGCTGGGGATAATGGTGAATTTGTATCTGCCGCTTTCTTCCCACAAGAAGTGAGCTTTTCAAAAGATGATATTCAGCGTGAACGTTTAAATGCGCAAGCCACATTTCAGTTTGCACCAACAGATAACTTAACGTTTACACTAGATCACACAATTTCAAATGCAACAACGGGTAATAATTCGTTATCGTGGGGTATTTGGAACGGCTCGTTTGGTGGTAATGGTAATGCCTATGAGCTAGATGAAAATGGCACCGCTATTTACTATAACTCAGCTGGTGATGATGCCTCATTCACGGCATTTCGTGAAACTGCCGAGGTAGACTCAAAAGCAACCGGTATTAATGTTGAATGGTTAGCAACAGAAAACCTTAGTTTTAACTTTGATGCCCATACCTCAAAAACCACAACAGATAATGGCAAAGATCCTGGCTTAAACTCTAATGCCCGTATTATTTTGGGCTCAGCAGAGTTATCTACTAAAGAATACTTTTTCCGCGAAGGCGATGTACCGGGTTTTAATATTAATTGGAACAATGGCACACAAGAAGTAAGTCCAAATCAAATTGGTTCTAACTTCAGTATTTTTACCAGAACACCAGGTGAGTCAGAAGTTTCTCAAGTACAATTAGACGGTAAATTATTTACTTATACAGATATTGGTCTTGAAACCGTTAAATTTGGTGCGGCTTACACTAAGCAAACACTCAGTGGTTGGGGCGGCTCTAATAACGCCAATGCACCTGGCTTTAACAACGGTACATTCGCTGAAATTTTCCCAGATGCGATGTTCGAAAGGGTTGATTTAAGCGGATTCCTTGATGAATTTTCATTTGGTCCTAACGGCGTAGCGCCAGGTTATGCTTACACTTATGACCTTGATGAAGCATTTGCTCGTCAAAGTGCTTATTTGACCGAAGACGTAATTGGTAGTGATTATTACCGAATTGGTAGCTTTGATAACTTCCCAACTAACGAAGTAGAAGAAGAAACCATTAGTGTTTACCTTTCTAGCAACTGGGTATTTAACGTTAGCGACTACGACGTATTTGTAAACTTAGGTCTTCGTTATGAAGAAACTGATATTGTCAGCCCAGCAAAAAGTCGTGTAGCGGAACAAGTTTACTGGGCAGGCGGTTCAGAGTGGTTAACTCAATTTGCCGCTGGTGGCGAATTAGTTGAAGTAGACTATGAAGGACAATACGACTTACTACTTCCTATGATTGATATTAAAGTCGATCTTACGGATGACTTAGTAACCCGCGCATCATGGGGACAAACAATCACCAGACCAACTCTTGGCGATATGTTAGGTAACTTGGCTTTAACACCATCACCTAAATTAAATTCAAGAAGTGGTAGCCGTGGTAATCCAAACTTAGAGCCATTTAAATCAACTAATCTAGATTTAAGCCTTGAGTATTATTACAGCGAAGGCAGTTACGCTGCTGTCGGTCTATTCTGGAAAGACGTAGATAATTGGATTGATAACACCCAGGTAAAAACTACCTTTGAAGGTTTACATGATGTGTATTTAGGTGAGCGTTGGAACAATGCAGTAGCCGCCATTGAAGGTCGTGGAGATCAAGCAACTGACACTGCAATTTACAATGAAATTGTAGCTAATGGCGTAGGCATTGGTGAAAACAACCGTATATTACCAGATCCAGCGTCTGATCCGCTGATTGAATGGACCATCAATTCACCTGAAAACGTTGGTTCACGTAAAGTAAACGGTTTTGAATTTGCTGTTCAGCACTTGTTTGGCGACTCAGGCTTTGGTGCAGGTTTTAATGCCACCGTTGTTGATGGTGATGTAGAGTACGATAACTACTACCTTGCCTCTCAAGCAGTATTAGCTGGTTTAAGTGATTCTGCAAACATACAAGGCTTTTACGAAAAAGATGGCTTATCGGTGAAAATTACCGGTGCATGGCGTGATGAGTACTTAATTGCGCAAGGTTTACCTGACTCAGGTGCTACGGCTCCTCCACAATACGCAGAAGAGTACTTACAGTGGGATATTAGTGTGAACTACGAAGTTAACGAAAGCACAACGGTATTCTTTGAAGGTGTGAACTTAACCAACGAAACCGAGCGTTCATTCAGTCGCTTCGAAAGTCAGTTCTTAAGCGCGGCTCAATACGGCCCTCGTTATGCCTTTGGCGTTAGATACTCTATGGGCAATTAATTCATTGCCCAAATACAGTTTTGATTACCCCTTATAGTTGAAAAGTCAAAGCCGCTCACTGAGCGGCTTTTTTTATAACTGTTTAATTTTTTCTAATAGCTTATCGGTTGTCCAATCAATATCGTTATAGGCAATATCGGGTTTATAATAATCGCCCTTTCCTCTTGCTCTATTCACATACACTTTATTAGGCACTATCACTTTACCTAAACCTGAGGGTAACTCAGCTAATCGAACATCCATATACAGTGAGTCAGCACTGCTTGGCGCGCCAAATAACTGAGTGTTTGAAAACTGCTTAAATACATCAATGGCATCAAGACACGCACTTGCACACTGTGGCGGTACAATAACAAGAACCGGTGTTTCGAAGTCACTTACTGGCACTGTAATTTCGCTTAGGTTTGATTTATTTTGCAGCTCTTCGATGTAAAATGGCTTATTATTTTCAAGTGACTGCGCCATACCTGCAGCTATTTCTTTAATCAGTTCATGGACCTCAGGTTGATCTTTTACCACGTCAATTAACGATTTTACATAGTTGGTATTGTCTTTTGACGCTCTCCACCAAACCCGGCTATTTTTTGAGTAGTTATCCATTTTTTGTTCAACAACTTGCTCACCCCACAACGCTTTTGCAAGCTTTAAGCTCCAATACGACGAGCCACCTTGGTTGTGGCGAAGATCTAAAACCACCGTTTTTGCACTGAGTAACTTAGTACGTTGACTCGCCACTTTTTTATACAGGTTGTTGTAATCATGAGTTTGCTTATCGTTATTTGCAAAACTGGGCATAGCAATCCACGCTATGTTTTGCGCAGGCCAAGTTAAATCGGTTGTAAGCTCATCCCCATTATAAGCATGTGTTAAATGCTTACTTACACTCTTTGGCCGAACAGACCAATCAAGGGTTTTACTGTAAGCTTGCCCATTAGCTTTAATAAATTGACATTCTTTTAGAGGTGTTAAAAATGGGTTGCCCTCATCAATTAGTAACCGCCAACCTTGCTGCCACCAATGCCCAGGTTGTGTAACCTGTCCATGAAATTTAAACACTCTTTGTCGCATTAACGTCTCGGTACTTTGCCCATCGCAACCACTTATCACATCACCTTTATTTATATTATCTGTTTCACTGTAATACACTTTTAATGCATCACCCCGCCAAACGGCACTAAAACCAGGCCAACGACGAGCAGGTCGTTCAACGCTTGAAAACACACCTGCATGACCATCTTGTAGCACAGTACTAAAACGCGCAATTGCTGCAACATGAACCTGCGGCCCGCTCGCTTTGGCAGACAGTGCAAGTGCTTCTGCTTTTGCTTGCTTTAATAGCTCAGGAAAGACTGGGTTGTTAACATCAAACATACCGGGGTGGTTTTTTGCCGAAATACTGTAAGCAGCTTCAATATCACGATCAGTAACACTGCGCCATTGCGCTGAGGTTTGAGGAGTAACTGCTAATTCTGCCATGCTCAAGGTAGGCGTAATTAATAAAGCACTCAATAAAGTACGGCTAACTATTTTTGTTTTTATGTTCATGAAAATCCATTTTAAATTAGGTTATATAATTACTGTAAACTCATTTGGTGGAACTAAAAATACCTTAAATCAAATAAGTATCAGCAAATTATTTTTATAGCAGTAACTTAACAACATTAAAAGCAGCTAACAACGAGTAAGATTTAAAATGAACTGGCTTTAAATTTAGAGCAACACCTTACTTAGACGTTTGTTCAATTTTGGTTTGCAGTAGTGTTATGCGGGCGTTGAGTTTTCTAAAGCTATACTGTGAATAGAAAAAGTTTAAAAAGAAAGCAGCAAAACCTGAACAAGCAAGCCCTATCAATGGGTTAAAATAAAACATTAACAACAAAACAATAACAACCATCGCTATCGTAAGCCCCAAATAATGAGATGCACTAAATAGCTTTCGGTTGTTTTTTTCAAGTTGAACTATATGAGAATCTATATCCATTAAAAATTTCCTTTTTAAAAACTGATATTTAACAAATCAACACTAACTATTCTTTCAGCTTACTACCTACATAGTATTATTTAAACAAGTGAGTTACTCCACTGCGCCTTAGTTAATCGATATAACTGTACGGTACGACCATGAAATTCATGAGTACTGTAGTCTGTAAAGCCAATTTTCTTTGCTACTTTTAATGACGCAATATGCTCAGGTTCAATAATAACAACGACTGATTGATGAGTAGTTTGAGTAAACACATACTTTAAAACACCTTTAGCCGCTTCGCAGGCTAATCCTTTATTCCAAAAATCGCCCGCTAATCGATACCCTAAATTAGGCTCTTCGTTACCCGCGACACTTTGTGGAGAAACACCACAAAACCCTATAAGTAGGTTACTGTTTTTATCTATTAGTGCCCATGGGCCCAAACCGTATGATCCGTAGCATTGTAAACACCACTTTATAAATTCACGAGTTGCAGCTTCATCGCACACACCACGAATTGAGTATTTCATCACTTCATCGTCATTAAGAATTTCACTTAATGCCGGCACATCATCAATTGAAAATGGCCGAATAACCAACCTTTGGGTTTCACAAATTTTCACTCAAACCTTCTTGTTATCAAAGCTAAAAAATTTCAACAAACCAAGTGATTAAGGTTGTTATCTCAGTTATTTCGCTCTTTTTTATATTTCGAATGCCATAAAAAGTATCCAAATAATATGCCTACTAAAGGAAATATTATTAAAGATGAAATGATTCCATCAAAAAAATCTTGCTCACCTGTAAAGTACATAATTAATTGAAATAAAATAGCTGTAGGAATTCCCCAGCCTAGAACACCTTTTAGTAAAATAAAACGGAATTTAGCGTGGTTTATATTCATGAGCCTTCCTTGAGTTGTGGCGCCAAATAATAAGCTGAAATAAATCATAGTCGTTAGTGAGTTAAGTCTCTAAATTATTGAAGGCGATTTAAATTAGTTTAAAATTACATTAACACTATTGAAAAAACACTTAACCAACTTAATTGGATACCATAAGAGATACGTTGATAGCTACCAGGGTTACTTTGTAGTTTTATTGCTTTAGCCATAGCAAACAGATAATAAACTGTGGCGATAACAGAAACAATTGAAAAAACACGAAAGTATAAAGGAGTAATTTCTGTGGTCGGACTAATAGCTATTAATATTGGTGCTACAACCAGCGAAAGTAACATAATAAAACCAGCCCAAGAGTGAACCTTGCAGCTAAAAGTTGGATGTTTAGTAAATGGGTCAGCATCCATAGGAAAATAACCCGCAACCCAGGTACCAATACCATGCACTATAACTAACCAACCAACAATATTAACCAATATAGAAACATTAGCCAATTGCGCCAAATACCAGCCAAAAAAGCAAAATAGAAAACCTAAAGGATAATTATTAATTAGCGGTGACAGTTTTTCAGTTGGGCTTCCCGTTGCACCTAATTCACTACAAAATTGTTTAGAATGACTGTAACCTTCATAAAACCGACTTGCTACATAAACACCAATGAATATCCATAATGTGGCTATTAACCCTGAATAAATCGCAATCGTTTCAAACATCACCATAATCCTTTTTGTGATTAATTCATTAAAGCCTTTTTGAACACAGAGGAGAAAATGAGCCGGCTTCGAGTGACGAGCTGTGAGCTTGTACAAACAGCCTGAAACCTAGTCATAACAGCCCTGAGCTAGAACCTTTAATCTACTTTTTCAACCCAGCGCCTCATTAATAAATCATTTCTTTATCATTATAATTAACCACTAATCAAATGCTATCGGTATTAGTTTAAAAAAAACAAAGCGCTACAAAAATGTAGCG
Source organism: Pseudoalteromonas sp. 23_GOM-1509m (assembly GCF_000518425.1). Taxonomy (NCBI): domain Bacteria; kingdom Pseudomonadati; phylum Pseudomonadota; class Gammaproteobacteria; order Alteromonadales; family Pseudoalteromonadaceae; genus Pseudoalteromonas; species Pseudoalteromonas sp. 23_GOM-1509m. Next base: position 176,068 of record NZ_JADO01000009.1, read on the forward strand.
CTTTCATTACTTATAGGTTGTTTGTTTAAACTAAAACGCGTTATTAAAAAAAGCCAAGCGGATCTTCGCTGTAACTTACTAGCAAGTTTTTAGTTTGTTGGTAATGATCAAGCGCGAGTTTGTGAGTTTCGCGGCCTATACCAGACTTTTTATACCCGCCAAACGCTGCATGTGCTGGGTACATATGGTAACAATTAGTCCATACACGACCTGCTTCTATTTTGCGACCAAAGTGATAAGCACGATTCATATTACGGCTCCATACCCCTGCGCCTAAACCAAATTCTGAGCTGTTAGCCAGTTCAAGTGCTTCGGCTTCGTCTTTAAAGGTCGACATTGAAATAACGGGGCCAAAAATTTCTTCTTGGAACACGCGCATGTCATTACGTCCTTTTAATAGTGTAGGTTGAATGTAATACCCGCCGTTTAGCTCGTCGCTTAATTGCTCAACATGGCCGCCAGTTAATACTTCAGCACCTTCTTCTTTACCAATTTCAATGTAGCTTAAAATTTTATCAAACTGCGCTTTAGAGGCTTGTGCGCCTACCATGGTTTCACTATCAAGCGGGTTGCCACGTTTAATTTGTTTAGTACGTTTTAAAATACGTTCTATAAATTGCTCATAAATATCTTCTTGAATGAACAAGCGTGATGGACAAGTACATACTTCACCTTGGTTAAAGTAGGCAAGAATGGCACCCTCAATTGCCTTATCTAAATATGAGTCGTCTTTTTCCATAACATCGCTAAAGAAGATATTAGGCGATTTCCCCCCAAGCTCGACCGTTGAAGGAATAATATTCTCGGCTGCACATTTTAAAATATGTGAGCCCACAGGAGTTGAGCCTGTAAAGGCAATTTTAGCAATGCGCGTACTAGTTGCCAGTGCTTCACCAGCTTCTTTACCAAAGCCGTTTACCACATTTAAAACACCCCCTGGCAGTAAATCGCCAATAATTTCCATCAACACTAAGATTGAGGCGGGTGTTTGCTCGGCGGGTTTTAATATTACACAGTTACCTGCTGCAAGTGCAGGCGCTAATTTCCATGCGGCCATTAATAATGGGAAGTTCCACGGAATAATTTGCCCTACAACGCCTAGAGGCTCATGAAAATGATACGCCACCGTAGTTTCGTCTATCTCGCCAATACTGCCCTCTTGAGCACGCAAACAACCGGCAAAGTAACGAAAGTGATCGGCGGCCAGTGGAATATCAGCGGCAAGGGTTTCACGAATCGCTTTGCCGTTATCCCATGTTTCGGCCACTGCAAGTAGCTCCAAGTTTTGTTCAATACGGTCGGCAATTTTTAATAGTATATTGCTGCGCTCGGCGACTGAGGTAGTGCCCCACTGGGTTTTTACTGCATGGGCTTTGTCGAGTGCAAGGTTTATGTCGTCTTTATCTGAGCGCGGTACTTTACAAAATACCTTGCCATTAACTGGGCTTATATTATCAAAATACTGGCCGTTGACTGGGGCAACCCACTCGCCGCCAATGTAATTACCATACTGCTGTTTAAATGTGACGAGTGCGTCTGGTGAACCTGGGTTTGCGTAAATCATATGTGTGTTCTCTTGTTGTTGTTAGCTAAAAGTCTAAGCCGAAATTTGTTAGAGTAATGTAGCAACTTGCTTTATATTTAATCGGTATTGATTGACATTAGACCATTAAGCGCTTAAAAACTTGCTTAGCTGTCCAAAAAAGTTGTCTGTGAGTCCACATTAAAAACGCTCTATAACGATTGAAAAAAGGCTGAACATGCACACATCTCAGTTAAATAAAAAACGCCAACAACTTGATGTACTGATTGAAAACAAAGTGACCTTTGCTGCCGATAACTCTGAGCTAAGTATTTACGATACCTATAAAAGTGCGCAAAAAGTGGCGTTGCATTCTAACGAATTACTGTTTTGCGCTATGCTCAGTGGTAAAAAAATAATGCATGTTGAGAGCAGTCAATACCACAAAGCGTTTTTACCACATGAATCGTTTGTATTAGCACCCGAGCAAAGCGTGCTGATTGATTTCCCACAGGCAACTATCAACTCACCTACCACCTGTTTGGCGATTGAAATTAGCACCGATAAAATAACCAATGTGGCTAATGCGCTTAATATGCAGCAAAGCTTTGCTAGTGATACCTTGTTTGAATACACCCCTAATTTAGTGCATACCCAACATAATACGCAAACTCAGCAGTTATTAGAGCGCATGGTGCATTTATTTAGTGAGCAAGGCGCTGAGCGACACTACTTAATTGATTTATCGTTAAACGAATTGATCACCCGTTTATTACAACAGCAAAGCCGTGATTTATTGCTGGCCAACTGTGACAAGCTGCGCCTAAAAAGTAACGTAAGTGATGCACTGCATTATATTGAAGAGCATTTAAGCGACACACTCGACATCGATACCTTATGCAAAATAACCTGTATGAGCCGTAGTAAGTTTTACCAGCAATTTAAACTTGCTTTTGGTACTAGCCCTGCACTTTGGCAGCAACAACTTAGGCTTAAAAAAGCCCGCACGCTTTTATTAGAAGGCCAAGCTATAAGCAAAGTGTGCTACGACCTTGGCTTTAATAGCGCCAGTCATTTTAGTCGTTTATTTAAGCAAACTTTTGGTATTGCACCAAAAGCGTGTCGCCACTAACCTAACACAACAGTTTTTGTTATATTAAACAGCCTAATATGCTAGATTGTTTGCAATGTTGTAAGTAGTAATGAGTCACCGATGAGTAAACCCACCCGCTGGACATTAAAGAGTATTGCCAAAGAATTAGGTGTGTCTAATGCTACGGTATCAAATGCGTTTAATCGCCCGGATCAACTCTCTGCTAAACGCCGCGAAGCCATACTTAAAGCGTGCAAAGAGCTGGGGTATTATGGCCCTAATAAAGCGGCTCAGTCTTTGCGAAGTGGCACGTTTAATATTGTTGCATTAGTCCTTCCTGATAGCGTGGAATACATGGTATCAGACCCTGTTGCGAGCAGTTTTATGCGGGGAGTAACCTCGGTACTTGAAAAAAACAATATTAATGTTTTATTGTTTTCAGGCAATAGTGACAACCTCAACAGCGTTGTTGATTTTGTCGATGGTTTTATTTGTTATGGTCGCCCGCGCAATAAAGCACTAGTAGAGCAACTAAAAACAGTCTCCAAACATGTGGTGACGGTTGATTTTGACATTGCCCGTAACGCCTCAATTAATGTTAATAACGAGCAAGCCAGTTATGAAATAGCCAAACATGTTTTACATAATCAAGATGATAAAGTGGCTATATTAGGCTTAAGATTACTTGATGAAAATGTATTGTGCCGGGTATACGAACATCACGAATTTGAAACTGGCCAATCTATTTCGCATCAACGTTTGCGTGGTTATCAACGCGCCTTAAGTGAGGCTAATATAACGGTTGCCGACGACCGCATTTGGAATATTCCTGAAAGCAGTGAGCGCTTTGCAAATATTGCCGCAAAAGAGGTATTAACAGCCTCCCCTCGCCCTAACGTGATTATATGCATGAGCGATTTAATTGCCCTTGCCACCATGCGAGAAGCCATAAAACAAGGGATAAAAATAGGCAGTGAGCTGCGTATTGTGGGGTTTGATGGCATAGAAGAAGCCGCTCGTTTTGTACCTCGCCTTACTACAATTCATCAAAATAGCCAAGAAAAGGGCGTTATGGCTGCTAACTTATTTATTTCTAAAGAAGAAAAACAATATGAAGTAGGTTACGCACTCGATATTGGTGCAAGTAGCTAAGCACTGTTAATAAAGCAAATAAAAAAGCCAAACAGAGGCTGCTTGGCTTTTGATTTTCAACAAATAAAGCTATTTAAGCCAATAAACTTTGTAAGTTTAGAGTGCTTTCTTGAGTGCCATTAACCTGCGAAATAAGTGCAATACGGCTTGCAAAGTCAATCCTCAATGAAATTGATTGTTGTTCAAGCTTCCACATTAAACAACAAACACTTGCGCCGCCTTGAGCCGAAAATTCACCTGCAAATGCGGGATGTTCATTACGCATTTTAATTAGCTCTATGAGCCCTTTTACTACCGGTTTATTAAGGGCTTGCTCTATTTTAGCCGCGTTCAAATATGGGCGATTTATATCACGGCCAACATTGGTTTTTGCTAACAGTTCCATATCGTTTTCACAGGCAAATAAGCCGCCGTAATAAACTTGCGGTACACCTGGCGCAAAAAATTGAATTGCGCGCGACAGCAAATAGTCAAAATCATTAGCGCCTAATGCATTGTAATAAGTACAGTTTACTTGATATAAATCGACATTACTGGCAGCCGCGCCTGTTGCCTGGCGGCTTTGATTGTTACTATTTGCATGCATGGTTTCTACTAGGTTATCAATTTGCTCTGCATTTAATAAGCCTGGTTTTTCACCCATTGGGCCTGCATCAATAATGCCTATGCCATCATGGGTGTCTAGCACAGTTAAACAGTTACGCGGCGATATTTTTAGCCATTTGAGTAATGCATCCGCATTGTTATTAAACAAGCTATGTAGAATAAGTGGTGGCAACGCAAAGTCGTAAACCATATTAACGCGCTTAGCTACATCTACTTGTGTTTGATAATGGCTATGAATTTCTGCAATGGTTTCCATGCCTAAATCGTTGGCTTGCTTTGATAAGTTATCTAAGTAGCCAAACGTTTCATCTAGCATAAAACAATTAGTACCCGCCTGCTTAATGGCATAACCCGCTGCATCTAAACGAATAATATTAACGTTGTTAGCAGAGAACTTAGTAAGTACATTATTTAAATACGTAATTCCCGCCTCTACTTTTACGTTTATATCAATTTGATTGTCGGTAAAAGTGGTCCAAAAATCATACGTTTGACCATCACCGCATTTCATTGGTGTAAAACAACTGCCTGGGCGTGGACGGTAAATAGCTTGCTGCTCAGCCTCGCTCATGCCATTGGGAAACACGTCTTCTTTGGTTAAAAATAAATCCCAAAATGCTGACGCTTTACCTTTAGCCAGTACATCTTGAAACTGAAAAGATTGCGCCGACACATGATTCACTATTAGATCAGCCATTAAATCATGGTCTTTACCGAGTGCCTTTATGTCGTCCCAAGTACCGATTCGAGAATCAACTTCACTATGATCAATCGGGTCAAAGCCTGCATCGCTGCCATCAATTGGGTTATAAAATGGCAATAAGTGCACACCACCAAAAACGCCCTCTAATGGGCCATGTAAAAGAGTGGTAAGTGCATTTATATCTTGGCCAGTAATTCGATCAGCGTATGTGATCAATTGAACTTTATTCTTCATCATTGTGTGATTACCATGTTGAAACTTAATCGATTAAGATATATCTTTAACTAGCACGTACGAATTTACAAGTTATTTTTATAAATTTTACATACAAATATCGTGGCGACATTAATACTATAATCAGTAACTGACTGACTTACTGAGTGTTAAGAACGCATTTAACGAGGAAAGCACATGACAAAATCACACACACACGTAAGCAGCGATCCGTTGCAACAAATTCGCTGGCTCACATATATGATGTTTTTTATGTTTGCCATGACCTCCGATGCCGTTGGCATGATCATTCCCGAGCTCATAACTGAATTTGGTTTAAGCATGACCCAAGCCAGCGCATTCCACTATGCGCCTATGGCACTCATTGCCTTTAGCGGATTATTTTTAGGCTTTTTAGCCGATAGCCTCGGGCGTAAAAAAACGATTATGCTTGGGTTATTAATATTTTCTGCGAGTTGCTTTTTATTCGCCATTAGTAGCAGCTTTATATTTTTTGTTTTTTTGCTTTGCTGTATTGGTTTAGCTATTGGCTTATTTAAAACCGGCGCTTTGGCGTTATTAGGCGATATTTCTCATAGCAACGCAGAGCACACTAAAACCATGAACAAAGTAGAAGGCTTTTTTGGTATTGGTGCCATTGTTGGACCTGCACTTGTTGGTGTATTACTGGTACAAAATGTAAGTTGGACTTATTTATATATTATTGCCGGCATTATGTGCTTAATTTTAGCGTTTTTAGCGTGGCGTGCAGAGTATCCGAGCGTTGTTAAAAGTACTGAAAAGCCCGCTTCACTTGCTACTACCATGAAAATGATTAAAAACCCCTACGCGCTTGGCTTTTCGCTCGCCATTGCGCTTTATGTTGCAACCGAGGTTGCCATTTACGTATGGATGCCGACGCTGTTAAAAGACTACACAGGCTCTTGGCCCCTTTTGGCAACCTATGCACTCACCATATTTTTTATACTGCGTGCCGCAGGGCGTTTTATTGCTGTGTGGTTATTAAACCGCTATAGCTGGCAAGGTGTTATGGCTTACTTAAGTTTAGGTATTGCACTGTGTTATGTGGGTACTTTAGTCGGTGGCGTTGATTGGGCTGTTGGTTTATTGCCGCTTTCAGGGTTATTTATGTCGATGGTTTACCCGACCTTAAACTCCAAAGGAATATCGTGCTTCCCGGTACAACAACATGGCGCAGTTGCTGGGGTTATATTATTTTTCACTGCACTTTCAGCCGCATTAGCGCCTTTATTTATGGGTATGATCAGCGATTACTTTGGTCATGTACGTTATGGTTTTTACCTTGCAACCGGCTTTGCCATTATTTTATTTTTAGCGATGCTGTTTAACTATCTACGTGACCCATCAGCCTGCGCTTTACAAGAGAGCAACCTAATAACTGAGTAAATCAACAAATTGGGGGCTAAAAAAACACTATATAAATCAATAGATGAGTAAAAAAACAGCAAATAAAGAATAAAATAATTTGCTTATTGTAAAAGATTTGTTATTTTTACTTAATCGATTAAGTAAAAATAACAAACCCCTTCGGGCTCACAAAACGAGGCGTTCACATGACAACACACAACACACCTTTATATTTAATGAGTGCTTTAGCGCTGGCTGTAAGCCAAGGCGTTTATGCACAACAAGAAGAGCAAAACACACAAGCGCAAGCTAACAAAGGTCTTGAGACTATCGTTGTAACCGGTGTACCACGTCGTACAACCATTATGGCATCAAGCTCATCAGTGAGCAGTTTATCGCTTGCTCAAGTTGAAGTATCTACACCGCGTTCAACTGCTGAAGCGTTTAGAATTATTCCGGGCGTACGTTCAGAATCAACCGGCGGTGAAGGTAACGCAAACATTGCTGTACGCGGCTTACCTGTGGCCTCTGGTGGTGCTAAGTTTTTACAATTACAAGAAGACGGTTTACCCGTTATGCAATACGGTGATATTGCTTTTGGTAACGCTGATATATTTATGCGCCTAGATAATACCGTACAAACTATCGAATCAATTCGTGGTGGTTCGGCCTCGACTGCAGCAAGTAATGCACCGGGCGGCATAATTAACTTTATTTCTAAAAATGGTGAAAACGAATCAGGCAGTGTTTCTACAACACTGGGCCTTGATTACGACACTATTCGTACAGACTTTGAATACGGCACTTACCTTAGTGATAGCGTACGTTTTCATGTAGGTGGTTTTGTGCGCCAAGGTGAAGGCCCGCGTGAAACAGGTTACACATCAAATAAAGGTGGGCAAATTAAAGCCAACCTTACCAAAGACTTTGAAAACGGTTACGTGCGTCTTTATTACAAACATTTAGATGACAAAAGCGTGGGTTACTTACCAATGCCAATGTATGCAAATGGTGACTCAATCCCAGGGTTTGACGCACAATCAGATACCCCACACTCCGCATTATTTACTAAAACAGTGCGTTTAAATGGCGAAAATCAAATTAGTAGCGGCGATATTCGCGATGGCATGAACCCGCAAGTTGACTCAGTGGGTTTTGAAGCCGTATTTGACTTAGATAACGATTGGCGTATTGAAAACCGTTTTCGTAAATCCTCTGTTAGCGGTAACTTTAATTCACTTATTCCTGCTGAAGTAGGCAGCGCGACTGCTATTGCACAAAGTATTGGCGGCGCAGGTGCAACGCTTAGTAATGCCAATACCGGAGCTGCATTTAATGACGATTTAGCCATGCGTATTCATACGTTTGACGTCACAATGAACGACTTTGACTCTATTGTGAACGACTTCAAACTAACTAAATCACTAAGCGATGATACAAGCGTTACATTTGGTTACTATGCTTCAACGCAAAATATTGCTATGTCATGGTTATGGAACTCTTACCTAATGGAGCTTAAGGGCGATAATGCGGCGCTACTAAATGTAACAGCTGCTGATGGTACAGCGTTTTCTGAAAATGGTTTATATGCATACGGAACGCCTTTTTGGGGTAACTGTTGTCAGCGTGATTACGATACAGAATACGATACCCGCGCCCCGTACGTTTCATTTTCAACAAAAGTGGGTGATGTAAGTATTGACGCAAGTGCTCGTTACGATAGTGGTGAAGCACGCGGTAATTACGCAGGTGCAGTAACCTCTACAGTTGATATGAATCGCGATGGAGTGATTTCAGTTCCTGAACAAAATGTAGCAGGCATTGATACCGCAAATGCTAGCCCAGTAAATTACGATTGGGATTATGCATCCTATTCAATTGGGGCTAACTACCAAATAGATTCAAGCCTTGCGACATTTGCAAGACTGAGTAAAGGTGGCCGCGCAAATGCTGACCGACTTTTATTTGGTAAAGTACGCGCTGACGGTTCGGTTGCTGATGAAGATGCCGTTGATGAAGTAAACCAGTATGAATTTGGGGTTAAAAAACGTTTTGATTCACTTTCAGTTTTCGCAACAGCGTTTTATGCAGAAACAGAAGAGCAAAACTTTGAAGCAACATCGCAAACCTTTTTTGACCGTGAATACGAAGCAAAAGGGATTGAAATTGAATCAACTTACTTCATCGATGCATGGGATTTTCGTGGTAACTTAACATGGACAGATGCAGAAATTGCTAAGGATGCGCTTACTCCTGAAGTGGTAGGTAATACGCCACGCCGCCAAGCTGATTTAATCTACTCTTTAATGGCTCGTTATAGCTTTGATAAAGGTGCTGCCGGTGTCAACTTTATTGGTACTACTGATGCTTACGCTCAAGACAATAACGACCTTAAATTTGACGGTTACACTCAAGTAAATGGCTTTGTAAGTTACGATTTATCTGAAAACCTTAATATTGCACTTAATGTAAATAACTTATTCGATACGGTAGGTATTACAGAAGCTGAAGAAGGCTCAATTCCAGATAATAACATTATTCGCGCCCGTACTATTAATGGCCGCACAACATCAATAACGCTTAAATACGCGTTTAACTAACCATCTTTAGTGTAACAAGCGCTGAAGCTATGTTTTTCAGCGATTGTTACACTAACTTTAATTAGTTTTAATAATTCTCCCTTGAATTTTGACCTAGCTCTGCTGGGTTTTTTAGGATTTACACTATGACCAAATTACTTAGCCTCGGCGAGCTACTTATTGATATGCTGCCACAAGATTCTCAAAACAGTGCTTATTTGCCCATTGCAGGAGGTGCCCCTGCCAATGTAGCGGTAGGTTATGCAAAGTTAGGCGGCAAGGCTGCTTTTTGTGGCGGTATGGGTGATGACTACTTTGCTAAACAATTAAGTAAATCGCTTGCGCAATATAAAGTAAGTACAGAGTACTTATTTACGATTAAAGACTCTCAAACGGCCGTGGTTATTGTGAGTTTAGATGAAAAAGGTGAACGCAGCTTTAATTTTTATCGCCACAATACCGCCGATTTACTGTTAACGAGTGATCACTTAAGCCATATCAAATGGGATGAATTGAGTACCCTACACTTTTGTTCCAACACGTTAACCAATCCAGCCATTGCAAACACCACCGTGTGTGCTTTAAAGCTGGCTAAAAACAACCATAAACTCGTTAGCTTTGATGTAAATTTACGCTATAGCTTGTGGCAAAATAGCAATGACATTGAACACAATGTACATGCGTGTTATGCCTATTGCGACATTGTTAAGCTATCGCGTGATGAGCTGAACTTTTTAGCTGAGCAAACACAGCAATCACCTGATGATTACTTACAGTCTATTTTAAATATAGGTGTAAAATTGGTATTTTTAACCGATGGCCCTGCACCGGCAATGGTTTACCATAAAGGGTTTATATTAAATGAATCGGCGCCAATCATTAATGCTGTGGATACTACCAGTGCCGGTGATGCGTTTATTGCAGGCGTGTTATATTATTTAAATCACACCGATGAAAATAGCTCGCTTATCGAAAAAATTAATAATGAGCACCTAGTAAAACACGCTTTAAGTTTTGGTTTGCGTTGTGGCTCTAAAGCCTGCTTAGCCAAGGGGGCATTTCCCGCATTACCTACACTTCAAGAGGTATAATACCAATCCGCAATAATACTTAATTATTTTACGAGGCTAAACGTGTCGCTATCTGCGTTAAAAAATTCTCATTTAGAACAACTAAATAGCAAATTTTTTGCCTAGCTATCAACACGTTTTTCCAGCCTCAAAATAGATCACTTAATTAAACGAATTGGTATAAATACTTTAAAAATAAAGGCCGATTATGGCCTTTATTTAAGCATCCGCTTCTTCATCATTACTTTTTAACCATTCTAAAGCCACAGTGGCGTTCTCAAAATATTGAATTTCACCTGATACAAACCAACTGCCTAATTTAGCGATGGTTGATTGCCAGTCTTTGTTGCCGTATATGGCTATTTTTTTAAACTCTTTGTTGTGTTTTAAGCCAAGTTTTAAATCATCCCATGCGGCTCTAAGTTCCCAGCCATCAAGCTCAGTACCATCTATGAGTACATTAACAATAGGATGTTTAACTTCGCCAAGCGCAGAGTCAATCATCGGCGTGATCACCTCATAATCTTTGTGAGTGAGTGTACCTATAGCTTTTAAGGTTAAAAAAAACTCGCAACCAGAGCGCTCAATACCAATAGATAAGCCGTGTGTTAAATTTACCATAACCCGAACTCCACAATAATATGAGCATCAAGTATAGGTGATAGCTTATTAACCAATAGTGAAGTAGATCAAAAAACAGGCACATCACTTTTATTGTGCCCATTTTAATTAAATGCTTAATTATGCATTTTTAAGCCGTGCTATTTGATTTTCAACATCTGTTAAATGACCGATTTTAAGCCACACTCTGGCTCCTTCACTACCTGCTGTTGCTTTAATTTCGCTGTTAGGCGGCACTCTTAACCAGCTGTGCTGTACTAATGTATCGCCTTGCTCTTCAAGCGAGCCTTCAAGAACTAAAAGCTCGCCCCCACCTAAGGCGTTTAACGATATTTCACTGTTAGGTGCAAATGCTAAAATACTCACCTCTTCAAAGGCATCTTTATAAAGAGAAACTACATTTACATTACTAAACTCAGGGTGAGGAACGCTGCACATGGTATTAGTTTGCAAGCGAACATGCTCTCTATCCTCTGGCTGAAACTGCCATAATTTCACAAATATCACGCACCCGTTTTCAGAGCTTGGTGTATGTTTTGACTCAGGCGGATTACGAATATAAGAGCCCTTGGGGAAATCACCATGTTCATCTTGAAAAACACCTTCAAGCACAATAAATTCTTCACCGCCGGTATGTGTATGGGCAGAAAAATGGCTGTTTGGCGCATAACGTACAATGCTGGTTGCGCGTGCAACCTCATTGCCCACTCTATCAAGTGGACGCCTATCAACACCCGCCATCGGTGAGGCTATCCATTCTAACGATTCGCTATGTACAACAACACGTTCGCTAAAATCAGCTGCAATTTTCATATTTGACTCCATATCTAAGCGGCAATACTTGGACGCTGAGCGACCTTTTCTTGCCATGCTATTAAATGTGATAGCTCACTAGGAATAGCTATTTTTGCAAAGCCTGCAAACACCAGACCGGCGTACAAAGTAATATCTGCAACACTGAAATTCTCACCAGCAACATAAGCAGAGTTAGCTAATACGCTATTAAAATAAACAAAGCCTTGGCGCGCTTTTTCACCTTGCTTTTCTCCCCAAGCAACATTTTGATAGGTTTCAAGCGCTGGGCCTAAACCATCCGTTGCATGATGAAAGTAAGTAGCGACAGCATCAAGAACCATTGACTCCGCACGCTTTTGCATCATATTAATCACCGCGCGTTCTTTTGCCTCAACACCTGTTAATGAAGGGCCAGCAAAAGCGGTATCAATATATTCAGTAATCGCGGTGCATTCTGCGATGAACGTTCCATCATCTAGCTCTAAAACAGGTACGCCTGCTAAGGGGTTTTTAGCTAAAAAAGCCTCAGTACGGTGCTCACCATTTAATAAATCGACAGCAACAAACTCTACTTTATCAGTCGCCTTTTTTTCAGCAAGCGCAATACGGACACGTAATGGATTAGGAAAGTTTTCTACATCATAAATTTTCATAATTATCTCTTTATATTTTTAATCACAGTTTGAGCTAATACTGGCAAGAATAAATTACCTACCTACTGGTAGGTAATTTATATTAAGATCTCGACCTTTGCAAACTAAAAATAAAAGAGCTTGAAAATAACTACCTACTGGTTGATAATTTTTTGCAGCGATATGAAGGAAGTTTAAAATGACAAAAAAAGCAGCCCTGTTAAAAGCAGCAGAAAACAAAGTTAGACTTGGTGGCTATAGCAATTTTAGCTTTAGAGAGTTGGCCAATGAAATTGGTATTAAAAGTGCCAGTGTACATTATCACTTTCCAACTAAAGCTGATTTAGGTGCAGAGCTTGCGCATCAATATACCGATGCCTTTATCGCTGTACTTGGTGAACCAGAGGCACACAAAGCAAACGGTAAAAACCCTATTGATATTTACACTCAGTTATTTAGAAATGCACTGGTGATTGATAAAAAAATGTGTTTATGTGGCTTGCTCGGCGCAGAAAGCGACAGCCTACCTGATAAAGTGCGGGTTGAAGTTCAGCGGTTTTTTAATAAAAATTTAGCCTGGTTAACCCAAGCACACGCTGTGAATGGTGAAGAAAACCCTGCTCGCGCGGCAATACAAACAGTGAGCTTATTAGAGGGTGCGATGATGATTAGTAAAACCCTAGATGATATCAGCTACTTCGAACAAGCCACTTTTTAGCGATTGGTGATCAAGTATAAAAAAAGCGAGCCTTCATAAGGCTCGCTTTTACATTTTTGAGATTACGATTTATTAAGCCGTACGCACTTTATGCTTTGAATGCACAACAGCTAATACAATAAACCCTATAACAGCCACCGCTGCACCAATCGGTTTACCTAAATCACTTGATAAGTTTAACCCTATTGCCGCGGTCATTATGTATGACAAGGTCACTGCTGTAGCGATTACTGCTGGTATACTAGTGATCCAGTGGAATGTACCACGGTCAAATAAGTACTTGGTCGCAAGCCACAACACACTGGTAGAAAGCAGCATATTTGAGAATGCGAAGTAGCGCCAAATCACAGAGAAATCGAGCTTAGTCATAAAGTAGGCAATGGTTAAAATAGGGATTGCTAGCAATAAACGATTACGTAAACTTTGCGAAATACTAAACGCATCAACCACGGTCAAGCGCAGTGAACGAAACGCCGTATCGCCTGAGGTAATAGGGAAAACAGCAACAGCAATAATTGCCATAATACCGCCAAATACACCTAAGTAGCTGTTTGCAATATGGTTAACCACTAAACCTGGACCGCCTAAATCAAGCATAGCTTTTAAACCCGCATAGCCTTCAGGGAAGGCAGCAATACCCGCTAATGCCCATACACAACCTACAATGCCTTCACACATCATCGCACCATAATAAACTGGGCGTACGTATTTTTCGTTGGTTAAACAACGGGCAATAATAGGTGCTTGCGTTGAGTGAAAACCACTAATAGCACCACAGGTAATGGTTATAAATAGCAGCGGCCAAGTGGGCAGTCCATCAGGATTTGGTGCTAAGAAGTCATGAGCGTGATCAGCCTCAAAGTATGCTAAAAAGTCGCCCGCTACTGGTAAATGCGGTGCGTTTATTAGCAGTGATACCGCAATAGCTACTGTCATTACAATCATTAACAAACCAAAAATAGGGTAAAACTTAGTGATGATTTTATCAATGGGTAATAACGTGGCTAAAAAGTAGTAAGCTAAAATGGCCAAAACCCAAAAGGTATTATTTGCAAATATTGTATCCTTAAATATATCAAGGTTACTTAATAATCCTGCCGGGCTCATAATAAATACAACACCAACAAAAAATAGTAGCATCGCAGTAAAAATAAGCATAAAGCCTTTAAATACAACGTTGTAGTAGTGCCCTGCTATTTCCGGTAAGCTTTTACCGTCTTCTTTTATACTCATTACTCCTGAGAAGAAGTCGTGTACAGCGCCACCCAAAACATTACCAAGCACAATCCATACAAGCGCAACCGGACCATATAATGCACCCAATATTGGGCCAAATATGGGGCCTACGCCTGCTATATTTAAAAATTGAATCAAAAATGCACGAACAGGGTGAATTGCAACGTAATCAACACCTTCGCTAAAGCGTTTTTGTGGTGTGTCGACCGTTGAATCCATGCCCGCTTGCTTTTCAACAAACGGGCTATAAAACTTATAGCCTAATATTAAAATAGTTAGGCAAATAAAAAAGATGATCATAAAGCACGCTTCTCTTTTTGTATGTGTGTATAGGGCCAAGTATTGCAGCCCAAATTTTAAAATAACAATTGAACGTAGCATATGAAAAAGCACGCAACAATGAGACGTTTGGCTAATGCTCTGGCAAAATCAAATTTATTTAAAAAAATAAAACTAAGTAACAGCATAAGTTACTTATAAAAAAACGTTAAAAGTGCTTATATTGCGACTAAAATCTATACGCCAATTTACAACAATAGCTACACCTGAATGATTAATTAGCCTACGATAAACATTATTACTACTTTTAATGTACTGCCGTTGGCCTACAGGATGCCCTCAATGACACAGTTTACTACGCCCGATTTATACGATGAACATCGCGACCATGTGCAAGTCGCTGACAGTGGCTTGCAACACTTTGGTAATAAAACTCTCTTTTATGGTCAAGTAGTGACCGTCACCTGCCCAGACGATAACTCGTTTGCTGGTAAAATATTACATGAAAATGGTGACGGCAAAGTGTTAGTTGTTGATGGTTTTGCCAGTAAGCGTTTTGCCTTCATTGGCGATATGATTGCAGAGCGAGCCCTAAAAAATGGCTGGCAAGGCATTATTATTAATGGTTGCTGCCGCGATATTGAAATTCTTGCCACGCTTGATTTACCCGTGATGGCGCTAGGCGCTACGCCGCGCTGCACCACTAAGCGCGGTTTAGGTGCCAAAGATCACCCGGTTAATATGTTAAACACCACAATTAATACCGGTGATTGGGTGTATGCTGATGTCAATGGATTAATTATTAGTAATAAAGCCTTGTTTTGAACAATCAAAGTGACTGTTCGCGATAAAAAAAAGCAGCTCGAAAGCTGCTTTTTATAAAATCAAACAATAAGGTTTTACATTAAAGTGCTAACCATACATCGGTTACGCCTGGCTCGTTCCCTTGAGTCCACCATTTAGCTTGGTACTTATTACCTTGATAAGAAACTTCATCACCACTGTTATAAATAGCCGTTGGCTGCCAAACTTCGACACCCGTACCATCTGTAGGCTGTGTTGTTGCCTCCCACGCACCACCTAAATCAGGACGCTCGCCTTGAGTCCACCACTTTGCTTTATATTCAACGCCGTTATAAATGACGACATCGCCACCAACGTATGCAACACTCGCATCCCAATCTCCTGTTGGTGGAGTGGTAGTATCACCATTTGTCACTGTTACGCTAAAGCTTTGTGTTGTAGTTAATTCGCCATCACTGACTGCAACTGAAACAGTGAAGTTTGTATCTGTATCTACAGCGCCTGCCTCAATACTTACATTTGCACCGCTGCCCACTAACGTTAAGCCTGTTGGTACTGTCCACGTATATGTAAGCGCATCGTTTTGTGCATCGTTTGCAACTACAGCAACACTTGCTGATGCGCCTTCTTCAACACTAACATTAGCAATTGCATTAACACTCGGTGCTGTATTTTCGCCGCCTGATGTTGGCGCAATAACATTAACAACAACATCACGATTTACTGTTGCTTGACCATCTGATACTGCAACGGTTGCAACATACTGTGTATCTGCAGTTACTGTTGGCGCGGTAATAACCAGTGATGATGTATTTTGTCCAGATACTACTAGCGCGCTATCAGCACTCCAGCTAAAGCTCAGTGAATCGTTATCTGCATCGGTTGCAGAAGCCGTTACTGTGATGCTCTCTCCTGAATTAACAGACACAGATGAAGACACTGAAACAACCGGTTTTTTATTACTTGGCGGCGCAACTACCCCTCCTAAACCATCATGCATAGCATTTAGAATATCACCATTATCAGCATCTATTTCCCATGCAAATAAACCACCTAAATTATACTGATTAACATACGCACCCTTGGCCAGTACTGACTTACGGCTATCATAAGTAATTAGTTTACCGGTTGAGCGATTCCATACATAAGCGGCTTGCGCTTGCTCATCATAACCCACTTCAAAACCATTAATACCGGTGCCCGCCGCACCAATCATATTGGCTTTAACGCCTTTGTAATCAATAACACCATCTTCCCATACGCCTTGTGCCGTAGAGCCTTTTAACGGGCCATTACCAGGGGCGGTCATTGGGTTACCATCAATTGCTGCATTTTGCGGGTAAACACCTTCCCAACCACGGCCATACATGGCTGTGCCGACGACGATTTTTTTCGATGGTACATTTTGCGCAAGTAACAGCTGTACTGCATTATCGGTGGTATAAGCAGGGCCTTTACGAGGTTCGCCATTTTCATCAAGCCCAGTGCCATTACATTGACCAACACTCATATGCTCGCCACAGTAAAGTGCAGTTTGATGACCGGTTACGTTACTCCATGCGCCATAAAAGTCATAGGTCATGGCAAAAATGTAATCCATGTACTGGCTTGCGGCTTGATAATCTACATCTTCAATTTTATCGTAACCAGCACCAATGGCTGAGGTTAACTCGTAAGTACGACCCGTTTCTGCTTCTAGTTTATCAAGCATAGCGCGCAGCTCTTGCATAAGCGCCACATAGGCTGGGCCATCGTTAATTGGATCGCCAATATCAGGATTGGGGCCGTCACCACCTGGGAATTCCCAGTCAATATCTACACCGTCATAAAATTTCCAGGTTCTTAAAAACTCTTCCATTGAGGCAACAAAGGTGTCGCGGTTTGCTTTATTGGTAAAGCCACCAAATGGGTCTGATAACGTCCAACCACCTACTGATGGTAAAATTTTAATATCTGGGTAACGCTGTTTTAGTGCCATTAACTGCGAGTAAGTACCACGAATGGGATCTTTAGCATCAACCCCTGGCAATGCTTTTTGTACTGCGGCCCATGGGTCGTGAATAACCACTTCGTAATCTGCAGAGCCTGCACAGGCTGTTTCCAGTGCGCGCTTAGGACCGCCAGTTAACGACGCATTTTCCCCACAAATTGGAATGAAGCCATACAAAATATGACTCAGGTTTTGTGCTGGCATATTCGTTACATCGTAATCACGGCCATAGATCCCCCACTCAACAAAGTAAGCGCCCGTCACTAAATTTTGCTTAACGCCAATATCACGGTTATTTGGGTCAACATCCATAGGTAATGGTGCTAAATGTCCGCCGTCAGTGTCAGCAATTACAATTGGCTTACCCGCACTTCTCGCACAGGTCGTGCCGCCTTCACATAGTTCAACATACATTGTATGGCGGCCTGCTTTATCATAAGGAAATGAAATAGTGCCACTTTTAGAACCAGCAGCAAGCGTGCCCTCATTTACTAGCATGTCATCAAAGTACACTTTATAGCTATCGCCGCCATCACCGCTCCACGCACTCCATTCAATGTTGATATTAACTTGCTCAACACGGGTAACCAGCTGTTTGTAAGAGCCGTTTCCCTCAAGGTCTACCTCAACAAACGAATATTGCTGTGGCTCCCAATTAATACTTGGTGTAGAAGGCGCTGCCGATACAGAACCGGCAAATAGTGCAACACCCATAGCTGCGGTTAATTGTTTAATATTCATATTTCTCTCTTATCTATTTTTAATGTGATTATTTTGGTTTAATAAGTTTGAACTACAAAACTTAGGCTTTTAGTTACAGTGTTTTCCATACATCGGCTTGTCCTGGCGTATCGCCTTGAGTCCACCAATTAGCGCGATAGCGCTGTCCTTGATAGATTATTTCTGCGCCCGCTTGATAGGCTTTTTTAATACTCCATGCTGCTGGATTAGTACCCCCCTCAACAAGCTCCCACGCACTTGAACTATCGGGCTGCTGACCTTGATTCCACCATTTAGCTAAGTAAACACGCTCTTGAAAACTCACTTTATCTGTTGCTTGATAAACCTCAGTAGTGCTCCAAGGCGCTATAGCAGGATCATTGATAACGCTGTCATTAACGGTGACAACAAACTCGGTTTGGGTCGTTAATTGGCCATCAGAAACAGATACCACAACGGTATAATCTGTAGGTGTTGAAACTTCAGGTGAAATTAAGTTGATATTGGCATCGCTACCGGTAAAACTCAGTGGTGCCGGTACTGACCAAGTATAAATTAACGCATTTTGCTCATCATCAAACGCATGTAAATGCACAGCCGTGGTGGTGTTTTCATCAACTACTAGGTTTTCTGGCTTACTAACAGTAGGCGCTGTATTATCAGGGGTGCCCTGCACGCTTAATGTATAAGTGTAATTTGGATTGCTGCCATAGACTTGGTTTGTTAGTACATCAGCGCTGTTAAATACAACATCACCAACTTGATTTTGCACACCAATCTGCACTAAATGCGCATAATCAAGGTTAAGTTGTGACGCCAACACTTGCTGCCAATTTGCTTGATTATCGGCATTGATTTTAAGTTGTTGATTAATCACCTCTTGGCCAGATTCATCAAATAAGCGAGCCCATACAGTGTCGCCTGCAATGGCATTTTGCCCTTGACGTACAAAGTACCCAAGGCTTGCCCACGCATTCGGATTGGTTGGAGCAGCGTCGTTTACAATATTTATATCACTACAGTTATAAAAGCCTTCACCCACAACATCGTTTCGTTGCCAGCGGCTGTACAAAATGGCATCACCGTTGCGTCCTTGTGGAATAGCCACACTCATTTGATAATAACGCTCACCATCGGTGTCTTTAATCACGTCAACATTTTGATGCTCCTGAACTAGCTCTAAGTCTTGCCAGTTCAATACATCAGTAGCGGCATTAAAAGTTGGCTTAGTTAAGTAAAACTGCCAAAAGCTGGGATTATGTGGCGTTGATGCAAGGTAACGAACTTGAATTTCACCATTAGCATTGGGCACTACGTCACTACGTTGCCAATGTGGTGATGGTAAATCCATACCGCGTTTGGCTGTATCGCCACCAGCACATAAAGTGCCGTTTGGTACACTGGCCTCAACTGCGGTTTGATTTAAATAGTCAGGAGTATTAACAGAAAATTCAATCGCTTGCACAAACTGCACCGTGCCGGATTCTAGATATGCTGATCGACAAGCAAGGTTAGGAATATTTGTGCCATCTTCTGGCCACCAGTATCCGCCATCATCTTGGCAAAATGCTTGGCGTGCTTTAGGACTATCCATATAACCATGTGCTTGTACTTGCGGTGCTAGCATACTCAGTAGCAAGCCACCTGCGATTGCAGATAGCGATAGTGTGTTAAGTTTAATTGATGCCATTATTTTATCCTTTCTAAGACTCAATACATGGGGCAAGCTCAGGCCTACCCCTCATTGTTTTTGAAAATTACAGGCTACAACTTAGGGTCCAATCTGCTGTTGCACCCGGCTCAGAGGTTGTCCACCACTTGGCTTTATAAACTGCGTTGTTATGCACCATTAGATCGCCGCCAGCAGCATGACTTGGGTTGCCCGCCCAGTCTGTTTGAGGGAAATTTGGATAAACAGGAATCGTGGCTATATCAACTCCTTCACACGTACCTACAGGGTCACCGCCACCGTTATCTGGATTGCCCGTGCCATCACCCGGTGTTGCGCCTGGTAGCATTGGGTATTCAGCTTTGAATGCGTAAGTTTTTCCATCTTTTTCAATGGTAAAGTTGCTAGGCCCAGTGATTGGCATGTAGTACATCACTTGTGCATTCACAGTTGCACCAGCGCTAAAGTCTTTTGGTTGACCGCCCCATTCATTGTTCAGTGTGATTGAGAAACGGTGGAACTCGTTCTCAAAACCGCCAATATTATTACCCGCTGCGTTCGAGCCATTTACTTCTACTGCCATGCCCAGTTTTTCTTGTGCATTCCAGTTGGATTTAAAAATAGCGGAGGTTGATACCGGTACATCAAATGAAATTTTTGCACCGCTTAAATCAAGGCTTGAGTTATTGGTAAACGCAAATGTTGGGCTGATTGGGTAGTTATCATCACCGACAGGGAAGTCTTTGGCTTCAAATGTGATATCTACAGCTTCAGCAGGCACTGTAAAGTTTGGATTTCCGCCATGTACATCATATGCAACACCGCTTTGATTAAACTTATCGTATGCAAGTGAAGTAAGCGTTGACCCCATGAAGTACTCGCCTTTTGCTGAGTCGTAATCAAAATCACCAGCAAGCTCCCAGAACATGATACCGCCAAGGCCGTTGTTAATAACATAATCAACTTTAGAGGCCATCGACTCTTCATCTTCTATCGACAGAAATACTTTTTTATCGGCATTCCAAAGCCAAGGTGCGACGGCAACACTGTCGTAATAACGTGTGTAAGAACCTGTTAAGCGATCGTCAGCATCGGTATCGGGGGTTAAGCCATACACTTCGAGGTAAGAGCCAACAATACCATTTTCGAGATTTTTAGCGTGCCATAAAGGATTTGAACCGGCGGGCATTTCTTGACCTGCGTCGTTCTTATCGTGCCAAAGGTTATCAATACCTAATGCACCATTACCACACTTGTTCTTTTCACCAACCCCTGTACCTGTGGCACAATCAGCTTGGTTTGGTAAAGCCGATTGACCCCATAGACCATTAGTTCCGCCCGACACATCTTTAAAACCTCGAGTATAATAAGGAATACCGATATTGATTCGACCGGCAGCCATTGCCCCTCGGAAATAACGAACCGCCCAATCGGTGTTTAAGTAACCAATCCCTTCAAATTCATTAGTGCCGTAGACGTTCCATTGTGTCAGTTCTGAGTCTAAACCGGTGTCAAATAAGGCAGCATTGTGCCCTACATGTGAGTTCCATGCGCCATGTAAGTCGTAAGACATAATGTTTACATAATCCAGATATTTAACCGCTTGAAAGGTTTCCATACCTCGTAATAAATAACCAGAAGATGGAGACGCAATAGTGAGTAAATAGTGCTTACCTGCTGCTTCACCTGCACGGTCTAGCTCTTCACGTACTTTTTTCATTAGCACTTGGTATGAGGCATTCAATCCTGCACGGCGCGCGTTGGATATAGGAAAATCATCGGGGTGACCTGAGTCGTTCATTGAAGATGGGTATTCATAATCAATATCAACGCCGTCAAATCCATATTTTTCAATAAAATCAACGGTGCTTTTTGCAAATGCATTAATACCTTCATAATTGACTGAGCCATCAGCATGGGTGGTCATGGTATAAAAGCCACCACTTTCAACGCGGCCGGTTTCATCAAAATACCCCCCCGTTTCAGCCCAGCCACCTACCGATACCAAGGTTTTAACGTGTGGGTGTTGTTTTTTGTATTTATTTAAAAGATTAAAGTGTCCTTTGTATGCAAACTCAGGATCCATTTCAGCGCCAATAACGCCTGGCCATTCCATGTTTGTAGCAGGATTATTTGCTGAATTAGGATCGCCAATAGATACTTTATTATTGGCATCAACATGCGCAAAGGCATAATTAATATGAGTAATTTTATCCCATGGAATATCA
Organism: Pseudoalteromonas sp. 23_GOM-1509m; assembly: GCF_000518425.1. Lineage (NCBI taxonomy): Bacteria > Pseudomonadati > Pseudomonadota > Gammaproteobacteria > Alteromonadales > Pseudoalteromonadaceae > Pseudoalteromonas > Pseudoalteromonas sp. 23_GOM-1509m. Next base: position 198,087 of record NZ_JADO01000009.1, read on the forward strand.
TTAACTAGATAACTTGGTTGGTCATTAGCACCATTTCGCCAACTAGTAAAATAACCAATGACACGACGCGGGTGGTCAGCTCCCATAACTTCACGACCATCAGCATCATACACAGTACAATAAGGCGTATTAACACCGGGGGTTTGATATAACCCTTGTGGTTGACAATCAGTTACACCACTGCCGGGCGCTGCAGAGTCAACAACATTTAGGTTTTTTGTGGTTTGTGCTGTAGCCCCTTCGTTATCAGTCACTGTAAGTGTAAAGCTGGCTTGCCCAAGAGCTGTAGCCTGCCATGTATACTGACTAGTTGCTGATGTCGCTTGATGAGTATCATCACCATTTATAGCAAAATTAAGCGCGGTGATCTCACCATCGCTATCGCTACCTGAAAGCTCAAACACAACTTGTGAACCCACAATTAGCTGTTCAGGTAAGGTACTCAATGAAATTGATGCAACGGGTACTTGATTAACAGGATTAGTAACGTCATCTGCAACTGTTAAGGTATTGATGATTTGTAATGACTGCGCACCTTGATCATCCATTGCAATTGCACTTATTTGATGAGAACCCGCCACAGCTTGCCAATCAACGCTGTAAGGTGATGAAGTATCTGCAGCTAGAAAAATACCATCAACAAAAAACTCAACGGTGGTTACCTCTCCATCGTTATCAATTGCTTTCGCCGATATGACAACGCTGTCTTTATCGGTTAGTTGAAAACCGTCTGCAGGCATTAACTCGGTAATTACTGGAATTTCATTATCAATGACAGCGTTGTCACATAAACCCAAAATTTTCCAATCTTTATAATCACCAGCATTCTCCACTGGATTGGCTTGCGTCCACCAGCTAGCTTCATACGCTGTGCTTTGCGCTTGCACTTGATCTCCAGTAACGTGTGTCTGGCCTATTTGCCACTGTTCTAACGCACTGCAATCAATAGACGCGTGTACATTTAAACTAAGAAAACTTAACGATAAAGCACTTAGATTAAAGGCATTTGTTATTATTTTACGTGAGCTCATTGGCTCCTCCATTAACGATGTTTATACTCATTATTTTTTACCTTTCAGGTACAAACTTAACATGGATATCGTAAATATCAAGAAAATAATGCACAAATAACAAACAAAATAAATACAAAATAGTTACATTATAAAATTAACTAATTATTTATTACTATAAAATTAAGAAGGGATATTCCATAAAAAAGCCCAGCATTGCTGGGCTTTGAATGTCTAAGGGGTAAACGTTTTATTCAGAAAATGAAACCGTAATAATATTCGAACATACGTTTTCAGATACGCATAACTGATAGTCGTATGCCGGTAATGTTGCGTTACGCACATAATCACGGTAACGGCCATTATCTGATACGGTATCTACTAGTTCGCCATTTCGGTATAGGCTAAGTGACTCAGCCCCTACTTCTGCCCAGTTTAACTCAACACGCATAGTATCAAGACGTGACTTGTTAGCGCGTTTTAAGCTCAATTCAATTTCAACATCACTAACAACCACTGTTTGAGTGAATGTATCTGAGTTATTTTCACTATCCGTTACGGTTAATTCAACCTCATAACTTCCTGACTGAGCGTAAACATGTGTAGGATTTGGGTTTGTTGATGTTGAACCATCACCAAAGTTCCAGCTCCACTGTGAAATGTCATCATTTACATCACGACTTGTATCTACAAATGTAGCAGTTAAACCTTGTGCTGAAACACTAAAGCCAGCTTGTGGTGGTTGTGGGCTTACCTCACCAATAGCGCTAAATGTAAGTGACCAACCATTGATATTACCCGTATCTGCACCAGCTGTATCTTCAACATGAAGTGTCCAATCTCCGGTTGCCACTTCAGAATTAAATACGCTTGATGTAAATGACTTAACAATATCGTCTGCACTGCCACCTTCATTGCTTTGTAAAGTTACTTCTGTACCTTGCGCTGAAATAAGCGTAAGTACTAAGTCACCAGACCAAGTATGCGTAATATCCACATCAGCAGTGGTGCCAAAAATAGTTAAATCATCAGCAACCGTAATAACCGAGCTTGCGCCCTCTGGAGAATTATCTGGAATAGCGATGTTTTCATCACTGCTGTAAGTAAAGTCATTTAAACCAGCAGGTTGAAGCATTAAGCTAACAGTTTGTTCTTTAACTTGCTCGTCTGATGTTGCGGTAACAGTAAAGTCGTAATTTCCCCACTGAGTATCGCTGTTAGTTGCAACTGTTAGAACAACTTCATCGCCCGGACGAGCGGTAGTTGCGCTTAGTGATGCATCGGTAAGATCTGAAGCTAAAGCCAGTGAAACGTCACCTTCCCATTGTGCAATTGAGCCAATCGTAAAGGTATAAGTAACCGTATCACCTACAGTCGCTTGCTGAGAAACCGGCGATACAGATAATTTAAAGCCTGGAGTTGGATCAGCATCAATTAGCGCTTGGTTAACATTTAGACGTGTACCTGCAACCGTTTTACCATTTAATGCCGCATTAGCATCACCACTAGACATAAGTAATTCTTTAAGCTCTAGTGTTGTTAAATCAGGATTAACTGAAAGTACAAGTGCAGCAGCACCAGCTACATGCGGTGTTGCCATAGAGGTACCTGAATAAGTAGCATAGCTATTACCAGGAACGGTCGACAAAATACCTGAGCCAGGTGCGCCCATATCAACACTTGTTAGGCCCCATTGAGAAAAGCTAGACATATTATCTCTGCTATCAGTACTAGCTATCGATAATACGTTGTCGTTTTCATAATTAGATGGGTAGTGTGGATTTTGATCGTTATCAACCGCATCGTTACCCGCAGCAGCAACAAATAAAATATCAGCTTGCTCACTAGCCGTAATCGCATCAGCTAACGCTTGGCTAAAACCACCGCCGCCCCAGCTATTATTTAACACACGCAGATTAACACCCGCATTTTTAAGGCCAACCATGTAATCGATACACTTAATAGCACCAGAGGTAGAACCTGTACCATCTGCGGCTAAAAACTTACAACCAACAATAGAAACATCATGGTTTACACCAACAACACCGACACCATTGTTACCACTGGCACCGATTGTACCCGATACGTGTGTACCATGGCCTTCGTCATCCATCGGATCACCAACATCAGTAATTGCATTAATACCGTGAACGTCATCAATGTAACCGTTTCCGTCATTATCGATACCATCACCGGCAATTTCACCACTGTTTACCCACGCGTTCGCAGCTAAATCAGGGTGACTATAATCAACACCCGTATCAATAACACCTACTACAACATCACGACTACCTGTAGAGATCGACCATGCTTCTGGTGCATCAATATCGGCATCAGCCGTGCCACCAGTTTGGCCTTCGTTGTTTAAGCCCCATAAATCATCAAAACGAGGGTCATTAGTTGCGCTTGCTATGCTCACTCGGTAATCAGGCTCAACATACTCAATAGCTTGATGCGATTTTAAGCGCTCAATTGCTTCTTTAGCGCTCATTCCTGATATTTTAAATTTTGCGAGGCGGCCAGAAAATAACGAGGTGAAGTTATCATCAATTTCATCGTTATTTAGATCAGATATTTTGGCTTTTACTAACGAACGAGCTTGCTTACGCATTTCCGGCGAAGCATTCTTTTTATATTTAACAATAATCGAGTCACTGCTCGCAGTTACTTTTTGAGTTGTACTGTTAACATCAGGCAATTTAGCCGCAGCTAAACAAGGTAAAAGTGCAAGTGTAATAATAGATAATTTTGTTTTCATTGTTCTATCCGTAATTAAGTTAACTTAGCTTTACTAAGCGAAATATTTACGTTTATGAATTTAAGTAATCACGTGGCAAGCGTTAAGAAAACGGGTAATCAGTCACTAACTCAAGTAAAAAAAGCAAAATCAGGAACAAAACCATTATTTTTAACTAGAAATACAGTAAAAAAAACATTAATAGCAGCCATTTTAATGAATTAAATAACTTATTTTTAACATAGCATTAACCCATTATTTTTTACTGGTTTTTTATGTAAATAGATAGAAAATACAAATTAAACGAGTAAGTAATTGAAATTTATAAATTTAAATTACCATTAAAAAAGATGATTCAAAATGAACTCATTGAAGAATACAGTGACTGAGCAGTTATGAATTAGTGAATGGCAAACCACCTTACCAAGTACTAATGACCAAACCCTAGTTCATATTTAAAACAGCATTTTACGTTTAAGAATAAAAAGCTAATCACACATTATGGCAGCACGGCATGCTGCAACGAAAATACCTTTTTAAAACTTAATAAATAATCAAGGTATTTTATTTTATCTTTCAAGGAGAATAATAATGAAATTGAATAAATCACTTTTAAGCTGTGCAATTGCAATTGCAATGGGCGCCAGCTTTACAGCAAACGCAAACACAGAAACAAAAGCAGGTTCAACTTCTGAGCTTGCAGCTAAAGTATCTGTAAGTAGCATTGAGAATGCTGTAACAGTTAAGCAATCATTTTCTGACAACACGGCATTAGTCTCTCAAGATGGCGATGGCAATACTGCACTAGCTACTGAAATCGGTAACAACAACGATGTTAAAATAGCTCAATTACAAAATGGTAATTACGCCGAAGTTGAAACAACAGGTGATAACAACCAACAAACTTATGCACAAGATGGTGTTGCTAATGGTTTCATTACGCGCATAACGGGTGATAACAACGGCGTTTATGTTTCTCAATTCGGCCAAGGGTTATTTCAAAACAATGAAGCAATCAATATTATCACTGGTAGCGACAATAATATTGACGTTGAACAAGGAAATGGCGGTCACTGGTTTTACAACATGGACATGAGAGGTAATGGTAACGAAATTATTTCATCTCAGTCTGGTATGTGGCAAGAATTTGAAGTACTTAGCTTATCAGGCGATGAAAACATTATTGAAATTGAACAAACAGACACCTGGAATGAATTTAAAATAGGCTCATTACGCGGTAACGAAAATGAGATTGACGTTAGCCAAGATGGTTCACGTAACATCATTACATTTATTGATATTGCTGGTGATGACAACGAAATAGCTATTGAACAAAGCAGCGGTGATAACAATACCATTACTTTTGCAGCCGTTACTGGTAATGATAATGAAATAAAACTAGACCAAGAAGGTTCGAATAATGCTATTGAGTCTGGTCTTTTTGACGGTTCATTCAATGAAGTAACAGTTAATCAAATTGGTGATGAAAACCTTGCGACTACTGAGCTAATGGGCGATAACAATGAGCTTACAGCAATGCAAGTTGGTAACACTAATGAAGCATACATGGGTGTGATTGGTTCAAATAATGAATTTACAGTAACCCAGGTTAGTGATTTTAACTCGGTTCATTTAGCTAACTTTAATGGTAGCGGTAACGATGTTGATCTTAGCCAATCAGGTGGCGATGAAAACGCAATTTTAGTGCAGTCTTCATACCCTGATGTTTCTCTCACTTCAAACGATAACGATATTGATGTTAATCAAGTCGGTAATCAAAATGAGGCGATTGTTACACTAGCGGGTATCCTTGATAGTAACGCAAACCAAATTGATATTGCTCAAAATGGTGATATTAACGTTATTGACTTAATGGTAGAGGGCAGTAATCACTCTATTGATATTGCACAGCAAGGCGAAGGTAACTGGGTAGGTGGAACTGGAGATTCAGCGTTTTTATTAGGCGGTGAAAACGTTTCATTCTCTGTTACTCAAACCGGTAACTACAACACTGTTGAAGGTAACGTAATTGGCTTTAACAGTACATTCTCTGTCACTCAACTTGGTGATGGTAATACAGCAACAATTACACAAATGTAATTGATGAGACGGGGAGAGTAACCCTCTCCCTTATTTTAACTATGAAAAATAAACAATATATCTATCTTTTTATACTTTTAACTTTTTTTACTCCTTTGAGTAATGCCAGTGCTGATTTAGAAATCGATGGATTATTACTAAACAAAAGTATTAGTCGCTTTGGGTATCAATTTTACAGTGAATTTTCAAATTATTGGCGTGAACTGCCTTCAACAGCTGGCTTTAATGTAGAAATAAAAGAAACGGTTATACCCCGTGCTGGTACTAAATTAGTTTTAATAATGAATCATAAGATTATTTATGCAACCCATTTGGGACGAAAGTTAGAGCCTTTGGACGAGCGAGTAGAGCAAGCAGTGCACTCTGTAATGGACGCTATGGCGCGATCGAATATGCAAACAGCGAGTCCTGATATGGCATTGAATGGATGGTAACAATGAAAAAAATAGCATTAACAATAATAACAACTTTAAGCTTTTCAGTCTCCGCAACTGAAATTATTTATACCCCTATTAACCCGAGTTTTGGTGGCAACCCTCTCAATGCCAATATGCTGCTTAGTAAGGCACAAGCACAAAATAAACATAAAGCGCCGGTTGTCGAAAAAGGGTATGCAGAGCAGTTTCAAGATTCATTAGAGCGGACATACTTAAATCGAATGGTGAGAGAAATCACCGACATGGCTTTTGGGGAAAATATTGAAGACAGTGTTTTTAATCAAGACTCCATTTTTATGAGTGGTGATTATCAAATAGAAGTGATCACCAGTACAACCGACACTATCACGGTTAGAATAACAAATGTAATTGATGACTCGGTTGTGGTTATCGAAGTACCGAGGTTTGGATAATGTATAAATTAATAATAATAACAATCGCTCTTTCTCTTAGTGGTTGCTCTACTATGGGTAATTTAATCCCTCCGTCAAAACAAAGTGCGGTAACGTTAGAGCCAACAGATGTCTTTTCTGATTTAAAAAGCTTACCTAAACCTGCGGGCAGCATTCCAGTCTCGGTTTATTCATTTCGCGATCAAACTGGTCAATATAAGCCACAAACTAATGTTAGCTCGTTTTCAACGGCCGTCACTCAAGGTGCAAACTCTATTCTAGTGCAAGCATTACATGAGTCTGACTGGTTTACGCCGGTTGAACGTGAGGGTCTACAAAATATTTTAACAGAGAGAAAAATAATTAGAGCGGCACAAGCGACTAATCCTAATCAAGGCGAGCTACCGCCGTTAACCACTGCGAAAATCATTTTAGAAGGCGGTATAATTAGTTACGACACCAATGTAAAAACGGGTGGCTTAGGAATGGAATATTTTGGTATTGGCGCATCAGAGCTATATCGTGAAGATGCAATATCAATCTATTTACGTGCCGTAGATGTAAGAACTGGCCAGGTACTATTATCAGTAGCCACCAGCAAAAAAGTATTGAGCCAAGAAATGCGAGCAGGTTTTTTTAGGTATGTTAGCTATAAACGTCTGGCGGAAGCTGAGGCGGGCTTTAGTGATAATGAACCAATGAGCATTTGCGTAACGCAAGCAATAGAAAAGGCGCTTACAGATCTTATCACCAAAGGTATTGATAAAGGCTTATGGGCTAAACAGGCAACTTAACCTACTCTTGCAGATGGCCACAACGTCATTGATGTGGCCAAACAAATAACGATTAGCTCTCAACGGGTAATAATACTGAAATATATCTTTGCGCCCAATTGGCCAATTCAACTCTATTACGCGAATTAGTTTTTTTAAATGCGCTATAAAGGTGAGTTTTAACAGTGTGGTCGCTAATGTTTAGTTTGTCCGCTATTTTATTATTACTCGCTCCTTGTGCTATTAAATGAATAACCGACTTTTCTCGTTTAGTTAAATGTTTATAGTCAGCTTCATTTAACGTGATATCTTCGCTTAAGGAGCTAAACGAAGAGGCCACACTTAGAATATCATTAAAGGCCTTAGAGATTACTTTACGAGTAAACCAAAGCTCACCAGTAGAAATTCTTACTAAGCCTTTAAATATATCTTCTGCTGCTGCCGATTTATAAAATACCCCATTAAAATGATTAAGTAATAAGTTTTTTTCACATACTTGCTCTAGTTCTACATTAAAAAGCACAACCTTATACTGTTTAGCCAAACAAATTAAATCTGCTGGGATCAAGTCCTGCCAATCATTTTGAGATCCATCAATTAGAAAAATGTCATAAGCACCACGCTGATCAATATGTGGGATAGTACTGTCCATTTTTATATCACCAAAAATGGCTTGAAGTGTTCTTAAAATAACTGTGTAGTTTTGAGAATGGAAAGACGATTGAAGCGTTGTCTTAATAAAAGCCGAGCTTTTTTGCAACATATAACTCATCCTTGAAACATTAGATTTACAACAATCGTTACATTACCTAAATTAACTACAAAACACAATGCTCTTTTGGTATAAGCCAATGAGTTTAGTTACCCTATAAAAGGGTATAAAAGCGTGATGTAACACCGTTAGTCCAACCAAATCCTTGTTGTACTTGATATTCACCCCCGCTGGCTTTTTGTTGCGGTGTGCATACGTTATATTTCTCCAACAAGCATTTATTTTCAATAAAATCTTGTTCTACCATTGTTAGCCAGTTTTTCATTATGCGTGTAGCTAATTGATCAATACCATAATTACGCAAGCCTTTTACCGCAAACCATTGTAATGGAGCCCAGCCATTCGGGCTGTCCCATTGTTGTGGAGTATCAACAACCGTTGTTACAATACCACCTACTTTTAAAAACTGCTTGCTCAATACGTTTGCAACCAGTTCAGCTTGCTGTTGCGAGGCTAAATTAACAAAAAGCGGGGTACTTGCCGCTGCACTTAAAATAGCAGACGGCTTAGATAGCTTATGATTATAATCAACAAAAAAACGCTTCTCATTACTCCAAAGATATTGATTAATAAGCGACTTTCTTTTTACAGCATAGCCGCTGTACGTTTGTGATTGTTGCTCATTACCAAGCAATTTAAAGCATTCACTAAGCTGATTTTCTAAATTGTACAGTAGGCAATTTAAATCTATGGGTACAATATCTGTCGTTTGAATTGAGCTTAGTAAGTTTGACTCGGCTAACCAGCGCGAGCTAAAGTCCCACCCAGATTCGCACGCAGCACGAATATTACGATAAAACTCAGATTTTTTATCATCGCTAAATCCTGATGCAAGCGCTAAGTCTTCTCTTAATGACTCTGCGCGAGGAGCCGCCTCATCATCCCAATAGCGATTTAATACCCCACCACATGGCATTGTTACTACGCGTTTTACACTTGTTTGCGCATCATCGAGTGTATCTGCTCCTTGCATCCAAAATGCGTGCTCTTTTCTTAAAGCTTCAACACACAATTTAAGCCAAGCTAAATTATGTGTTTTACTGTGAGTGTGCTGCCATAAAAGCTCAACCATCAGCGCTAAAATCGGCGGTTGTGAACGCGATAAATAATAACTGCGGTTACCATTTGGAATGCAGCCGTAATCGTTAATTAAGTCTATGAAGTTTTGTAGCATGTCTTCTACTACATCACTTTTATCTGCATCAATTAAACCCAGCGCAGTAAAGTAACTATCCCAATAATAAATTTCTTGAAAACGTCCACCAGGTACAATATAGCTGTGCTTTAAAGCGAGTAAAGAATTAGCTTTGGGTGTATCGGCTTCACGTCGAAGGCCGCTCCACAGTGAGTTTATGTAGCCTTTTACACTTGTGGTATTTGCAGCCCCTTTCATTGTTAATAAAGGTGTTGTTATAAAATGCGCATCAACAAAGTCTCTTAATTGAGTTTTATCAAGGGGTGCTATTTGCTCATACTGTTTACAGGCACTTTGCCAATCAACACGCGCTGTTGCATCAGCAAACGTTTTACAGTCGCTAAATATGTGCTGTGTTTGTACATCTTTAAATAATTGGCTATTAAAAAAACTCATAACTGTCCTAATCTATTAACTATTGACTGCGTGTTGTGAAATGGCATGGGTGCGTTTTTTAAAAATAATCACGCTAATAAAAATTAAACTAATGGGCACAAGTGAAAGATAAAAAGCATACTGGCCACTAAAGTGCTCAAATACATACCCGGTTATCACCGACCCTGTGGTGCCACCAAGTGCTGAAAACACAACGATTAACCCTGTCATTGCAGCATGTTGATGCTTTTGAAGCGCACTGAGCATGACTGAGTTGAGTACCGGATAAATGGGCGCCATAAAAAAGCCAATTAATGGCAAAACAAACGCCGCCAGAGGCGCATCAAATAAACTATTCACCTCGCTTTTAGGTAAGTTTTCCGTTAGTGGTAAGGTAATAATGATCAATGCAGCCATAGCAACTAAACAACAGCTAAGTACTACAAACCAATGAATATGCTTTAATACTTGGCCCGCCACTAAGCGCCCAAAAGCAAGAGCTGCGGCAAAAATACTCGCTAGTTGAATACTAATGGCTACTGGTAATTGCAAAACTTGATTATTAAATGTAGGCAACCAAGTCCCTACCCCTTGCTCGATTAACACATACAAAAATGCACTAATAATAAAAATCAGCACTAACGGTTGATAGGTAAGTTTGAGCATAGCAATAAAGTCATTCCAACCCGAGTTGCTTTTTTGACCTTTGATAGCAGGCTTTATTGGTGCTATTACGACACTGATAATCACCAAAAGCGTAAGCGCTGCTAATACGTAATAAACGTTCAACCAGGCATTGCTATCAACAGGGTCTATAAATGCGGTGAATACCCAATAGCCACTTAATACGCCCACCATAAAAATGCCTTCTATGGTGTTCAGTAATGATGAGTGACTATTTGCATCCTCAGTCACTTGGCCAATAATTGAATAAACCGACACCTTAACGACCGCAAAACCACAACCCACAGCAGCAAATAACACTTTAAACATGTAAAAGTCACTTATTACAGCCGTACTCAAACACGCTATAGCGACAACTATCAGTGCTAGCAGCATTGCAAGCTTGTAGCCTAAACGTGGTATAAATGAAGCAACAACAAATGACATTATTGCAATAGATAAGTCTTTAAACCCCTCTAAAACCGAGGCTTCGGTTTTGCTTACTCCTAATGTGTTTATAGCCTGCAAAATAACAGTGCCTACGCTATTTAATAATATTGCGAAAATAAAATAGCTTGCAGCAATTGCCAGTGTGATTTTTATTTTACTCATTGCGTGCCTCGTTTATAGCGACATAGGCCATAACGTTTATAAAGCAAATTACCCATAGCTGGTAAATTACCGTGTGTGTTAGTCAGTGAATCCTGAGTTTAGAGTAGAATAAATATCATTGCAATCGTTTGCATTTTAAATTTAACAATTAATATACATGCATACTAGATTAACGTTTGCTTGACTGGCGAGTAATTAATTCTATATCAATAACTTGTGATTCGACTTTTTCACCTGAAAACTGCTGTATTAACTTTTTAACTAACAAAGTCGCAGCAAATTGGGTGTTTTGTTTAATTGTAGAAAGTGAAGGATGGCTGATATCAGCCATGGCAATGTCATCAAATCCAACCAGAGCCACATCGTTGGGAATACTCACATAGCGCTCTTTCAGCGCTTTCATCGCCCCCAGTGCAACCATGTCACTACAGGCCATAATCGCATCAAAATACAACCCTTTTTCACGTAATAACTGGTTAATTGCTTGATACGCAGAGCGACTGGTAAGATCAATGGATATAACATGCTGCTCAAGTTTATGGGTAGAAAGTGCAGCAGCGTAACCACGATGCCTTTCACTAATTTCACCATGCTCAGGATCGCCTAAAAATAAAATATTTTTAGCACCGTGTTCTATTAAATGAGCGGTCGCTTGCATTCCTCCTAAGTAGTTATCGCTGCCGACAATAGGATAATTGCTTTGTGTTTTTGGATCCCCCCATACAACTAAAGGAATACCTGCATCGGCAGCCGCTTCTATATTAGTTTGGTTTTTTCCTTGCCCCACAACAATAATGCCATCTGCTCGGCGGCCATTAATAAAGTAATTAGCCCAGTCATCTTGCGCCATAATAGAGTTAGATAACAACAACTCTAACCCCTGTTGATTAAGCGCAAGGTTAATTTCGCTCACTACCTTGAGTAAAAATGGATCGCTGATTGATTGCTCGGTTTGCTCATCAAGATTAATAATGACGGCAACAACATTGGTCTTTTGCGTACGCAAACGGCTAGCCGCCGTGTTAAGGCTAAAATTATGTTTTTTTGCAAGCTGCTGAAGCTTGTCGCGGGTTTCTTGCTTAATGAGCGGGTTATTATTCAGCGCGCGCGAAACCGTTGAGGTAGACACCCCAGCAAGCTTTGCTAAATCAGCTAATTTAATTTTTTTATTATTCATAAAACCCTAAACGCTCCACTGCGGCTGTTGCTATATCTAACTTACTGACAATATAGCATTATTATTTTTTACTGGCTTGCCCATTAACTCAAAAATTACGCTCTTGTGTAATTACGCTCAATAAAACAACAGCCCTTATTAATAAATAATTTACAAATAAATATTGCAAACGTTTGCATTTATCTCTAGAGTTTCAATTTATACAGCCTGTTTACATTAAAATTTAATCAACCTCGCTGTAATACACACTGTTTAACACACTAAAAACGGGATCTCACACATGAAATTCAATAGAGCAAAAAGCATGCTAGCCTGTGCAATTACTTTAGCCCTAAGCACACACGCTGCTCTTGCAGCAGAACAAGCAAAAGAAAAAAAAGTTGAGCGAATTGTCGTTTCTGGTACACCCGCAGGTGTTGGGATCAGAAAGATTGATGCCAGCTACGCTGTAACAAATATTGATTCATCACAAATTATAAAATTATCACCTAAAAGTACTGCTGACTTATTTAAAGCCGTTCCCGGTGTGTGGGTTGAAAGCTCTGGCGGTGAGTCTGGTGCCAACGTATTTGTGCGTGGGTTTCCAGGAGGTGGTGATGCGCCATTTTTAACACTCAGTATTGAAGGCTCGCCAGTTTACCCCGCGCCTACTCTTTCATTTTTAGAAAACTCATCGTTATTTAGAATCGATGAAACGATTGAAACAATGGAAGCACTGCGTGGTGGTCCTAATCCTGTGCTATCCAATGGTCAGCCTGGTTTAACAACCAACTTTAGATTAAAACGTGGCAGTGAAGATACTCAAGGCTTATTTAAATACACCACCTCAGATTACGACTTACAGCGTGTTGATGCTGTAGTAAGTGGTGAAATCACCGACGACCTATATTTTATGGTAGGCGGCTATGTTAAAAGCTCACCGGGTATTCGTGATGCAGGCTTTACTTCTGAAAAAGGCAGCCAATTTACAATTAACATTACTAAAGAGTTAGACAATGGCGAGCTTAACTTTTATACCCGTCAAACAGACGATCATGGCGCATGGTACTTACCAACACCACTCAATGTTAATGGCATTGATGCTGAATATACCCAACTTGGCACACTAAACCGTCAAGCGACGATTTTTACCGGCCCAAATGCGCAACCACACGACATTGACCTAGGTGATGGCCGAGGATGGGATGGCCATGTATCCGGCGGTAGTATTAAACTTGAATTTGATAATGGCTGGCAATTTATTGATCGCTTCAATATTACCAAAGGCGATGCCAATACATTTGGCCTAGTACCTAATGGTTCAGCAACAACCGTTGGTGAAGTGGCCGACAATGGCCAAACGGCATTCGGTGCGGTAACTGATACCGAATACGCTAGTGATACCGCGATTCAGCAACTGGGTCGCTGGGTAGTATTAAAAGAAATAAGCTCGTTTACTAACGACTTAGCCTTTTCAAAGCAATTTGGCGATTTATCGGCCACTTTTGGTTATTACACCGCAAGCACATCTGCGAGTGATTGGTGGAGCTTAGGTAATACGGCGTATCACGTGCTGGAAGCCGGTGGTGAATTATTAAATGGTATTGAATGTAACCAAAACACTGACGGGTGTGGTTTTAATTACGATATTAGCTCAACAGGCGATGCACGCACCAATGCCCTTTACTTTACAAGCCAATATAAATTTGCAGATGCATTTACGCTTGATTTAGGTGTACGTAAAGAAAACCATGATGTGCAGTACAGTGTTGATGAAGACCTTGACGGTATTATCACTAAAACTGTTGATTACGATGAAAGTAAAACCTCATGGACAACTGGTCTAAACTATTCAATTAATGACGACATGGGCGTGTTTGCCCGTGTTAACCGTGGTTATAAAATGCCATATTTTGATGACTTTAGAGATAACTTTGGCGCATACCAAGGGGGTGAAAAACTAATTAAAGAAGTAACGCAGGGCGAACTAGGTTACAAGCTTATTTCAGACTCTACCGACTTCTATGCCACCTTTTTTGTCAATGAAGTAAAAGGCGATACCTTTGTAAGTCGCCCGGGTGTGCCGGCTGAAATTTTAACCAACGAAGCGTATGGTGTTGAACTTGATTACAACTTTAATCATGAATCTGGCTTTTCTGTTAATTTAAATACCACATTACAACAAACCGAAATAACTGAAAGTCCAGAAAATAAAGGCAATGAAGCACAGCGCCAGCCTAAATGGCAAGTACGCGTAACACCAAGCTATGACTTTGAAGTAGACGGCATGTACGCCACTTTATATGGAACAATTTCAGCGGTGGATGACCGCTTTGGTAATAACGAAAACACCGTGACACTTGATGGATACGAAAAAGTAGACTTAGGTTTAATTATTGAACCAATGGAAGGCATTAAACTGCAATTAGCCATAGATAACCTAACCGACGAGCAAGGCATCACTGAAGGCGACCCACGCAATGCCGACGCCCCCAATGGCCGTTACATTATGCCGCGTACAACACGCTTAAGCGTTAGTTACGCATTTTAATACACTCCCTAAGCAAAAAATTAAAGCCGCTGTGTTTAGGGTCTGTTGATCTTTCAAGGTTAAATTTGCAGCAGTCTGTTTGGTATTTAGGCAAGGCAGAGCCTATGTGGTGTGGTTATTCCCCATAAATAGGCGATAACGCAGCATCAATACCAAACAGACGCTGCCCTTCGGGTTCTGCCTAGGGGCGATTTACTCTTTGTTGCCTACATGGATGTAGGTAAGGGGCGTGAGCAGGACGCGGAAGCTTTGCTCGGCTTTTACTTAGCCCACTAGGTTACAATCCGAGCGCCGCGATTAAACCGCCCCTAGTTTAAACAAATTTTAATCCGCAAAGGTCAACAGACCCTAGTACACGGCGGCTTTTTTTATTATAGGTGTCAAACTATTTGCAAGCTCTTTATGCGCACTAACGGGTAAGTGTATGCCCTCTTTATTACATGGCTTTATCAGCGGATAACAATCTAAAAACACACATGCGTGACGATCAGCGACAGCTTTGAACTCAATGGATAATTGTTCAGCTTTTATACCTGCACCTGCGTAAATACTTTTATAACTTCCAACCTCATAAACCTCTGGCGGGCTTATAATGATTATCTTTGATATTGTTTTACAATGATAAAAGGCTTTAATGGCTAAAATTAACTCCTCAAGCGCTTTGCCAATATCGATAGCAGACAGTGCAAAACGTGCTTTTAAGTCATTGGTGCCAAGCTGAATAATAACAACATCAACAGTGTGCGCTTCCAGATACGGTTTTAAATATTTAATGCCCGATTTATCTCCCATAAACGGGGGGTTATTGACTAAAGTACGATTAGGCTCCCCGGCTTCAATCACTTCAAAGCCGGTGCCCAACTGCTGCTTTAATAAAGTAGGCCAGCGTTCAATTTCGCTCAGCCGTTTGCCATCAACAGGAGAAATACCAAAGGTATTGGAATCACCAAAACACAGAATATTCATTAAAACGGATTCAATGTATAGCCTTGTTGCTGTAACTGCGCATGCGTAGTCATCGCAGAAAGCGCCATTTTCACCCCAGGTATAAGCTGATCTGCTGCTACCTTCATATGCATTGCCGACTGCCCGCATACATATACCTGCGTGTTATTAGCAAGCAGCTGTTTAATTAAAGATTCGGTTTTGTTATCTTTTTCAAACCGAGCTTTATAATCACTGTTTTGCAGTACATCAACGCTGGCTCCACCGTGTACCACCAGCGCAAGCTGAATATTTTCTGGTTTTACGCCGTGAGCCACATGCATATTAATAAATCGCGCTAACGAATTAATATGATTATTTTGCGCGCCCTTTTCAGCGCCTTTACCTACATCAAAAGCTATCTTA
The DNA here is from genome assembly GCF_000518425.1 of Pseudoalteromonas sp. 23_GOM-1509m. NCBI lineage: Bacteria > Pseudomonadati > Pseudomonadota > Gammaproteobacteria > Alteromonadales > Pseudoalteromonadaceae > Pseudoalteromonas > Pseudoalteromonas sp. 23_GOM-1509m. Next base: position 214,210 of record NZ_JADO01000009.1, read on the forward strand.
AACTGCGCTTGGCTTAAATCAGACACATGCTCGGGCACATTATAAAAATAACCATAGTCTTTAATAACAGGCGCAGGCTCTGCAGCAAGAGTACTAAAGCTAGCCAAAAGTAAGCTTGAGCCAATAAGTAACGTTTTCATACATCATCCTTTTTACTTTTTGTTTAGCCTAACGCTATTTAACGTGATTAACTAGCCTGAACATGTGAATGCGCTTTAAAAGTCATTCCTAAATAATTAAAGGTATGTTTAAACATATCGATAAATGCATCTGGCGCAGAGGGAGATGCGGCATTAGACAGCAGTGAAAACTGCTTTTGACGTAAAGTTCTAAGCTTCGGTTTTAACGCCTCATCATCCATATAATCTGTGATCCTATCAATAAATGCTTTCATTTGTGGCGTAGTGTTATACCAGTACACAGGCGATGCGAACACCCAATGTTCGTAGCGAAGTAACACTTCAAACAAATTATAAAAATCATCATTGTGATACTGCTTATCGTAGCGATAAGGTGAAATAACATAATCATCTAAGCAAAAAACAATGCCGCTTTGTTGCTTACTATAGGCATTAACTTGCGCGGTAGTATTGCCATTTTTACGACCACTTGAATATATGATTGCAATATTGTGTGCTGATTTTTCTTGCATTGGGTTAGCTCCTTTTTTTATGATGGAGCAAAGCTTAAAACCTCAAGTTAAGTTCAGGTCAATAAAAAATAATTTAATTTTTAAAAGGAATTAAAGTGATGGCGGTACAAAAAAAGCTTACTGAAGCCAACTTAACGGTTGGGTTTGTCGCTAAACGCAGTGGCGTTAAGGTATCTACACTGCACTTTTACGAAAATAAAGGGCTAATACGCAGTTGGCGAAACAGTGGCAACCAACGACGCTTTAAACCAGATGCACTAAGGCGAGTCGCAGTTATAAAAGCGGCACAAGCGATGGGGATCACGCTGGAAGAAATTAAACAAACACTGGCAACGTTACCAGAGCAGCGCACACCTACCCAAAAAGACTGGTCTGCACTTTCAAAACAATGGCAAGCACAGCTTGATGAGCGCATTGCTTATATGCAACGTCTACGTGAGCGGGTTGATGGCTGTATTGGCTGTGGGTGTTTATCAATGAGTAAGTGCCCTATTTATAACAAAGACGACCACTTAGGTGAAACCCAAAGTGGTGCCATTTTGTTAGAGCGAGATTAAGGCTTATAAGACCTTAATCTAGACCATTTAAGCCTTCTCGGGCAGCGCGATATAATGCCCCTAGAGTTGAATCAAATACCGATTTAATAAAACTGTAAGTCAGCTCTACGGCTTTACTAATAACTTTGCCAGCAAACACTAACATGTGGCCGAGTAAACCTAAGGTTTGTGTTGCAAATGAAGCTGACGCTTTGGCTATTTTATCAAGCGTTCGCGCGAGCATATCGTAAAAAGTTAAACCTGTACCTATGGCTGCTTGCGCCGCAACAGCACTGTAGTAGCCCGAATCTTTTAATAAGGTAACTAACGCAGCGCCAAGTTTATCTGCCCAATGCGAACTAAATGAAGCTTGATTTCTGTCTTCAAACTTCAAACGTACCGGCGTGCTTAAAAAGTGGTTTGCTTTTACAGTTAAATTACCCCAATCATTACTGTTTGCAGTATTAACATAGCCTGGCGTACCACTTAACTTGTGTGCTGCGCCTTTAAGGCCCTGACCATTATCAAGACGAATTTCTTGGCCATTGTAGGGCGCATGTGAAAATGGCCACAAAGGCACTTTTGTAACTGGATCAGCGCCGTGTGTACAGCGGTATATTTTATCAATACGAGAAGTGGCAGCCCGTGAAAAGTTATCAAGCCCCACTCTTGGTGAGCCGAACGTATATAATTTAACCGGCAACGAATACTCTGCTTTTATCCAATCGGCTGAAAGCGTAGCCAATGCCCCACCTAAACTATGACCAACAATGTGCACACAGCCGGTCATTTTATCTCTTATATTTGCAGCAACGAACTCTTGTAGTGCAGGTTTCATACTATAAAAGGTTTTATTAAACCCAGCATGTACCATACTTCCGTTAGAGCCACCGCTTAACCCAAAATGTGCATCTGTTAGGCCATCTCTAAGAGAAGCCGTCCCACGAATTGTGATTACTGAATCACCCTGATACAGCCCTTGGCCATGCCCTAGCAAACCAAAACCAGTGCTTAAACCAAATAAATGAGAGAAAAAACCACCAGATATTCCTTGCACTGCTTCAGGGCTCACCCCAAAGTTAAAGCTACCTCGCAGAGAAGGATGCAAAGAATTATTAAGTAACGTGGTACTTTTAATACTCTTTGCTTTATAAGCAAGCAAAGCAACTTGTACAGCTTGTGTAGGAGTTAAAGTATTCATAAAATTCCCTTTAAATGATTATGTTAAAAGTTACATTTTACATGCACCATATATCGTAAAGAAATGCTCTGGCGCTTCTTCTATAGGTATGTCGTATGTTTGTGGCTCTTCGGCAATATCACACTCTAAGTTAGCGAGTAAGTTTTTTAGGGTATCACTCCCCTCGTGCATAGACACGGTTGTGTACCAAAGAACAACGCCCTCAGGCGTGCCATTTTCTAGGTAAACATGCTGAACCAGTGATTCATTATCAAACATGTTTGCAGGCTTACTCGTTTTTATAGATTTTTCTGTGAAGGTAAAAAAACCATTTTCATCGGTTATTGCTTCATCTTTATATTCATCACCATAAGTAAGCGCACGTACAACCTTAGTATTTGCAACAGGCTGCCCTTTATCTAACAACTGCCCCTTCATCGGAGCCGATAAAACAAAATCCTGTTTATTAAAAAAACCAAACATATCTGCACAAGCCTGTGTTGTAGTAAAAATAATAGTAATAGATATAATTACCAAAAAGTAAGCTTTAAAACGTGATAACAAAATATACAACTCCCAACTATTAGCCTCAAAATACACGTGTCGTATTGCTATTTAATGACGTTTTAAACTCTTAACTATCAGCGTTAATGAAATTACCATTTCAACTAAAATTTATTCTAATTGGGTACAAAGCGCACTGCAAGCATTTAGAGCAAAAAACAAGCAATAAATCATTCCCTAAAAAAACAATTCATAAACAAGCTTACATATAATGCTAAACCCAAGTCCCATCATTAATATATAGCCATATAAAATAGCAATAGCGCCACCCGATGCATCCCCTATTTTGTCTATTTCAATACATGTAGAGCACACTATAAAAAAAATAAAAAAGTTAGCAATTAAGCCTAATATATAAGCTTCGCCAAATAGTGGGGAAATACCGACTAATATAGCGCTTAGCATAATAAGTATGCCTGAAAGCGCCTCTTTCAAAGAAAACTTGTACTCAATAATTTTGAGCACTAAGGTCACTACCATTAATGCTAAAAAATAAACCGTAGGTTTAAATTGGCTGTATAAATAATCCACACTAAACATTTGGCTAATCGTCAATGAGGGCTCTTTAGCTGGGCTTAAATCTTCTGTTATCGCGCTTGAAGCGTCATCGGTAAAAAAATACGCTACCGCGACAATAATTAATTTTATCATTCCAAAAAAGATAAAACTGGCGACCATAAACCCTATTGAGTCATCTCTGGTTAATCGCTTGTTTGCTTTGCTTTCTACAATTTTAGCTAGCAATACACCCAATAAGCACACACTACCTAAATAAAGCAGCGCGACCCAAAACTGATCAAGGTAAAAAACCGATAAGCCAGGGGCGATAAATAAAAACATTGAATCTTCATTATCTAACGAGCTTTTTGGCTCAACGCTATATTTTGACTGTTTAAAAAGTGCTAAATAAACAAATAATGGCTGTAAAAACAGCATTAAAATGCAGGTGTTTATAAGAGTCATTTATCATCCTTGATTACAGCCAACACACTGCGCCGAGAGTATTGGCAATTACGAAACTAATTAAAGGTTTATTTTTTGAAGATAGGTTTTAAGCTTTAATAAGCCCGACTCGAGCTCAAACTTTTGTATTTTAGGGTTTTTAAACTTAAACCCGTTTGAAATATGAGTATTGATCATCGTCGCCATGCCTTCAAAACCCGCAGGGGCAGTTGCAACTAAATCGCTCAGTAATGGCTGAATAAGCTCTTGATGCTCTTCAATTTTAGTTGGATCCTCGTAAATATCGTATACAAGGTTGGTTAGTGTTTGTTGGTGTTGTTGTTCCATAATAATTCTATAACGCCTTAATTTGGCGTTTATAGCTCCTTTTTATTTCAATTAAATCTGTCATGCGAATATCAAAGTATCAATTTTACTAAAATTGCATTTTATTGTTCTGAGTCAATAGATATTCCCGCTTCTCGCATTTGTTTTTTTAATATAGCTTCTTTATTTTCTTTATAATTACTTTCATCTAAAAAGCGTTTCTGTTTAGCTGCGTTTTCAATATCACCTAACTTTGTATATATCAAATATAGTGCTTCATGGGTTCTGGTTACTCTCATTTTCTCTTCTTCAATACCTTGGTTTTCATTTAAGTATTGACTATATAAAGCAATCGATTTATGTAGGTTTTTAGTAACAAAACGCCCAGACTCATATGCAAAAGCCAATGCTAAAATTCCATCAGGATCACCATTTTCAGCATGTACTTGAGCCTCCGTGATATAACGGCTTCCATCACTTGTATGTAAACCTACAACTTCTAGCGCCTGCCAATACCCCATTTCGTATGCTTTTTCGCACCATTTTTCAAGCTGTCTAGGCGCATACATTAGGCTTTTTTGGCATTGAAGTATCACTGTGTTTTTGGATAACTTAGGATCATTAATATCATGCTTTGGAAATAAAGTTCCAGCAAATGAGTCGGAACATAATATAAGTATAAAAAAAGTATAAATTAACTTTTTCACTACTATATACCTTTTACTATCGAGGTATTTTCAGGCAGGTGTACTTGATAAGATTTTACTGCAGTTTGAAATGGAAAACCTTCTCGTGAAAAATATTGCTTTTTAAGATTACCCTTTTCATCAGAATAACCCTCACAACTTCTTTGTGAGTAACAAGCAGTACCACCAATAAAGTCAATAAATCTAAGTTTTAGCGTGCCTTCCATTTTCACAAGTGTATCAAGACCTTCTTGATATTTAGTTGATCTAACAGCATGCCAACGATGCATAAAAGCAACAACGCGATTTTGATTAGTTTGATTTAAAATATTACTTATATTTTGAGCCCAAACCATATTTCTAATGGTGTGACTATTAAAACAATTACCTGCTAATGAATTATCATAATCACACGATTTATCAATAACCTCCATCTCATCCAAAGTCAAATCAAGCGCAATTATTTTTAAGCCTACTTCCCGAGCGGCTTTAACCAGCTCGCCATATGCTTTAGGAACTAAATAACCCCAAGCCCAATTATCATTAAAATATTGCTGAATTACATTAAACCCTTTACCTGTTCGTTGATAAAACTCTATTTTTTCTTGCATAGAACGAGGTAACATTTCAATTGCAAAATGGGTAAAGCCAGCTGTTTTAAGTTGCCTAAGTGCTTTTATGGCTTCATATTTGTAGATTGCGGGATTGTGGCTTGATTCGCCTAACATAACTAAACGCGCATTGCCGGCCATTGTTCTGTAATTTACATCCGTGTTTATTTTATTCATTACCTATCCTTGTTTTTTATTTAAATTTTCAAAACACCATCTATAAGATTCAATAGCGTTATTATTCTCAGAGCTGTAAGGAGCAACTGCATATTCATAGCTCATTGCAAATAAAAGTTCTTGTGCAGTGAAGTTACATTCTTCACTTTTTGAATAACATTCCTTTACTCCACGCCATAATGACATTGCGCGGCTAAAATACTCGTCACCCCATTTTTCTCTATGTTCCTTTATATTTCAATTAAGTAAGCAAAGCTATGCAGCCTTACTTTTTCTTCCTCTTATTTCCTTTAGCCATCTCTTTTTCAACAGCGGCCCGAGCGTCTTTTATATCCTTAAAAAAATTATATTGATATTTAATTAAGCCTTGGTATTTATTTCCTTTAATGAGATAAAAAGACAGCAGCATAAAGGCTATATTAGCAACTGTAGCTATATGATAACCACTTCCCTCTAAAATCATAAATGATGGTAAGCAAATCAAAGCTAAAAATAGAGCATAGTATTTCAATATCTTTGCACATAGAAAAGAGCCTTGACTAACTTTAAAGTTAAAAAAGCAAAACATAATTCCAACGGAAAACAAAATGCCCAACAGCCACTCTGGACTTGTATCAAAGTACTGTGTTAACAATGTCATGCCTGAATAAACCGTTCCCAAAAGTAAGATGATTGTTACTAATAAGAACCTACGTAAAAGCTTCCATGGGGCGAATAATAAAAACACCTCATCGTTTTTAAACACTATAAACTTCCCAACAAGCAAAGAAGTATAAATATTAATACAGGGGCTACTTTAAAAAGCAGTTGAGGAAAATAGCTTGCTTGACCCCATGTAACAAAATACCTATCTTCTTTTGGTAATTCTGACACGACTCGCAGGTAAACAATCATATATGTTATTGAGCCAATCAGCCAAAGTGCTACACCACCTAATTGAGATAATGCAACAGAATATAGCGAAGCAGGAAATGGCAATAAAAACGAGATTACATATACAAGTGCATAAAATTCCACTTTATTTTTTTGCTTATCACTAAAAAACAAATCATTCCCTCTATATTAGCTCGCTTAGATAAGCGCATCGACTTACATATTTCATTACAACTTTAATCTTATAGTTATCTCTGCGTGTTGAGTGTGGTTACTCAAAACTGCGTAAACACATACATCAATACAAAACACCTTTCGAGCTTAAGCAACTTATCTTCAACTCAGCCTCTGCGAAAATTGAGGGTTGACCTGTAGAATGCTCATCACTATACAAAATGCACGCCGAACGAAACGCTATATAAAGTGGTAGTACTTTGTTTACTAAACTGCAAAATTAGAATGGGTGTCTAGTCTATTCATTCAATGATTTATTCTTAATCAAAATTTCTTTTTTAGCTAACTCTAACAAATCAACAGCTCGTTCTTTATCATAAGCTAAAGGGCTGTGGTCAATAACATATTGTGCATGCTCATTTACTGCAAGCCAATTCTGCTGCGATTCATATAAGTTTGCTAACTTAAAGTGCGCAGCCGCAACTAACGAATTTGGCAATTCTGCATCTAATGCTAAAAATTCTTTGTAAAGGGAAATAGCATAATTAATATCTTGCTCCACAAACATACCACTGCCATATAACCAAGCTAAAGTTGAATAAGCTTTTGGCTCTTTTGCCGCAACCCGCTTTTTGGCCTCCTTTAATAATCGAGTTCCATCTCCATTATGAAGGCTTAGCGTAACCAGTGCCTTCCAGTATCCCATTTCATAAGCTTTTTCACACCACTCTTCGTGATACTCAGGCGCGTTAATTAAGCTTTTATGGCACTGCTCTGCGGCAGCTAATACAGTCAAATCAGGAGCATTTATATCTATTGAATTATCCCATCGAGGGCCAGCGGCATTACTAATTAAGCTAAAAGTAAACAGTGCACTAATTAATAAATACTTTGTCACATGACTTCCAAGTGAAAAGCTAAATACGCGTGAAAAACTCACAAATTACTTTCTTTCAAGTATGTTTCAGCCTCATCTCGCCATCTCTGTGCAAGCTCCCTACGACCCTCTCTTTTTGCATTATTAATTACATATTGAGTATGAGTTATTACTTTATCCCACATACCCAGCTTTCTATAAATTGTAGCTAACTCAAAATGTGTAGAAGTTTTAAGTGTAATTGCTTGATTATTTTCTTGTGCTAAATAAAGCTTGTATAAGCGTATAGCTTCACTTAAATCCTTTTTAACTAAACGGCCGCTTTGGTATAACCAAGCTAATGTGTTAATAGCATTAGCTTCACCTTGTTCAATTCGAGTATTTAATTCATCTAAATAACGAGAACCATCCCCAGTATACATACCAATATAATACAAGGACTCCAAGTGACCCATTTCGTAAGCTTTTTCACACCATTCTTCTAATTTGTTAGGTGCATGCATATAGCTTTTTTCGCATTGCTTAGCTGCAATTTCAACGGTTAAATTCGGATCATTAATATCAATATTCGCAAACATAGACGCTTTAACATCCGTAAAAGTAAAAAAACTAATTGCTAACACAAGTGTCACTAGTGCTTTTACCATTGGAATGATCCATCATTATTAATACGCTTTTCTGGTAGGTGGACTTGAAATGATTTAACCGTACTTTCATACGGAAAGCCCTCTTTGTAGAAGTATTGTCCTTTCAAAGTCTCTTGTTGGCTAGACATTCCCTTACACGGCCTGTCGCTGTAACAAGATAAGCCACCAATAAAATCAATAAAACGAACATTTTGAATACCGTGCTCTTTAATTAAAGAATCAACACCTATTTGATACTTTAAATTCTTAACTGCGTGCCATCGACTCATAAAAGCAACAATTTTATTCTGCTTAGATCTCTTGAGGATTGTAGCTAAATTGTAAGCCCAAAGATCGTTTCTAAACGTATGCGCATCAAAACATTCTCCAGTCACGGCTTTTGTCGATGGGCATACACTGTCCATTACTTCCATCGTTTCTACAGAAACATCCAATGCAACTATCTTCATTCCTGCATTACGTGCCGCCTTTACCAGCTCACCATAGGCCTGAGGAGTAAAATCACCATGTGTCCAATATTTATCAAAATATTGCTGTATTATATTAAAGCCTTTACCTGTTCGTTGATAAAATTCTATTTTTTCCTGCATCGAGCTAGGCAGCATTTCTATAGCAAAATGTGTAAAACCCGCAGCCTTTAACTGCCTAATCGCTTTTATAGCTTCATATTTATAGCCGGCAGCACTATGGCTCGATTCGCCCAGCATAACTAAACGCGCATTGCCCGCCATTGTTCTGTAATTTACATCCGTGTTTATTTTATTCATTTTATTTCCATATAAGTTTATTTAAATTATATAATTACCGCACAGTATAGTGTTCAACTACTGGGAGTTTAGGTTTTCTGTTTATTTTTAGTTTAAAAAACCAGAACGTATACCACCTTTATTTAATACCATCTATTTCTTTCAGCACATTTAATAAAAGATCATTACCATTTTTAGAGATGAAATTTGCATGTATATATATTCTATCCTTTTCACTGAAATATATTTCACTGTTTGATATCTGTGTTAAATAGCTTTTAACTAATTTTGATTCGTTGCTATTGAGGCTTCTAAAGAGCGTTGAACCTTCCAATCTACCTCTATTTTTTAAAGCAAAAAAAGCTGAAAGATTTGCCATAAAATGTGTCAAATCTTCTTTATTTACCTCTAAAGACTCCAAAAACTTTAGAAAAGCTTTATCGAAAACTTCAGCGTTGCCATTACCCGATCTTAAAAAAGATTCAACATGTCCGCCAAGGTTTGCACCATGATTATGCTGGTCAAAATCGGGAGTTCTTACAAAATAGTTTTTTTCTCCACGAAAAAAGCTATTTGTCTCATTTTTTTTTATCGAAACTTCAAATAAATTTGTCATGTAAAATCTCTTAGTCAATGACAGTAAAGGTGTAATTGCTCAACTTATATTTTTAGTTAGCAACTTACTAAAATCATATCTACTTTTTATGTAACTCATTTGACATAGCAACAATATCAGCCATTACCCGTTTTTCACCTAAGTCAGCTAAAAAGTTTAGATGCTCAATAACCTTTACCTTTTTTAGATTTTCTAGTTTGTTTGTGCCACCTAAGGCCAATGCAGGTACAAACGCATACATTTCATCAGAATCTAAGGGGCCTAGTTCCTTGTAGGCTCTTTCAAACAATAACTTCTCATCGACGTCTTTTTCATCTAGAGGTTCTTTACTCATTGATGCAAAAAATAAATCGACCGTTAATGTTTCACCATCTTCTTCTAAATCTGTAGAATTATCGGTAGGAAATAGCATACCAAAATTTGAATTGATATCTATACTCTGGCCAGATGTGCTACCCCAAACAATTAAGTCCCCAAACGCACTTCGCCCAATAACATAATAACTATCGATACCTTGCTCTTCTCGTTTGGCAAATTCAGTTCCTTGCAACCACGTTTGCAGAATGTCATGGTACTCACTAGGGTTAACTAGCCAAAAAATGCCATCTCCCCACCCACAGAAACCATATTCTTTCCAATATTCTATTAAACGTTCTGGCAGTCTACCTTTATAAAAGTCAAGTGTTTCTTGATTAGGTATACTTGCTTTAATTGAAGGGCCAAACCCCTCATAATTGTAAAAATCATCAAAATATTCATTCATTACTAGCACCTATGTAAATTTACATTCATCATTGCATCTGGTCCCAACTTTTCTAACGTACTCTTAGCCTGAGCATCCATAGCTTCGACTCGACTTAACGACTCTTTATCTCCAAAATCGTTAACCCCTTTATTTTTCCATTGAGAACCAATTGATTGATTAACACTCGCATCACCTAAGTCAAGTAAATCGCCATTATCATCGTTACCACCAGCAACCATATCAGGATTATGGAGCGCATTGAGTGTTTTCATATCTTTTTTGGCCAATAATTCAGCTTTAATTGTCAGCTTTTCCCCTCTCAATTTTTCGGTTTTTCTGAGCTCTTTTTTATATTTTTTTATTAAATTCGATTTAAATCGTTCTCTGGATTTTTTCTGTGCTGATCCAGTTCCTTTTCGACCGATTTCTGTATAGGCCTCACGATTATCTAGATATTTTTTCACTGTCATATCATTAATGCCGTCTTGCTGGCCTTTCAATTGACGATCATATTCTGCTTCTGTACCTTTTGTATTTTTCTTAAAGCATGCAACCTTGTGCAATTCCATTTTTTTATCATCCTCATCGGATTGCAGTTTTGCTGTACTTTCGAAATTACTAGATAGCTCTTCAAGACTGTTATTATGAACGACAGTTTCAGAATTAATTAACGCGGCCTCTGTGATACCACCTTTGGTTTTGCCTCCTGGGACCCATTCCCCATCGTATGCACCACCTTCGCGACCATTTGGAATATCATACTCAAATCGCTCATCGCCAGGTTCGACTGTAATATAAGTAATTTCATCATTACTTAAGTCTGTGTTTTCGCCTAAACTAAGTTCATCTCTAAGTATTCTCCAATCATTTCCTGATTGAGTGTATTTAGCGATAATAGCGTCCATTTCACTTTTAAGCCCTACAAACTTTCTTGGCGGTAAAGTGGGGTACTCAGGGTTTAGCATCCAACTTTGAATAGAAATAAAACCTGCACCTTGTTGATTAAACTGCGCTATATGTGCATCTATATATGATTGTGGTAAATATGTCGACGGTTCTGGTCGCTCAGCTTTAGGTGTAAGTAAAACTTCTTTTACCTTTTTGTAGCTATCTGCAGCTTCAGTGGTGCTATTAAAATGCCCTTTGGTATTTTTTAAGAACGTATTCCAGGCATTTTCCTTACAACTCAACCCAAACGGATCAACCCAATTAACCGGATTCGGTGCATATTGATAGTGGTTTATCCCACCCACTAATCCAATCGGATCTTGATTTATAAAGCGCTGTTGTTTAGGGCTGTAATAACGATAGCGATTGTAATGTAAGCCGCTCTCTTCGTCTAAATATTGCCCTTGAAAACGAATTGGCTGAGTAAAGCTATTTGTAGTGCTTACCTCTGACTCCTCATAACCATACACATCAGCTTGGTTTTCCCACACGACTTCTGCTTTGTTGTTGGTTACAAAACGTGGAGTATTCAGTTGGTCTAGGTGGTAGTAGTACACCTCGCCTTTTTTAATCAGTGCGACTGGGTGAAATTGATTTGGCAGGTTGATATACCAGGTATATTCACCGTGTTGGTATTCGCCGATTAACTGGTCGTTATCCCAAATGTAGTCAATTTTGCCCTGCTCGGTGTGCTTGGCAATACGACGACCGAGTGGGTCGTAGTCGTATTGAGTAAGCGTACCGTTGTTATTAAAACAACTTAGCTGATTAAATGCGTTATATTCACGGCGGGTTTTTATGCCTTTACCGGTTTCGCGTATTTGGTTACCGAATTCATCATAATGAAAGTCGCTGTCGCCAAAGTGGGTTAAACGGTCTGCATCAGTGATGCCTGTAATAACCCCATCGTCTTCGCTTAGCTCACTAGCAACCGTTGCTGTACTTGAATCACTGTACTCACTATGAATTACATTACGTGTGCTTTCTGACTGATTACTTTCAACCTTATTGATGGCATCGCTATCATCATTGTGCTGAGTAGCTTGTTGTTCGGATAACTCGTTATTTTGAATTTTTGATTGGCTAACTGGGTTACCAAAACTGTCCCACTGGTATTGCGTGGTTTTTGTGTTCTCAGAACTTACTAGATTTTGCTGAATTAACTGGCCTAGGCTGTTGTACTCAAAATTAATGTTATGGCTACTAACGCCTTCCTCTTTACGCGCAATCAACTGGTTGATGCTGTCGTAATTGTACGTACAGGTATCGAATAGTGCTTGCGCAGGATGGGTTAACTGCTGTTGTGTTAGGCGGTTAAATACATCAAATTGTTGGGTAAGGGTTATGTCATTACCAAACTTTTGCGTTTGAATATTACCTTGACTGTCATAGCTAAGCGCTGCAAGTTCAACAGCCGTGCTATTAGCTTGCTGTAAATGAATAGCACTTAGCTGACCAAATTTATTGTAGCTGTATTTAAGCGTACTTGAATCTGGCAAGGTCAGTGATTGCCTTCTGCCGTAGTCGTCGTAACTGTATTTTAAGGTATGCGCTTGTTGCTGGTTATGCACTTGCTTAGCACGCAGTAATCGCCCGCCTTTATCAAACTGCTGCTTTAAGGTTGATTGTGCATTGTGCGCACGAGTAATTTTACCTTGCAGGTTATAGTTGTAGTAATTGGCATTATTTACGATGTGAGTATCGGTTGCCAAACTTGCATGCTGCGCAATCACGCGGCCTAATTTATCACGCTCTATTTTTACATGGCGTTTATCGCTCTGTGTAACAGAGGTTAAGCGATTGCAGGCATCGTATTTATATTGCTGTAGCGTACCGTCAAACCCAGTAACTTGCGTTGGGTTTTCGTTAGCGTCATAACTTATGCGGTATACATGGCCGTCGCTGCGCTCAATGGCGGTTAAGTTACGCTCTTTATCGTAAGTTAAATGCAGTGCGCTGCCATCGGGCTGAATAACACAATGTGGCTGGCTTAGCCCTTCAAAGTATTGCTCGGTGGTATCACCCTTGCTGTTTTTTGAGCTAATTAGCCTACCCGCATCATCGTAACTAAAATGTTGATACTGTTTGTTCTCAGGGTCTTTTTCGTCAAAGGCAATAGTTTGCGCAAGCTGACCGTGCTCATTGTATTTATATTGAGTCAACAAACCTGCGTTATTAATGGTGGCATTTACACGGCCTAAACTGTCGTAACTGTAACGAATAAGCTCATCGTTATGGTGTTTTGCTAATAGCTCACCTTGTTCGTTCCATACAAATTTAGTGACTTGACCATTTTTATTTATGTGCTGGGTTAGTTGGCCAAATTTGTCATAGCTGTAAAGTACAGTGCGACCGTCGCCAAAGGTTTCACTTTGCAGCAAACCCGCCACGCTGTATTTACGGGTTATAGTTTGGCCATCAGGCAAGGTGGTTAATACACGCTGACCCAATTGGTTGTAAGCAAATTTAGTGACACTGCCATCTGGCTGCGTTATTGATTCTAACTGACCGTAAGGGGTATAGCTGTACTTTATTTCACTGCTATCTGGCTTTATTTCAGTAACTTTTTGACCTTGTGCGTTATAGCTGTATTGCCACACATTACCATTTGGGTCGGTGTGCTTAACTAACTTACCTTGCGCGTTATGTACAAAGTGTTCTTTATGCCCACGCGAGTCTATACAGGTTGTTTCACCAGCGTCTAAATTATATTCAAACTGATACGTATAGGTGTTGTTATCGCCCCACTGTTTTATACACTTAGCACTCGATGAGTAACTGTCCCATTCAAAATGATGGCTAAAACCACTGGCACGAGTACGCTTAGTTAATAAGTTAGCGGCGTTATAGCCATAATGCTCTGTTTCACCTTGTTGATTGGTCGCGCGAACGAGGTTTTTGTTTTCATCATAATCATATTGCGCAAGTAACGGCGTTAGTAATACTGGCTTGTTGTTATCACCTGTACGATAAGCCGAAATGTTTGCCAGCAACCCTTGCGGGTTATATTTTAAAATACAGCCACGCGCTTTATTTACCTCAACGCGATGCAAGCGCTCTTTCGCATCGTAATAAAAACCAATACTTTGGCCTTTTTCGTTAATAACTTTTTCGAGCAACCATAAGTTTTCGCCAGCTTTAAACGTAAGATGCTGATCATCTGGGGTTACCAATACTTGCTTACCATTAGTTTGGTAATGCAACGCTAAATTACTGCTTAGCTGATAGCTCGATTGCCCCGGTTTTACTTTTTCAAAGCGGTGTTTAGCGCCATGCTCATCTTGGTATTCTAACCAGTAGGTGCCTTTTTGTTTTGGGCCTACTTTAGGTGGCGGTAAATAGTGCTCAGTTAGCTGCACCATAAAGTCATGTCGCCAACCATTCCCCATTACACTGCATACATCCGCATGCGATGAACGGTATAGGCGTCGCCAAATTAATTGTTTGCTACCTGCTAAGGTGAAATCAATAAGCGGCAGTATTTCTTCACCCGAGAGCATAGAAACTGGATCAGAGCGGCACTCTTGTTTGGTGATTGGTTCTTCACTTGGGGTATTATTACTTGCACCGCCACTGTTTTTAGCCGGCGCTTGAGAGGCACTTTTACCTGAGGCTGTTGAACTGCTCTTACTACTTGGCTTTTTACCTGCTGCGCCGCTATTAGTGTTATCGCTTACTTGAATAGCCGACTTAGCTTTTTGGTGATAACAACTAATTTTATCTGCAACCAAAGCTTGGGTTAATACACTCGCGGTTTCACGGGCTGACGCACCGCGCGAACAGCTCACTCCTGCAAGGTTAAGCAAGTTAATAACGTCTAAACGTTTAGCGGCGTCGCTAGTAAGCGCACTGCCTATTTGCGCAATTTGATTTTTGGCACTTTCAGGCGTGTTAGCTGCTACAGCAACAAAGCCCGACGGCGCAGAACCTTTACCAGCGACGAGGCAAATTGGGTAACTTATTCCTTGTAAAACAACGGTATTACTTTGCATTAGCTGTCTACTTCCTCACTTATCCATAAGTATGATGCTGCACCTTGATGCTTAGCTTGCTCTTGGGAGAGCATTAATGCATAACTAAAATGCTCAACAATTGCAGGGCTTGTGGTTAATTGGTACAAATTAACTAACCCTTCTAGTGCGCCTATTTTCCCTAATTTATAATTGGGTAGTTCGTAATATGTGTGCTCATCAATTAAGCTAATAAGTAGCTGTAAATTGTTTAGCCAACTATCATCATCTACCCCATTTCCCGGTGCAAAAATTAGATCAATCTTATTCTCTGTTTGTTCAGCTAATCGCGTAAGCATACCTGCTAGCTGATTATGTTTGCTAAAATCAATAGATGCTGCAATCTCATGGCTTACCTGCGACCACCCGCAAGGCACCATTTCAACTACAGCCAACGCACCACCTACACCTTGATATACAAACTGTTGCTGTTTATTTGCTTTAAAAGTTGCATCTAAAGCAATTACATTAAATTTTTGCCATTTTTTTTCACCAGCCAAAGCTATAGCAGAGTGTGCACCTGTTGTTCCATGAAAAATCAGCTCGTTGCTATGATCGGGGTATAACTGTTGTAAGCTTTGAGCTAATAACTGTTTTAGCTCATCTTGAAATGATAATGCCGGTAGTAACCAAATCATCGGCAATGTGCTGTCTGTGACTTCTGCCATTAATTCTTTAGATTTAATTATGCAATCGTAAACACATGCATCCCAAGACTGCCATTGCAACTCATTAAAAACAGCACTGTTATCGTCAAATAATAATGTGTCTACGCTGCTAATATTTGGGACAGAAAAGCATACCATCTCGATTGAAAATGCACTCATGATGCCACCTCGTCCTGAGTTTTATTGGCAGCGAGATGTTGATAATAGCGATATAAATTAAACACCCCTTGGCTATAGCTATCCATGGCCGATAAATAAATGGCATTAGGCACTTCATCAAGAGGGTGCCCTGCAATCAGTCGTAAACTCGACATGGCGGTTTCATATTTAGGCCAGTTATGTTTTAACTGCTGCTGAAAATCTATTAACGCGCTTTCATCACCTTGCCAAGCGAGTCGCTGGATATCGTACTCCACTAGCTGATCGAGTTTATCACCTAACATGCGTCTTATTAGCGCAATAATTAACGCGGGTTGCTCTACCTGTTGTAATAAAGAATTAGCTAAAACAATTAGTTTTACAAAACCGCTTTGTAATAAAATATGCAATGTGTGATCAACCGATAAGGTATTACTGGCATGATTACTTAAGCTGTTTACTTGCTCAAAATTTAACGACAACAAAAATAACGACATTAAGGGTGATAGATGGGCTTGCTCACTTAATGCATCAAAAATAGCCGTTAGTATCTGTGAGTCGTGGTGCTGCGCAAGCTTGGTAATTTTATTTATCGTTGCCAGTGTTTGCGGGGCAATCTCTTCCTCAGCACTGTAAGCAAAAAACAAGGTGTTTAAATTTAATAGCCGAATTAAGTTAAAGCTATGCTGTTGGATAACGACTTTATTTATAATGATTTTAAAAAAAGCACTCAGCGCTGGCTCATTAAGTAATTCATTTATAAATATAATATTTTTATTTTGTGGCAAGTTAGCCATAACTTCAATATATGCTTGGGCAACTAATTCATCGTTTTTGGTGTTAGTTATTATTTCGACTAGTTGCTCAGTGGTGGGCAATTCAAAGTTATTTTTTTGATTATTGTTTTTTGCCGTTAACCAACAGCTTTCTAATAGCGTTTTTCTTAAATAGCGAACATGACCTACACACGTAAACGGGCACAGTTGAGCGTTACTAATTTGTAGTAATTGTGCTTGATGATCACTTAAATAGGTCGCTAGCAAAGTTAACCACCAATTAACACGGTTGGGTTGCCCACAACGATTTTTCCGCCGTGGCCACTATCATCGCCCATTCTGGCGGCAGGTTTACCATTAATTTGAACACTACCCGAGCCTGTTTTCACACTGTCTGGCGGTCCAACACACACTATCATATCGCCTTTGCGGGCAGCGGGCATGCCACCTATTAATACATTGCCAGAGCCAGCAACTATAGGTCCACCCACATGTGGAACTTTAGCGGTCACTTTAGGGCATACATGCATATGACCAATTGTAGCAGCGGGTTTACCCATTTTGACTCCTTGTCGTGTCTTTGTTGGTTTATGAAATGCTATTCATAAAGCGGGATAACTAATAGCTTGTTACTGGTTACCAGTAGCGAAATTTCTTCAATTAACTCATCTTTACTGTGATCAGAAAGTGCCACAGCGCTTTGAGTTGCATATTGATATAAGTTTGAAATTACATTTTCACTATTAAGTGCATCACTTAAATGAATAAAAAACTGCTGTGCATAATAGCCATTCATGGCTTTTAAATGACTTAAAGCCGGGCTTAGTAATGGATCGTCTGGCCTGTTTATCGGTAAACACACTAAATGCGGTAAACCATAACGGCAGTAAACAACGTGCCCGTTATTTGCAATGCCGTTTCTAAACCCTGATTGAAAGTTATTGACTATTTCCATCATTAATTTAACTTAATTACACCAGCAGATAAGGTAATGGCACTGCCATCTACTTTTACATTACTGCCTTTAATATCAATGTTTGTACCTTCAATAGTAATATTGCCACTACTGCTCATTTTAATTTGCGCCGAGCCTGTTTTAATCACTATTTCGTCACCGGCTTCAATATTAAGTGTTTTACCGACTTTTAAGGTGTCATTTTCACCCATTTCAGCAACACGGTTAGCTGTGACTTTGAGATTATCGTTATTAAGAATTTCAACATTACGGTCGTTATCTATTTTTTCGTTTTGATCGTTTTTAACGTAAAGCTGTTTATCTTTTTCGGCTTGCATATACACAAGCTCGCTGCCTTTTTTATCCTCAAAGCGCAGCTCATTAAAGTTATCTGCTCCACCTTCTTTAGTTGAGCGAGTCTTAATACCACTTTGCGTTTTTTCACCAGGTAATGCGTACGGAGGCATTAGGTCTGCATTATAAACAGCACCGCTTATAATAGGTTGATCTGGGTCGCCATTAATAAAATCAACCAGAACTTCTTGACCTACGCGGGGAAAGAAAAAGGCGCCCCACTTTTTGCCAGCCCAATTTTGTGCAACTCGGATCCAACATGAACTTTTAGAGTCTTTTTTACCTTCACGATCCCAATCAAATTGCACCTTAACGCGGCCATATTGGTCAATCATAATTTCATCGGCGCTATCACCCGTTACTATGGCTGTTTGTACGCCGTTGATAACCGGTTTCTTTTTGCTCACTTGCGCTCTGTATGGAATGTCTTTTGGCACACATTCAAAGTGGTTAGAATACACTTCTTCACTTGATGCTTGTGCAGCGCCTGATTGGTTTGGTACCACAATCGACGTCATCATCGAGGTGATAGCAAAGGTTTTACCTTCAAGGCGTGGGTCTTCATGTTTTTTGAAACTAAACAGTTTACCAACAGAGAATGAGCGGCAGTCACTGCGCCCGCTCGAGAGCTTCATGTCTCTTTGCAGTGACTCTAGTTGAACTGATGCCAAATTAGCCGCGCGGGGATGACACTCTGCTTCAGCTGTATATTCAAAAATTTCTGATACCGATTGGGTCGGTAATTCTGCGTTTGCTTGCTCTGCATCAGGGTAACGTGATGGCTGTTTAAAATCGTAGCCCAAACGTTTGAAACTACCTGGCGCTAAGCTTAATCCGCCCTGCCAACGCGAAACATGAGACTCACTTAAATGGCCAGTTGAATGAACAACTTTAGCCTCACCACACATTTCATATGCGGTAATATCATCTGCTAAAACTAATGTATGGTTACTTTTTGTATGCTCAAAGAAGTAAAAAATCCCCTCGCTTTGTAATAAGCGTTGGATAAAGTCAAAATCTGACTCTTGGTATTGCACACAGTATTCGTATTTGGGGTAGGTTTTACTGGTTTTATCTGAAAAAGCCACATTGTGTTGGCCAAACAAATCAGCAAATATATCTTTAATTGTTTTCTTTTGGAAAATGCGACTGTTTTTGCGATTACGCATAGAAGCGGCAAAAGGCACAATGGTAGCTTGATAATCAATGTAATTTTTTTGCTCATCAACATCCGCCGTACGGCTTCCGTTAGAAACAAGCTGACTCACAATACCGTGATAATAACGTTCTCCCCCACCCTCGGCATTTTTTACCTTGATAGAAACAGGCTTGCCAACCAGATCTTCATGTGCAATTTGTTGGCCTATGGTGTACATATTGACCGACATAACAAACAAATCTGACATGGCTTCTTGCGCAACGAAGCGTGTTAAATAAAGGGCGTCTTTACCAACAGGAGTACTAATTTGAATTACGTTTTTATCTTGTGTTGCTTTTTGCATTCCTTGCTTTTCCCATCCTGAAGATCAAAAAAAGCCCTGGGCAAAGCCCAGAGCTACAATCGGGTAACAAATATTACATTTGTTGACCTTTAACACCGCTGTAACCATATACAAGTGGTGCAGTGATGTTGTTTTGGTCGTCAGTAGGTGTAACAGTCATCATCATTTCAGTGTAGCTGATAGTGATTGTTTCAATTGGACGGTCGTTTTGAACTGATACTGAGTAGCTAGAGATCATGGCATCTGTAAGTTCGATTTTCATGATTTCTTCAACTTTATCACCTTGTTTAGTGATATGGAAAACAGCAGGTAGACCTTTACCAATAGTTGCTTCTTTGAAAAGATCCGGAGATGCTTTATCTTGAAGTTTAGTAATAGTCACATCGCCTAAACGAGTAGAGCTAGATTCACGATCCATCGCCGTACCAGTCGCTGCGCTAATTTCACGGCTAACGTTCCAATCTAAAGATAAAACTGTAATTAAATCTTTGAAAGACTCAGCAGTAGTTTCGCCTTTGATTGAACCGTATTTTAAATATGTATTTGCTTGCATTTGATAATGCTCCTTTTTATTAAACAATATTATCCATTATGTGGATTCGTTTACTTTGGTTACCCAAAATTCCTTGAAATCATTATCTTTAAAACAGCAATGAAAAGGTCTTCAGAATTCCTTTCCCTAGATGAAGACAATGTCTCAAAAATTCCTTGTTTCTATATAAGACACACGAATTATAATGCCCTAAAACTAAAGAAACAACCTTAAAAACAAGTTATTTTGAATTAACTTTAGTTAATTCAACATCGAACTCATTATCTTTAATTAACAATGAGATAGATGTTACTTTTTCACCTTCAACCATGCTTGAAAGCAAGATCTCAGACAATAGAGGTAGTACTTTATTCTGTAATATCGTGTGAATATTTCGTGCACCCGATCCGGCATTTTGACAATTTGCAATAATATGCTCAATCACATCATCGTTATACGTTAATTGCGCATCATAGTGCTTTTTAACACGCTTAATTATTTTACTAATTTGCAACGCAGCAATCTGGGTAAGAATTTCATCACTTAACGGAATATATGGAATAACGTTAATTCGTCCTAAAAATGCAGGCTTAAATGCCCCTAATAAATCATCTTGTAATGCTTTTAATAAGCCTTTAATACTTGGCTTACTTTCTTCATCTTCAAATAAGCTCATTGTGGTATCAGTACCCACATTTGAGGTCATAATGATGATGGTGTTTTTAAAGTCGATGTCTCGGCCTTCACCGTCTTTTATGGTGCCTTTATCGAATACTTGATAGAAGATATCTTGTACGCCAGGATGCGCTTTTTCCATTTCATCTAGCAGCACCACACTGTATGGTTTTCTTCTTACTGCTTCGGTTAAAATACCGCCTTCGCCATAACCAACATAACCTGGAGGTGAGCCAAGTAGTAATGACACTTTATGCTCTTCTTTAAACTCAGACATGTTGATAACCGTTACGTTATCTTCACTGCCATACACTTCTTGTGCTAGTGAAAGTGCGGTCTCTGTTTTACCCACTCCGCTTGGGCCTGCCAGCATAAATATACCATTAGGGCGACTTTCATCTGCAAGCTGAGCACGGGAGGTTTGTACTACTTTAGCCATAAGTTCAAGCGCATGATCTTGGCCAACTACGCGTTGTTTCATTTGCTCAGCTAAATTTAAAATGCCATGAATTTCATCTTCATGCATTTTACCAACAGGAATACCAGTCCAATCAGAAATAACCTGTGCAATCAACTCTTCATCAACTTGCCAATGCACCATATTATGTTCGTACGAGGCTAGCTTAAGCTTGCTTTCTTTTAACTGCTCAAGTACTTCAACAGAAGAGTCTGCATCGGTGGTGTTAATCGATTCAAGCGCTTGGTTTAATTCTGCAACGATGCCTTTTTCAACGTTGAACTGCTCATTTAATGGTTCAAGTTGCTGTTCAATCTCAACTAGTTCAGATTTAAGTGCTGATAAATGTTCGCTGTGATCTAAACCGGTTTTTTGCTCACGATTTAACATTAAAACTTGCGCTTCAATTTCACTAAGTCTATTCATTAACTGCTCAATCGCATTAGGTGTCGATGCTTGGCTCATAGCAACACGAGCACAGGCCGTATCTAACAATGCAACTGCTTTATCGGGAAGTTGCCTGGCAGTAATGTATCTGTGCGATAGATGCACCGCACTTTCAAGTGCTTGCTCTGAAATAAACACTTTATGATGCTTTTCCATAACAGGAACTAAACCACGTAGCATAGCAACCGCTTTTTCTGGTGTTGGCTCTTCAACTTTAACTACTTGGAAGCGACGTGTTAGTGCAGCATCTTTTTCAAAAAACTTTTTATATTCAGCCCACGTTGTTGCTGCAATAGTACGTAATTCCCCTCTTGCTAAAGCAGGTTTTAGTAAGTTAGCCGCATCGTTTTGACCCGCTTGTCCGCCACTACCAATCATAGTGTGAGCTTCATCTATAAAAAGAATCACAGGGTCAACAGCGTTTTTAACTTCGTTAATTAACGACTTTAAGCGATTTTCAAACTCACCTTTCATGCCCGCACCTGCTTGCAGCAAAGCCAAATCTAGGCTGTGCAACTTAACGTTTTGTAATACTGCAGGTACGTCTTTTTGGGCAATTCTTAGGGCAAGTCCTTCAACCACAGCGGTTTTACCTACACCCGCTTCACCCGTTAAGATTGGGTTGTTTTGACGACGTCTAGTTAAAATATCAACCATTTGACGTATTTCAAAATCACGACCTAGAATAGGGTCTATTTTCCCCGCTTTTGCTTGAGCGGTTAAATCAACTGTAAATTGATCTAAGCTTGGTGTTTTAGATGAACCATTTGCAGGTGTTGTAGCACTTGCAGTGCTGGTATTACGTTCTTGCGATTGGGCAACAATTTCAGGCCATGCATGTAACAGTTGTCCAGGTTCTATATTATTGAAAAGCTTACTACAACGCGTTACTAAACTAGACAAGGTATCATCTTTTGTGAGCGTGTAAATAACGTAAGCACTACGAATTTGCTCATCAGTAAATTCTATACTGGTACTTAACCATGACTGCCTTAATAATGTAGTCACATGCACTGATAGGCTAGGCGATGAATCACTGCCCGTTTTAAATGACTCTAGTGATTGGTTTAAATCTTGCTTTACCTGATCAATATCAATATCGAAAGAACCGAATATGAGCCTAACATCGTCTAGTTGCTGCTCAATCATAGCTAACAACCAATGCTCTAACTCAACCGTAAAGTGGCTTCGGCTGTTACATATTGCAACAGCTGCCTCTAAGCTTTTTCTACAATCTGGGCTTAGTTTTTCAACTAATTTATTTAATGTCATCGTTGACATACGCTGTTCCTTTTAATTTTTAATTATCCTTTAAACGATAACTTAATAGGGTTAAATTTAGGGGGGTTTTTACTCGCCATTAAAAAGCTATTAGCGCCAAGTTTGCATTCCCGTTTAGACAACTGCACCGCATCAAGTTGTTGAAAATCTGATTCGATGATAAGTCGAAATGAAATCGCATTGCCCGCATAATCTTTTACAATCTTTGTAGCTAACTCAAATAACTTGCCTTTCGGTAACAAGGATTTTGCTTTATCAATATCAGTAGTGCTGATATGAATCTCAATATTAGAAGAAATATCCCATATCTTTTTACCTATTACGGTATCAACGCCTAAGCGAGCATGTTGTCCCTCATATAGGCGCTCACTTGCTAAACAAGTTTGTTCTTGTGGTTTCAGATCATGCCACTTTCCTACCATTTGTTTGATGACAACATCACAACCAAGGTAAGAGCTCAATACACTTTTTAAATCAAAAGCGTTACGAATTTTTCGGCTATAAAGGCCTGAAAAGTGCAACTGATGATCATTGTAGCCGCCACTTAAAAGTCCCAATATTTGTGTATATGGGTCTTTGTTTTTATCTTTGTTCACATGATTTAAAGACGGCTTATATTTTTTCCACGCTCGATAATATAAAGACACCAAACGATGATTAAACATATCGTAAAAGTCACGCATGGTGGTATCTTTATAGCGAAGACGCTGCATCACCAGCTCGCTGTAAAATTGAGGTAAAGCGCCCGAGCAACCCGTTAATCCCATAAAAGAGACCTGCATGTTGACCTTATGCAACCCGTCTTCAAAGCTAGCTTGCTCTAATTTTGTTATGGCATTGCCTGGATAACCAAACTTTTGTGTTGCAGTAAATTTAATTAACTCTTGCTTTGGGCTACTGTCATACCCTACATAGCGATATTCTAAGCCATGCTTTTTAAGCTGGTTTTCAATAATGAAAACAGCTTTATAAAAATCAACTTGTGACGCTTGAGAAATAATATGCTGGATCATATTAACGGGCTTTCCCCAACTCGGGCAGGCCATTGATAATACACTTGCTCTTGTTCTTTGAGCCTTAAACTAACACGCGTGAAGCTATTTATTGCCGCAAATTGTGCAAAGAAATGATCAAGAATAGAAGCAAAGAAAAACATACCACTTCCCGAGAAATCATCATTGGCAAAGGTAATTTCTATTTCGCTTCCCGTTGCGAAGCTTACTCGTCCTTTTTGTACAACACGCGCCGTTGCTGGTTCTACAATCACGCGGTAAATATTATCGATAAGGCCTTTTGTTTGCGGTGAAGCTCTAAAGTCATACAGCCGTAACACTTCTTTAAGCTTGTTACATGCATCATCTCCACTAAACGCATCAAGGGTTAAATGATTAACTAATTGCCAACGAGTTGCATCGGCTAATATCGGTCTAACTGCATGAGTAAATGGGATTAAACAACGTATTTTTTTTATTACATCACCACGCTCAGGCATTAAAAGTCCGAGTTCATCATCTCCAAAGGGCATGCTAGCAGGAAGGTTTCGATTACTGCAATTAGCACGTACTGTTAATACCGTGTTCCCTTCAGCATAATCCATAGCGCTATTTTCAAATCGTGCATCTACCAATGATAGAAACGATTCCGTACCTGACTCAACATAGCCACCGGCCCATGAGGCGGTTTCTCTGCGGATGTGCCAAAATAAATCATCATGGCCTTGGTATCGTGGATGAGTCTGCCCATAAAAAGGACACACTATTTGTTTGTTCCCTTTGTGATCAAACGCAATAACTTCTGAGATACCAATCACCTCTGAGATTTCAGAGTCCATATAGCGTGGTGTTAATTGGTATTCGTATTCACTCAGCTCAGGGCGAATCGGTTCTAGTTCTTGCTCAAACATATTGATAATGGGTGTACATCCCATTAAAAACATATTTTTGTCTACTTGCTTTTCAAGCTCGGTTGACTCTGAATCAAGGTAAATATACACACTGCATTTGTTAGACTTTTTAGGCAGTGATGAACGAATATTTTCAAGTTCAACAAAGCGAAACTTTTCCGGAAAGGTAAAGTTTTCCACCAGTAACCGATAACCAGCACTTGAGCGCTGCGAATAGGGCACCACCGCTTCATTTGCATCAAAGCCTACGGCTTTTAACTGGTTTTTAGAAAGGTACTTTATACCCTCTTCACCATTATCAAAAGCAATACCAATAGCGTGTTTAAATAATAGTTCATACACTTTAAGCGTATGATGCCATTGGCCATTTATAAATAATCGTAATTTTTCCAGCCCGGTTTCAGCTAATGATACACCCGGATATTCACCGGTTAGCTCAAGTTTGAAAATTGACTTAGCTTTTTCATGCCAACGAGGCTTAGGGGCAACAAACGGACTATTATCAAATTGGGCACTTGTGATCTCAACCGGCCATAAATAAGTTTCGTAACAGGTTTGAAACTTACATTGCTTCATCGACTCAACATTGGTTTCTACTTCACTGCCTCTTGGAATGACCACACCCGTGGTGGACAGATTTTCAGCTTCTAATTTTACCACCGACATAGAAGGGATAGGCGCTTGGTAGTCTGGCAGCATCTGTCCCAATAGAGCATCAGTTAGCTCAGGAAAGCTGTCATCGAGTTTTTGCCTAATATTAGCAGTTAAAAATGCGAACGATTCGATTAGCCTAGATACATGAGGGTCTTCAATATGATCATCGCTTAACTTTAATCGCCCAGCAACTTTAGGGTACTTTTCAGAAAAGTCTTTACCCATGTGGCGAACAAACGCTAGTTCGCGGTTGTAGTACTTTAATAACTCATCGTTCATAAAGAGGCCTCAATAATCTTCATACCTAAATTAACCGGCTCAACTTCAGAATCAAAGCTGATAAATTCAGGTTCTGGATCGGCATACAACAAGGCGTTAATCCTTAGGTTTAATACTCTGTTCACGGGTACTTCATCATCGGTAAACACTTCTACTTCAATAAACCGCGGTTCAAATTTTAAAATTGTATTTCTTACAGTTTCGCATAAAAGTGCACGCCCTTCGTGTGAGCTTACAGACATACTCGAAAAGTCAGGCAAACCATATGATAAACACGAAGTCGACAACTCAGCATATTGTGATGGCCAGGTATGCCACTGAATTCGAGCATTTAGCAGCGCTTCTATGTCTCTACGCACATTTTTTCTCAGCTCACTAATGCTGATCCCCTCAGTACGAGAAGGCGCATCTTGAAAGTCAGGCTCATCGTCAATGAGCCTATCTAAAATAGATGCTTGGAGTTGCTGCTTATGTTCAATCATAATCGTTTATTGCACTTACTCTGCTGTTTCAACGGCGTTGATTTTTAGACTTGGAATGGTGATTGCCTCATCGTTGACAAATAACATTTTCATTCCTTTACCTACAATAAACTCATCTTGTAGCTCATCCCAATCAGAAACCTGACCTAACTTTTCCAGCTCAGTATTTGAGTTTGCATAGACCAATGGTAGGTGTGCCGTGCCTGACGGACCGTCTTTGATAGTGATCTCAACGCGTAACCAGATGCTCTCTAATAAAGACGTTACAGGTTCTACTTTTAATGTTTCAATTTCATTAAAGTTTGCAAGGTAAAACTCGCCATTCGTGCCTAGCACTTCTAAATATGGGCTTAAGCTATCATCTAAATCTCTAATTGCTGAATGCTCATCATCAACGCTTTCAAGACGAAGTGCTTCCATTTGTTTTGCAAGCGTTGCCGCTTCAGATGTTTCGCCTTCAAGTAGGGCTACGTGCATTTTTAAGAACAAGGTGTCTAGCTCATTAGCTTCATGAAAGAGTTTAGGAATACCCTTACCTTGATAAAAATCTACACGCGATTGTTGTGCGCGAATTAAATGCCTAAGATTAACCGCACCTACAGCAAATTCAGGGTTCTTTTGCACCATAAAATCTAGCTGTTTATCTGCTTTTTCAAGTTCACCGTTAATGCAAAGTAATTCAGAATAAAGACTTCTAATATCAAAATTTAAAGGCTCATCTTGCAACTCTGTAGCGCAACATAATAAAGCATCAGCAAGTTTTCCCTCGCGAATTAAACTGTGTATTTTTTTCATTACTATTCCTTTATTTTATGATGAGGACTGAGCTCTGTTATTAACTTAATACTCGAGACCATTTGGTCTAACTGAAAATGAGGCTGTAACTGCAAAACCGAAAAGTAATGACCCGGATTAGCCTTGTTTTCACTTACTTTTATTTTTGCATTACTGAGTGGGTATTTACTTCTAATGTGCTCAGACGCAGAGTCTGACGCGGTTGTATAGTTATTGATCCACGCTTGTAAATCTCTTTCACAGGCCTGTGCTGTGCTATAAGAACCAACACGGTCTCGGGCCAATAATTTTAAATAGTGCGCAAAGCGCGATACACATAAAATGTATTGCAACATAGACGATAAGCGCGCATTGATATTAGCAGCGCTTGAGTCGTAATTTTTTGTCTTTTGAACCGACGCATTACTGTAAAAAACAATATGTTCGGTATTTGTAACCGAAGAGGCTGGGATAAAACCGAGTTCAGAAAATTGCTTTTCAAACTTACTGGTTACTAACAAATCCAGTGGCGGCTTGGCTTCTTTTTGATAAGTATCATTAGCAAAACTATCGCGAGCTAGCCCTGTGACTAAGCCTTTTGACACTTTCCCTGGCTCTATACCACGTATATGCCCAAACCAGCCGCTATCGCAGTAAGCTCTGATTATTGTTGATACAAATTGATAGGCTGCATTTCCCCACAGCATATCTGTTTCTGGATTAATAATTTGTTCTTTGAAATAGAATTCTTGATGGCGCTTACCGTCATTAGCATAAGGCGGCCTAACTAGCACATGAGGGAGTGTAAAACCCATGAATCTAGCTTCTTCCATTTTTCTAAAGCTTTGCCATTTTATATATTCAGGCTGCTCAAAATGATTAAATAAATCAGAGTAATAACCTAAATCTGAAAAGCTATCAGCGCCAAATAAGTTAGCCGATGCCGAACATATAAAAGGAGAAAATGCTGCGGCAGCCGTTCTTGACACTTCTTTAATCGTATCTATATCGTTGTAAATAGTGCCCGCTGAGCAACCATTACTAATTTCATAATCACCAATCACAATACCAAAGGGCTCGCCGCCGGCACTGTCAAATTCGTTTTGATAGAGTAATTGAAAAAACGTACTTTGATCGAAATCTATCGCTTTATTTACGTCTTTTGAGAGCGTTGGCCAGTCACAATTAAGCAATTTAACTTTTACTTTTTTTTCTTTGTCTTGTTGCTCTGTTTGTAATAATAGCCACCATAGATTTCGCCAACTAGCTTCTAAATTTTGAAAGCTTTTTGCATGAATTATATGATTGAGTTGTGCAGAAATCAGTTGATCGAGTTCAATGATCACACGCTGTAAATAAGGACTCAATGACTCCTTATTCCAAGAAAGTGGAGAATCAGAAGAGCCTTCAAGCCATAATAATAACGCTTTATCTAGGTTTTTTTCGTTCAAAAACCTATCGAGTAAAGCGTCATTATCACTTATTCGAGACTGCGACTTTTGTTGAAAAGTGAAGTCTTGATTGATAAATGAAAACTCTTCGTGATTCATTCTATTGCATCATCCTTAATGCGAGAGAGCGGTATTATTAACCGATCTCTGGGATTTTAGCTACAAGGCGTAAAGAAGAAGTAAGCTCTTCCATTTGTAACCAAGGTTTAAGCCAAGCAACAGCGTTATAAGCACCGGGTTGTCCTGGGATCTCTTTTACAGATACTTTCGCATCAGCAAGAGGGTAACGTGCTCTAATATCTTGACCACCGCCCTCTGTCGCATTTACATAAGACAGAATCCAACGGTTTAACCATGATTCAACGTCTTCGGCTTCCATAAAGCTACCAATTTTATCGCGCGCCATTACTTTAAGGTAATGAGCAAAACGAGAAGTTGCCATTAAGTAAGGTAAGCGTGCTGAAATGGCAGCATTAGCGGTTGCATCAGGTGTTGAGTAGATTTTTGGTTTTTGACAGCTTTGGCCACCAAAGAAAACAGCATAATCAGTGTTTTTATAGTGACATAAAGGCAAGAAACCTAACTGGCTTAGCTCGGCCTCACGACGGTCTGTAATGCCAATTTCTGTTGGACATTTAAGATCTGGATCGCCATCATCACTTGTAAATATGTGCGTTGGTAAGCCTTCTACTTTACCACCACCCTCTGCGCCACGAATAGCAGTACAGAAACCATATTGAGAAAAAGCAGCGGTCATGTTTGTTGCCATAGCGTATGCGGCATTACTCCAACAGTAATCACTATTATCAGTGCTGACTGAACGGCCATCTTTCGCTTCAACTTCAAATTCTTCGTAGTTAAATTCTTCAACTGGTTTTGACGCTGCACCATAAGGTAAACGCGAAAGGAAACGCGGCATAGTAAGTGATACAAAGCGTGAATCATCGCTGTCTCTAAATGAACGCCATTTAGTGTATTCTAGTGATTCAAACACTTTTTCTAAATCACGTGGCTTAGTTAATTCTTCCCAATTATCAAAGCCAAATAACGACGGTGATGATGCGGCAATAAATGGACAGAAACCAGCGGCTGCAACATTAGACATTAAACTTAATGTTTCAACATCTTCTGGGTGATTCGTAAATTCAAAGTCACCTACAATCGTGCCATACGGTTCACCACCTGGGGTACCAAATTCTGACTCATATATTTTCTTAAAGGTTTGGCTTTGATCAAACTCAACAGCTTTACTTAAGTCTTTATGCAGCTCTTTCTTTTTCATGTTTAAAACACGAATTTTTAATGTTGAGCTAGTTTCAGAATTCATCACTAAGTGATGTAATCCGCGCCATGAGCCTTCAAGTTTTTGAAACTCATCCGTGTGCATTACGACACTTAACTGCTTTGAGATTTTTTGATCGATTAATTGAATTGCTTCATTAAACGTCACAGTCATGTTTTTGTTCCATTGAACTGTGCCTTTTAATGCTTCTTCAGTTAACGTTTTCAGTAACTCTTCAGCACGGCTTGACTCTGTTTGTTTAGTCGCACCAATTGCTTGCTCTAAAAGTGAAGAACTAACTTCTGCTACCGATTCTGATTCTGTTGCTAATTGTTCAGTGCTCATTTATCAGTCTCCTCTAAGTTAAGTTCTTTCGCCATCGAGTCTAAGCTTGCTGTATTACTTAAAACTTCTTCTAGTACGTTTTCAAGTTCTTCTGAGCGGTCAATCTTCGTCATCAAGTCACGAAGCTTGTTACGCGTTTCCATCAATTTGCGTAACGGCTCTACTTGATTTACAACGGCTGCAGGCTCGAAATCGTCAATCGATTTGAAGTTCAAGTTAACTTCAAACTGAGAACCATCATCCGTTAATGTGTTGTCTACTTTTAAACGTAGAGATGGGCTCATACGCTTTAAAACATCATTAAAGTTATCACGATCAATTTGAATAAAACGTCTATCTTTTAGTGGCTTAAGCGCTTCTGTATTATCACCAGAAAAATCGCCCATTACACCCACTACAAAGGGTAATTCTTTTTTTACTGCCGCGCCCTCAGTTTCCACATCATAAGTGATATGTACTCTAGGTTTACGAACTCGTTTTAACTTATCATGGATACTCATTGAGAACTCCTTTTACTATGTTTCAGTTTCGCTGATCTTAATGCCAGACAACTTAAAGTATCCAGTCCTAGCATCACTATCTGTAATTAACTCATTTAATAACTCAGGTAGCGATAATTCGCTCCATCGAATAACTTGTTCTATCGTGTAAGACATCGGTGAATGAGGTTCAGTCTTTCTGAAAAAAGTCGCAATTTCTTGAAGTTTTTTAATTGCGTTTTCTCTTGAATTAATCTCATCACTGCTAAGCTTTTTAGGTTGCTCTGAGTCAGCTTGAATCGCATCCTCAACGAGTTCCTCTTCAGGCTCAGCGTTAGCTTTATCTAGTGCAGTTTGCGCTGCTTCAAGCTTATCTGCTGCTACGTGTTTTACCGCCGCTAAGCTCACTTCTAATGCTTGTTTGATGTTAGACGTCGGTTGTGGCTCACCTGTCACCTCATCCATAACTTCGCTCAAGGCAGCAAACTGCTCTATCGCATCTTCAATATCGTTTTTTAAAGACACAAAAAATTCGGTACTGGTCTCAGCGGCACTTTTTTCTAATTGCTCAAAATCAACTGCGCCTTGGGCTATTTTCTTTTCGCGCTTTTCATCATTTAAACGCGAAATATCATACCCTTGCTGATACTCCCAAAAAGAAAAAGGATCCATACTGACACTGTCTGTCATATAAATGCTTTTTATTGGGATGATCAACGTGCCTTCACCGGCTGTACCATTTAAGCCAACTAAGGCAGACACTTTGTCTGAAATTTCATCACCGTCATCAAGTGTTGGATAAAGGGATTCAAAATGGTGTTCAAGCAAATACTTGGCAACGCGAAAACCAAACGCTATTCCTTTAAATCCGTGAACGCGGCATAAACCTTCAATTAGCCATGCAAGGTATTCAATATCCTTGCTTTCGCTTTTAACTGCCTCACTGCATTGTTCAAGTAATGGCAGCCAATCTCGCGAAAGTGAAGCAATTCCCTCTTCATCGACTAAGGCATTTCTTTCAGCCGCACGAAGTTGGTTTCTTAAATCTTTTAAGGCATAGTAAGTAGACGTTGGAGAGACGTCTGAGCGCGGATCAATACCTGCAAACTCAGCATCTGAAATAGGGGAAATATACTCTTCAAATAAAAACATTCCATTGTCCTAAATATTATCCATGTGCTCTAAGAAGCAAAGCGGAAATTATATTACATTCTTTAAATTAAATTACAAGCCTTGACGCTATTATGCCGATAAGCTGGCTAATGTTATTTTATAAATAATTGAAATAACAGTTTTTTTGTTCCTGATTTATTTACAACTTTTTTTCTTGATTATACTAAAACAGGATTAATCAGCTACTTAGTGAACAATGGAATCGTTGCCTCATCTTGCAAATTGCAAGATTGTATCGATTGATTGGCATCCACATCATCATATTTTACTAAAATACAGGTCACGTTATCTTTGGCTCCTCTGACTAACGAAGAATGCATTAACGCCATTCCTGAATCAATAATACTAGAGGGCTCTAATGACAAACATATTTCTTCATCTGATAACTCGCCAGTAAGACCATCTGAGCACAGTAAAAATATATCGCCTGTGTTTATATCCCCTTCAACAACATCAACTTTTACTTCATCCATTACTCCTACGGCACGGGTAATTACATTAGATAGTGGATGATTTTTAGCTTCTTCAACAGAAATCACTCCTTCATCTATTAAGTCGTTAACTTGGCTATGATCTCTAGAAACTTGAGTCAACTTACTATTGCGCAACAAATAAGCTCTGCTATCGCCAACCCATAAAATGTAATAGCGCTCATTTTTAACAAACAAAGCTGTCACCGTGCTGCCCGCTGTTTTGTTGCTTAAGTAGTGCGCGCTATATTCAGTTAATTGTTTATTTGCATCTTCAATGGCTTTAACAATGTCACTGACGTTTAAATCTTCTAGTTTAAACTTTTCAACATGGGTTCTTATAACATCAACAACTAATTGGCTGGCAACTTCACCCGCTTCATGTCCTCCCATACCATCAGCTACTACCCATAAATTATGGCTGTTAATTTCTACATGCGCGTCTTCGTTAAGTTGCCTAACAGCACCTCGGTGGGTAATGGCATAACTTGAGCTTAAATTATTAATCACTATTTTTTACCTGTGTAAAATTCCATTCCCAATGTTTCCATCGTCCATCTAGCATAGCGGCCACTTGATTTACAGGCGGTAGAGCCGAAGTGATCAACACCATAGGCTTAATATTGCATGAGCCATGAGTCCACCAAACACTGTAATCACCATACTTTTTATATAAAATGGCATGCATGGCATCTTGTAAAATGTGATCACTTAATTCGGTACCAGAAAACTCCAATGCTGTAGCCTGTTTATTCTTATCTAGCGAGTTTGCAAAACTAACTTGCTTTTTAGTTGAAGTAATTTCGCTCAAAGTATTAGCTAACTCTTTGCGCCAAGAAAATAAATCAACGGAGCCATCAAGTACTTTGAGTACTGCATCTTCGTACTCCAACGAAAAAACACCAGAATGAAGCACATCGACAGGAGCAATATGTGTTGTTCGCGTTACCGTGAGAGGATAATGCCTCCCCACAGCATCCATACTTGGCAATAACGTGCCCATAACGCCAGTATCACCCACAATATTTGGGCTTAAGGCAAAATGCCAAACGGGACCTGTTAAATAGTTTTCTTGCCAAACATCACCAAGCTGTTCTTTACTTACAGCAATGGCAGCCTGAAGCCATTGCTCCCAATGCTCTGAAAACTCTTTAGTAACATTATCTTGAACAAAGTCGCCTAAACAAGGGACTTTGCCAAGATAACCAATATCTACAATCGGGTCGGACATGAGAACTTCTCTACACTGCTATTCCAAAAAGGATGCCTGATTGAACTCGGCAATAATTCTACTTTTGCATTGTTACCCATTAGTGAGAAATGCAGCTCTAAGTCTTCTCGCGTTTTACTTCGCTTTTCACTCAGTTCATCTAACATTCTGTATAGTGACCACTCACCTTGGTAGGTGGTGTTAATTGAACGCCCACCATTTGGTGGAGTAAACACCACTCGAGTTTTGCTTTGACCACTTGCACCAGGCCAAACAAAATTGGTCACCTTAAGCGGACCATGACGATAAATCATAGATTGGCCATCAATTTCAATCATGAAGCTTGAGACCGTTTTGTCTAATTTAAAGGTACGCAAGCCAAACTCAATTCTTGGAGTATTACTACCACGGTCAAAAAATGCGGTTTGAATTTTGTAAGCATGCTCGAACATTTTTAACGTGTTGTTGCTAATACCGATATCTTTTTCAAACTTCCAAGGGGTTGAGCTCATGTCCACACTCGGGGCTACGTAGCTATTGAAAAAGTTGTCTATGGTGCCATTAGGACCAAAGAAGCGGGTAAAGTCTTTAATGCTGACTTCTTTTTCAGCCTGCGGAGCAAATGGGTAACGGCCCACAATCGCCGCGTTATACTCGCGTAAAACTTTACTTTTCCAAATTTCATTTAGATGCCTGTTAGCACTATTTTTGGTTATGTTGCTAGTATCTCTACTAATATCCAGTAACCAACTATTAAATGGATAAGGTAAGTCGCTGCTTTGATACTCTAATTGGCGAATAAAGCTAGGTTTACTCTTACCGCTTATTTGATCCTTAATGGAGTACTTAAGCTGATCGCCTCTATCAAGCTTGGTTAAATAAATATTTAACTCTCTTAAATTTTTCTGAATATTATCAAGTTGCTGAACATCAATATCAATAATATCTTCAAAGGCTTCTTCTACTTGGTAACCTGGTAGATCAATTTCAAATTTTGGAGCTTCATCAGGTAAAAAGCGCTTAATTCGATTTGCTTTAGTTTGCATAGCGACTTTAGCGGCATTGGCTGCCACATCACCAGCTACTTTTTGATTTTCAGATACTGGTAGTTTAGTAAGCTGAACATTCTTTTTCACCGCATTAATGATATTTTTAATCGGTGCTTCAGAGCCTGCTAGCACATCAGTAATATTGACGCCTTCAGCGGGTGAGCTGTATTGATTAAGACTCAAGTCATCTAAAAATGACTGCCAATAATAAATGTAATCTTGGAAATAGCGCTGCTCTAGTTTCTTCTCTATCTCCGCTTTAGAAATATCGTAAGTTCCTGAGGCTTCTTGCCCGTAAACCCAGCTACTAGCCATTAAGTTGCCAAGCATTTTTCCTTTTTCAATATTAAAAATGCCATGAAAACCATTAAAAGTGTATAACCCTGGAATGCTTCGCGTTAAGTCGCCGTTATTACGAAAAGTAAACTTTTGTGCACTTTCAAAGCTAATAATATCGGTTAGTCTGAAAGGCGGAATACTACTATCGAGAAAATCAGCTTGAAGACGCTGGTATGCTCTTTCCGCAATCGGTAGTTTAGTTAACTCTGCACGTGCAACTCGCACAGCTTGGTTATCTATTTCGGTTTGCGTGATTCCCTCATTGAGTAAAGCTGAAATATGATTCATTAACTCACCACGCGTTTGCATATTCAAATCACCGGGTAAGTTTCTGTCTAAATAAGCACTGAACCACACCACAATATCTTCACTTTCAAAGTATTCAGGTTTAAACAACATTAAGTAACACTTTAGCGTTTCATATAAATAGCTTAGGTGTTCTGGATGCGCTTCCATTTCCTTAATTAAAGTATTAGCAACAAATGGCTCTAAATACGTTTGTAAAGAACGCTTGTAAGCATTAGTAGAAGATTCTTTAATTTCGGTTAACTTATTAAAACCAACTGATGAAGCATCCTCAGGGTTAATAAGCTCAGAGTTAGTAGCAGGTAGATTTCTCAGTGCATTTAGTCTGTCGTTCAACACCAATAAATTATTTCTATCAAACGAAGAGGCATCGAGCTCTTGGTAAGTAGTAATTGCCTCATCAGTGGCGTCTATTAAGTTGCTATTCCATGCAAAACTAAAGTACCACGAAACTGAAAAACCTAATAAAGCAACACACGCAGTTGAAATACTTGCAACGCGAAGCCATTTGTTTTGCTTATCATGATGTTTGTTAGTGCTTGCTAAGTTTTGCTCAGGAAAAATAACACTTTCTAAAACATTCTTAATAAAGAAACTTTTAGATTGATTTATGTAATCTGTTTTCCCTGCACTCGCATCATTTAAAAAGCTTGACGGTGTCCCTTCTTGCGTCGCACTGGTTAAGTACACCCCTCTGAACATGGGTAATTCTTCATAGGCATTGGGGGTGAAAATTTCTTTTAAAAAGTCATCACCTACGCCCTGCAATACCCGTAACTGTCGAGGGAATTCAAAAATTTTGGCACGGATAGCTTCGTTTCGCTCATTGATAAGCCGACGATTTAACATCTCTGTAAGCTTAGAAATTAAAGCATGGAACTCTTTATTGAACGCATCTACCTGAGTATCTTTATCTAAATCAAGTTCAAAGGTAATTCCCCAAACCTGCTCACATTCTTCTTCAGTTAGCTCAGCAAAAAACTCTCTAAAGCCTTCAATTAAATCAACTTTAGAAAAAATAACATAAACAGGAAATGTCATCCCTAGTTGGTTTTGTAATTCTTGAAGACGCTGTTTTATAGCACGAGCATGTAGGTTTCGCTCAGTTTTGGTCTGGCTCATTAGCTCAGAAATACCCATGCTGATCATCACGCCATTAATAGGACGTAACGGACGATGCTTTCTTAATAACCCTAAAAAACCTTCCCATGCTCTTGAGTCATGTTTTGCGTGGCTACTTTGTGTTGTGTAACGCCCTGCGGTATCAATTAATACCGCTTTATTGGTAAACCACCAGTCACAATTACGCGTACCGCCTACACCATGAACTAAGTCAACGCCTAGCTTATCTTTTAATGGATAATCGAGGCCTGAGTTATGAATAACCGTTGTTTTACCTGCACCCGGAGGGCCAATCATAATATACCAAGGTAACTGGTATATATTTTTACCTTTAAATAGCTTTACATCTTTTAGTAAATCTATAGCTTCATTCATTCTCGTTTTAAGAGTAGTAATTTCTTCGTTTACTTCACTACTATTGGCATCATTGTTATCAATTAACTCATCCGCCATTTTTTCATCGCGCTTATTTTGCTGCATAAGACGATAAATTTTGGTCACTGAAAAAACTAATAATACCAATAAAATAGTTAATAATCGTGATGCTACACCTGCAAGCGGTACATAGTCTGCCACTGCGATTAAAGGGCCACCAAACCAAATTAATAATGATAAGGCTAAAAAGCCGATAATTAATATAGCGGTTCGTGATGTTAGTGCGTAGGTTATTTTTTTAAATTTTTGTGAGAAACTCATTGCAGCCTCATTAAAATAATAGATCGATTTCAATTCGTCGGTTTAATGACCGAGAAGCTGAATCTGAATTGCTGGCGATAGGCTCTGCAGCGCCCTTTCCTTCTGGCCATAAACGACCGCTTAAGTTGGTACTTTTAGCCATTAAATTAGCAACCTGTGTTGCTCTGGCTAAAGAAAGATGCCAATTAGAAGGATACTTATCTGTACTAATTGGTAAGTCATCTGTGTGGCCCGTTATAAGCACTCGCCCTTTAGTTCCCTCTAAGCTTAACGCTAACTTTTCTAAAATAGGCTGAAATGATGGAAGTAGTTGAGAATCCCCTTGTTTAAACAAATTTTCACTGTTTATCGTTATGCGGATCCCATCGGAATTTTTTGCAACAGCAACAATCCCCATTTTAATTTCTGTTTGCAGTAACTGTTCAAGTACACGCAGCTGCTGATCTTTTTTATCAACCGTTTGATTAACAGCTAACGGATGAATGCCCGCTAGTTTTTCATTAATCGCAAAAACATCGTTATTTAGCTTCATATTTATTGATAGATAAATCATCAATAATATCAGCCCCAGCACAGAAAATATGACCCACAGTGGCACTTGATTTCTTAGTTCAACACCTGCAGCAACTCTTTGTTGCCAGTTTGGAGATAGTTTATTATTAATCGGGCCATCAAGCTGATTGAGTAAATGATAAAGCTGTGAACGATACTCTTCGACTTTTGTATCGCCGCCGGCATCTAATCGATATTTCCCTTTAAAGCCTAAGTTTAAACAGTGGTATTGCAACTCCAAAAACTGTTTGTTTTTTTCAGGTTGCCCTAACCCGGCATCAAGTAGAGTATAAAAATACTCACCACCAAAGGTTTCTTTGTGAAAAGTCGACAGCAGACTTTCATCAGCCCACTCCATTGAGCTCCACTTTGAATTCAATACAGACTCATCAAGAATAGCGCATAGGCAATAGCGTGAATTATTAATCACTTCTTTTGATAGGTGCTGGTTACGGACTTCCACTTCAAAACGCTTTATAGCCTCAACACAGCGGTGTTTGAGCGCTGCTAGATTGCTCATTTCAAGCGATTGATTTATGGATATCACAAGAGAAAAGCAATCTGTTGCCGCTTCTAACAAGGGATTTTTAAAAATTGATACCTTATTATTGCTCATCGGCTTTGCAGAGGGTGGCTCAACCGACATAACGGTTTTATCAGCATCATTTTGCGTTGCACCACTGCTTGGGGTATTTCGCCCTAGTCGGCCAGGGCGTGGTTTTATAATGGTTTCGTCCATTGAAACTCTTCCTTTTAAAAAGTTAAGTTCTAATAGCCCAAAGGCTTAATTGGAGTTCTGGGTAACTTCCTGAGAGGTGGATAGCAATTCCTCCGCTGGAGCGCAGTTTTTCCCAATGTTCACCATGGCGATTTAATTCAAAATAATGAAAACCAGCATGGTAAGGGATCTGTCTTGGCGCTGTTGGCAAGTTACTAATTGTAATACCTGGGATCTGGTTGTTAACAAGATCACGAATGGTTTCAACGCTGCCAATTTTAATTTGCGAAGGTAGAATTTTTCTCAACTCTTCATGCGGAACGCTTGCTTTAATTGCTAAAACAAACTGCGCTGAATTTAAAATAGATTTATCTTTTAAGGCACCAAACGAAATACCAAACTTACTTTGTTCAAGCTTAATTTCAGTCGCGGTTTGCTCAATTACATGGCTTAATGATTGGTATAAAAAGTTAACCACTTCACTAAACACTTGCCCTAAATTTGTGTGATCATAATTAGGTAATTTAGGCACTCTTTTATTAGCCGTGCTAAAGGTTGATAACTCACCTGCCAGTTCAATTAAGCGGCTATAAAACACGTTCGGATGTAAACTATTAACGCTGAGCAAATTATTAAATATCGCGTCATATTTATTTAGTGTTTGCAGCATTATAAAATCTGCAACTGACGTACTACCCGCATAACCTTGGCACAACCTAGCAGCAATGCTTTCAGCGCGTTGCTTTATCATTGAGCCAATTTCTCTCACTAGCCCCGATAAAGGTTTACACTGCCCTACTTTTAAAGAGGGAGGAATGTACTTTGCATCTAACTTTATTTGCCCTTCGCTGCTCACATCCACTATTCGTGCTAAAGGCAACACGATATACCCTGAATGATCATCAGAAGACAGCATCAACTTACTGTATACTTTTGCAACTTGAATTATTTCTTGAGACTGCGCTCCCAATAAGTCATCACTCACTGCCAAATCGTTAAGCTTATAGCGAGTAACCATATTATCGTCAGTTGACGATATATTAACGCCACTATTTTTTAGCGCAGGAATAGCCAAATAAACAATTTCATCAAACACATCTTTATTAACCACTAAAGGCTCAGGTAAAGAGGTTGACTGAGGCATATCAATTGGCAATAGATCCGGGGTGATTGCAGTTAATGAATCAACAGCGAATTGACCACTGTTAAGTAATTCATTATCAATACTAATATCAATTATTCCCCATGGATCAGCAAGGTTTCCACTGCATACTTGCTTAATCACATTTGAAATATATTTATCTGATTGCTGAAAGTGCTGAGGTCTTAAAAACATCCCCTCAGTCCAAGCAACACGAGTGTTATCACCCATTTTAAAAATCCTTTTTATTGCTCTCTCATGTATGTAGCAATCGCTTCTACATTTACATTGATGTCGTCATAACCGGTGGGGTCAACTTCAATAACCGCTCTCCACCTTGCTT
This sequence comes from Pseudoalteromonas sp. 23_GOM-1509m, assembly GCF_000518425.1. NCBI lineage: Bacteria > Pseudomonadati > Pseudomonadota > Gammaproteobacteria > Alteromonadales > Pseudoalteromonadaceae > Pseudoalteromonas > Pseudoalteromonas sp. 23_GOM-1509m. The sequence goes on from NZ_JADO01000009.1 coordinate 254,074, forward strand.
GGTCTATATTTCTGTAAGCAACAACAACCCCAACATAACGAGTATTACGATTAAGGCTCATTTTATATTGCTGTACTGAATCAGGTTGAAGCTCTAACTCATCCTTTTTTAATAAATCAGGGCCTAATATCTTTTCTGGCGTATCGTATAAGCTAAAAAAATCCTGCGTGTCAAAAATTGTTCTTGAGCTCAACTCAAAAATTTTCATCACCACCGGAGAAGGGCGTTCTGATGTATCCGGATTAACATTTTTAGATACATTGATGATCAGATCTGTAGAAGGAGGTACGATTTTATTCATCGTAGTACATCCCAGTACCAAAAATAGTAAACTAAAACTCATTAAATAGAGCTTAACTTTATGCATTATTTACTTTCCTTTCTAGAGCGTTTCTTTGATTCGATCGTTATATGCTTTTAAAAAATCATCAGACATAGCCATAGCGCCTTTCGCGTTAACTTCCTGAGAAATATCATCATATAAACTTTGATATAACTTCCAGCATTTAGACTCTATTTGGCCTGGAATAATTTTTAACACGTTAGAATTATCGTTTGCCTGTTGATTAATTTGCACGGGAGAAACTTGCGATAACATCCCTTTGAGCACGCCATCTGCACCAGCGAGCAGTGCTTGCTCGTGCTTGCGTGTATCTACAAAGCTTTCTTTAATAGATTCATTCGAAGACAGAAAGCTTGCACTATTTTTTATGAACAAGTTCTGAATAACATCATCAATATTGGCAGAAAACTTCAATGGGTTGTTCTGTTCGGTCTGAAACATTGTATGGTTCAGTCTTAATTTGTTCTTTACAATCGCGCGTTGGCGTAAAGATTCCATGAGCTCTGTCAGTAATAAACTTAAGCCCTGCCCCATCTCAAACCACAGCTTTTCATTATCTAGAGCACTTTTAAGCTCATCCTTAATCCCCAATCCGTTTAAAAAGGCATCACAAAACACTTTATCATTTTGAGCAAAGCTTTTTACAGGCGCTGTTTGTTTTACAGCTTGCTGCTCAGCATTATAACGTTTAGTCGGCGCACTTTCTTTTATTGGAGCTGGAGTGTCAACTGGCGCTGAAGAATTCACTTCGTCATTACCAAGATCAAACTCATCGGTATTCATAAGGCGAGTTAGTTCATCCCAATCTTCTGGAATATGATTATCCACTGTTGCTTGTTGTGAAATTACAGATACCGCAGGCATAGACTCATTCATAATTGAATCATTGAATAACGGCGCAGACTCTGCAGTTTGACTACTATGTGAAGCAAATGTACTTACTTGTTGAGAACTGTTTGAAGTAATAGGATTACTAATATCTGCGTGTGGCTCATCAGCTAAACTAACATCAACCTGAAAATCACCAATAGTTAAGACATCACTATCTGACAAACGTTGTTTATTACCTTGACCTAAAGGCGCCACTGCAAAATTAATAAACAAACCATTGGTTGAATTATCGTATATATAAAAAGAATCGCCTTCTTTTTCAATTCTACCGTGCTTACTTGAGATAATTTTTTCAGGATCGGGGAGATGCCAATCGCATCCCTCAGAACGGCCAAAAGTGAGTGAATCTTTTACCGTTTTGGTAGCTTCGATTTCAGGCGAAAGTCTGTGATAACTAGTGATGTTTAGTATCAGTTCCATTTGATAAGTCAGTCCCTATAGCATTATTGTGAACAGGATAAAGTAGAAGCGAAACTATTGTCAACATTGAAATTAACACAGGAAAATGTCGCATTGTAGATTTTGTCTCTAAAACAATACGCCCTATATACTCATCGACGGCGTTTGTTACTTTTCTTTTTAATGCTTTTTAACTAGGCCAAAAATAAACACTTTAGAGACATCTTCTGGCTTTAAACCGACTTTTTCAATTCACTATAAAGCGAGTTCACCGGTAACAATATGCTATTCAGGCATTGCTATAATTGTATATTTTTGTAAAATACATGCTTATATCAGAGGGAAAATTGATAGGTAAGTAGAGATTATTTACCTTTGTAATTATTTAACTAAACACAATAAAAGGATTTTTTAATGAGCAATATTAATGATAACAACGATAAAACTCAGATTGCTTCTCTAGACTCCAGCACAAAAAAAACATCAAGCATCCATAAACAAAACCTCCTCGGCAAAAAGATATCCGATCGCTACCTAATTGAAGAGCTCATCGGGCAAGGTGGAATGTGTTATATATATCGTGCGCGAGATACCTTTTTAGAAAACAGCGGTCGCTCTGAAGCATCGGTCGCTATAAAAGTGCTCCAAGAAGAGTTTTCCAACTCTGAAGAAGCTATTTCATTATTGAAAGATGAAACAGCAAAAACACAACAACTTGCTCACCCTAGTATTGTAAAAGTGTACTCAGCAGACTCTGATGGCGATTTATATTATGTCACTATGGAGCTCATTGAGGGAGAAACTCTAGAACAAATTATTAAGCGAAATAAACCATCAGGTTTAGCGTTTAAAAAAGCGAAAATTATTTTAGAGCAATTAACTGACGCCCTTATATATGCCCACTCACGTGGCGTAATACATAATGATCTTAAGCCTTCGAATATTATTTTTGACTCTAATGGTAACCTCAAAGTGCTTGATTTTGGTATTGCTAAACACAAAAGTTTGGACGACCAATATGCTGTTAAAAACGAAAGTGAGTTTGCAACCATTGGTGGTTATACTCCAACGTATGCTAGCCCTGAGCAGCTAAAAGGCGGCGAAGCATCCATTAAAGATGATGTATTTTCATTTGCCTGTATTGCTTATGAGCTTCTGAGCAGTAAGCACCCATTTAACCGCATTGCTGCAGATAAAGTCCCTAAAAATACTACTGTAAAAAAACCAAGTAATTGCCCTCTCCTTTTATGGAAAAATTTACATAAAGCATTATCTTTAAGCGCCAGCCAAAGACTCGATTCACTAGAACAAATTTCAAAAACGCTAAAAGTGAACTTAAAACCCGCTATTTTTGCCAGTGTGGCTAGTGTGGCAATTATTGCCTTAATCACTCAAAATTATTTTTCAAGCTCAGATAATACCAAGCAATTACAGGCACAACTTGATAACGCCAAGGCAATCAACCAACAAGTGGAAGCATGGATGTCTTGGCAAGGCCCTACTATTTTAAACAAACTAGAACAAATTCCGCCACAGTATGAGGTGCTTAAACAAGGATTACTCAGATCAAATCAGCAAAGTATATTAGATAGCTTTAATGATGAAGCAAGCCAGTTTAATAATATTGCGGGCCGTAAATTTAAAGATTTTGATAAAATAATAGCGGTCTATTCTAATGCACTGAACTACTATCCCGATTCAGAAAAACTTTCGATGCAATTAGAAAGTGTATTGAGGGAGCGCCAATCAATTATTTTTGATATTACCGCGAGAATAGATTTATTACTCGAACAATCACGCTACAACGAAGACCAGCCCAATAGTATTGCTCATCTCGTTAAAGATCTAAAAGAAGTAGATAAAACTTACCGTTATCAACCAACGGATCTGCATCTTGATAACTTTACTGTTGCGTTAAACACAGCCATAGAAAGCGATGATGTCATCACACAAAAAGTACTTTTAAATGTGGGTAAAATTGTATTTTCAAATAACAAAAAAGCAGAAGAGCTTCTTGCTAATTTAATGAAGCGTGAGTCTGCAATTAATGCACTAACCGCATACCAACAAAAGATTAATTTAGGCGAACAAGCTGAGTTTCCTCGTGCCGATGCGGTCGTTTTTTATGGTCCAAAGTTTCAACGCTTTTCTGCACAATTAGAAACTATTGAAGATCATAAAGCTTTAATGGAATTTGAAGAGTTTATTAAATCCGAATCGACAGCACTACCCAACGATTTTTCTCTTTTGGTATCGCTTAGAAAAGAATTATCGAGACGTTACATTAGTACAGCGAACGATTTAATGAAAAAAAGAATGTATAAAGCAGCTGAGCGTTTGGTTGAAAAAAGTGAGGCCATCACGCAATCGTTAGACAATATGCTTTAAACAACTCTTATTTATTGCTCAAAAATAACACAGATATAATTGAATATAGATTAGTTAGCTATTAGACTAACCCAAAATATACACAATAAAGTCAAGGACGACGAGTGCATTTTCATCATCATACACTCCGCCAAGATTTTAAAATATATAGACTTTTTATAATTAATGGAGTACCTATGAAAAATTTAAGCTTATTAGCTGCAGCCGTTATACTTACGGGTTGTTCGACAACTTCTAGTGTAAACAAAACAGAGGAAGTAGTTATTGAGCCAACGCCTCAAGTTAGCGAAGAGAATGCGCCAATATCACTGACTGTTATTACTAACCCTGCTGACTCTAGAGTACGTATTATGAATATAGTGCCTGTATATCAAGACGCTATTGAACTAGATGCAGGTAAATATGATATCGAAGTAAGTAAAGCAGGTTATGTGACTTATAGGAAATGGGTAACGGTTGACAAAAAAACCATCTTAACTATTGAGCTAGATGAAAAACAGCTAAGCCAGTCTGCGCAATAAGCGAATGATCAATTTAAAATGCCTTTATTACGCTCAATAAAGGCATTTTAAATACGGTAATAGGCAAACCACGCGTAACTAATTATACTAATATTAACCACAATACATACCCATAGCACTGCAATAAAGACTCGCTTTTGTGACTTATGTCGTAAACTTTGCTGCGCAATAAGTGCACCGGGCCATCCTCCAAATAAAGCCAATAGATGTAAGTGTCGTTCAGGTATACGACTCACCTTTTTATGGTTTGATTGTACCGCTTTTCGCTTATCCCATGCGTAATATACAAATGTAATACAGCTGATCGATGAAACATATATGGGTAAGTACATTTCAACTTCATTATTTAAGTAAGCTAACCAAAATAAGGCTATAAACAAGCTGGAAAATATAATTAAGCTACTTTTTATCAAAAAATAATCGCCTATAATGAAGATAATTAAAAGAAACACCAAGGTTAAATTATGACATATTTAAAGGCTTCGATGCTGCTGTTTTCACTATGTATATTCAGTATTCAAGCAAATAATAAAACGGATTTACTAGAGCCTGAGCTTGCGGTATTCACTCCTTACTTAGGTACTTGGCAAGCTGATTTTCATATAGATAAAAACCCGCTTCCAACCCAAGATGTGACCAAATGGGAGCGCACCTTAAATGGTAAAGCCATTCGCACAACGCATTCTATAAATGAAGGTGAGTATGGGGGCGAATCAATGATTTTCTATGATCGCAAAAAACAGTCATTAGTATTTTATTATTTTACTACGGCTGGCTTTTATACCAAAGGAGTCATGAAAGTGTTGAGCCCAACACAATTTGTTGCTTATGAAGACGTCACTGGCAGCCAAGAGGGCATCACTAAAGTTAAATCAACTAGTGAATTCAAGGATGAGCAATTTGTTGTTTCCACCAGCTATTTAAAAAAAGGTGAATGGACTAAGCCGCAAATTCGCACCTACCATCGCAGCAATAAAGAAGTAAAGTTTAAATAAGTTTTACTTATTGCCTTGTAATACCTAAAAACGTATTAGTTCTTTAAAAAACAGTGTTCTAGCCATTAATAATTACGATTTTGAACTAGAACACTGATCTTAAGTTACTTTATAAATTTTTTAAACGCATTATCAACAGGCGTATCTGCAAGATGGTTGGTGTAATTACTCATCACCTTTTGCGCAAGACCCAACACAATTTCAAGAAGCTGTTGTTTTGTATACCCTGCTGCAAAAAACTTTTCCTGCTGTGACTGACTTAACACACCACGTTCTCGTGTCATTTCAAGCGTTGTCTCACGAAGTGTCTCAAGTTTAGGATCAGCAAGCGGGGTTTTATTGACTAATGCATCCACAATATTCTCATCAACTTTCATGGCAGCCGCTATACCACTGTGTACTGGCACACAATAATGGCACTCGTGCTCAACATTAATTGATTGCCAAACAACCGTTAACTCTTGTGCATTAAACGATGTTTTTTGAAATAACTCATGCAGTACTTGATAACCCTTTAGCAATGTTGGTGCCTCAGCCATCACAGCATGAAGATTAGGCAACATTCCAAAAGCGGCGACAGAGTCTGCTAATAAAGGTTTTGCCTCTGCTGATGCATTTTCTTGCGTGTATAAGGTAAATTCAGCCATAGTTTGCTCCTATATAATAAATAGTATTAAGTCGTGTTGAGAAACATATTATTTGATTTTGAGCGGTCGCTCAAGTTAAAATTGAACAGTCGCTCAAATTAATAGAAACTATTATGGCCAATAAAATTAAATTTGAACGTGAACATGTTGTTCGCGTGGCAAGTCAGCTGTTCTGGGAGAAAGGCTTTCATGCTACTTCTACCCGCGATTTACAGGAAGCTATAAATATGCGACCAGGAAGTATTTACTCTGCATTTGGCTCTAAAGAGGGGTTATACAGCGAATCTTTAAAAGACTACACCGTACAGATGAAAAGCCAAATTGAGGGCTTTATAGCAAACTCTGATTCGATTTTAGGTGGTTTGCGGGCATTTGTTGAAAATGTAATTATTAAAACCAAGGACTGCAGTCCAAGTGCTATTTGTATGTTAGTAAAAGCAAATACCGAATTTGCTGAAAAAGACACGGCTTTAAGTGAGTTAAGCGCAGGCTTACTGACTAAATTTGAATCTTATTTAACCACATTGTTTACCCGCGCTATTGAAAATGGTGAGCTAAGCGGTGATTTAACTGCAACTGCATACGCACAATTTTTCCAAGTGCAATTTACAGGATTACGAGGTTACTTTAATCGCCCTGCAGTCGAGCATTTGGCGATGCCGATGATCAACCAAATGTTTGTACTAATCAAAAAACTGTAATCCTATTGGGTGCTTGTCTTTGCGCTTAAATAAACTCTTTTTATATTCCGTTTGATTATTCAGCGTATAAAAAAGCGGCTAATCTGTATTAAATTAGCCGCTTGTTTAACTCTAAATAAAAAATTTACGTTTTCAACTTATTCAGCTCAGCGTCTTGCTGTGCAACCAACTTATTGAGTTCTTGGCTGCTATCGCCTGCCTGAGCAGATAAATCAGAGAGCTGAGATGCCGCATCAGAAATAATAGTTAAATTACGATTTATTTCTTCAGTGACCAAACTTTGCTCTTCAGCTGCGGTTGCAATATGGGTGATTTGGTTAGTTATTTCATCCACTTTTACAACAACACTGTGCAGTGCATCAAAGGCAGTAGAAGTTTCATCAACTGCATTTTCAGCACGTACAACGCCTTTTTCAATGACAGTTGAGGCATTTCCTACTTCTGATAACAAGCTATCAATTAGGCTGCTAATATCATCGGTGGATGAGCGAGTTTTAGACGCTAAAGCCCTAACTTCATCCGCAACAACAGCAAAACCTCGGCCATGTTCACCTGCACGTGCAGCCTCAATGGCGGCATTCAATGCCAGTAAATTTGTTTGCTCAGAAATAGTTCGGATCACATCCAAAATTTGCGTAATATCATTACTACGTGAGGCCACTTTTTCGACTGCTTGGTTGGCTTCTTTGATTTCCTCAGACATTGTTTTAACTTGGGTCATCGCAGAAGATAAACTCGACTCGCTGCTAACCACTAAGGTATTGATTTCATCAGCTTGTTGCGCAGATTGCTCAGAAGCTTTTGCCACTTCAAGTGCTGTCGCGCTCATTTCGTTCATTGCCGTCACAACACTTTCAATTTCTTTAAACTGTGCCTGAACATTATGCTTGGTTTCTACGGCAATATTTGAGGTAACTTCGCCTTGATGCTTGGTTTGATCCGAGACCGCTTTTAGCTCACTAATAAGTTCACGCAGTTTTGATAAAAACTTATTAAATCCTCCGGCCAAAGCTATAAGCTCAGCATGCGTATCAACATGTAGTGTTTGTGTTAAATCACCTTCAGAGCTGGCTAGGTTATCTACACGTTCTTGTATTTGTTTAAGTGGCGCTACAACACTGCCTACTACAAGCTTCATTACTATAAATGCCAATACCGCAATCACAGTCCCCGTGATCAAAATAATCACACCCAGCTCTTTTGCAGCCTCAGACATCCCAGCAGTTAATTGAATAGGTCCTTCAAAGGCAAGTTCAGCGGGTACTTCAATTAGCAGCATCCATTTCACATCAGCAAGCTTAATTTCAATCGGGTAAGACACCATTATTTCAGCGCCTTGTTTGTTTGTTCCTTTGGTGCCTTTTAGAGCTTTATAACTCTCATAACTTTTAGCGCTAACCGCTTCTTTTAAAGGGCGACCTAGTTTTTCTTTGTAGTGGCTCGTACCTACAATTAAACCTAAATGACTAAGTAACGTTACTTTTGCTTTACCATCGTAAAGCGCTTTTGAAAGCTCTTCTGTCAATTTTTGAAATACAGGTAGTGTAATATCCGCGCCTGTTACCCCTACAAACTGGCCTGATTTAATAATAGGTACCACTAAAGAGGTCATCATTTCAGAATAACCCGGTGTTATTTCATAGAGGTAGGGTTCCATAATGCAGGGTTTTAATTTGTCTTTTGCACATAAGTACCATTCGGCTTCACGTAAACCGAATTCATTAATTTTATCAACATATTTTTCTGAGGCATCTTCTACTACTTGTTGTTCAACAACGCCGTTCGAATTTCTCGTTAGATAAACCTCTAGTGTGCCAGCTCCAGCAACTGAATGATCGTACCCTTGGGTAAAATCACTATCTTTGCCATCAAAGCCATTTTTTTCAAACTGTGAGTAAATACTAGAAATAACATCATTGCTTTCTAGTATTGAGCGATTTAGTAGAACAACAGACTCTCTGTTTATGGATGTTTTATCGGCGTCTTCTAAAATACTGCCAAGAGAGTATGGGATCCGATAAGCTTCATTGATAAATGCCGCGATTTTCTCACCGTATGCGGCTGCATTTGCGGTTAAGCGACCATCTACTTCACTGACAATTAATGCTTCTGCCTCTGAAGAGGTTTGTGCATTACTTGATGATAATTTAGACCACAATATTCCTGAAAATAGTACAACCGTTAAAAGTATACTTCCAACACTTATCCACAATAACTTTTTTGCTAACGCTATTTCCCGCATTAAAATTACCTTACCTTACATATGTATTTTTTAGTTTAGACCAATTAAAAGAACATACTATAAAATATTTCAGAAATACCGTTTAGTGACTTATTTTAGTATTTAGTGTTCGGCTAACTTTGTTTAGTTAACCGTTGAGTGATTAAACAAACGAGCAAAAGTAAGCTAGCGCTTACCCACAAACAGGCCTGCAGCCCATATACTTTATACATAAAACCAGAAAGTACTGTCCCGACCAGTCTTCCTGCAGCGTTAGCCATGTAATAAAAACCTACATCCAAAGAAACACCATCACTTTTAGCAAGGCTGACAATCAAATAACTGTGTAATGATGAGTTAATAGCAAATGCAGCACCAAAAATAAATAACCCAACAATTAGCGTAGTGTTTACAGCTATATTCAACTGCATCAAACAAGCTAATAACAAGGTAACACACGCCAATAATCCCCCCCAGTAAAACGCTTTCTTTATCGCATCATTACTGACAAGTGACTTGCCTGTAATTTTTGGTGCTTGAGATTGCACTACCCCATAAGCAATCACCCATAGTGCCATAAAACCACTAACCCACCAGTGTGGCCAATTAAATTGCGAGGCTAAATAAACAGGCAGTGCAACAACAAACCATACATCACGAGCAGCAAATAAACAAAACCGAGCGGCACTGAGTAAATTAATTGCCCTAGACTTAGAAAATAACGCTTTAAATTTTGGTTTATTTTTAGCTTTGCCTATATCACCCTCTAAATACACTAAGCTAATGATCCAAGCGATAGTTAAAAGCATAATTAAAGCAACTAACGCTCCAACAAATCCTAATAAAGTAAGTAATAGCCCCCCTAAAAAGAAGCCAACTCCTTTTAATGCATTTTTAGAGCCCGTTAATATAGCAATCCATTTGTATAATTGGCTTTGCTGATTGTCACCTTCGGGAACTAAATATTTAATCGCACTTTTAGCGCTCATTTTATTGAGATCTTTGGCAACCCCACTTAAGGCTTGCGCTAACATTACATAACTTACCGATAACCAATCGCTTGGTGCACACAACATAGCTAAAGCCACAACTTGCAACCCTAATCCTATGTTCATGGTTTTATTTAAACCTAAATGCGCACCTAACCAACCGCCAATTAAGTTAGTAATAACCCCAAATAACTCATAAAACACAAACAGCATGGCAATCGCGAGCGCGCCATACCCTAACTGATGAAAATACAGCACCACCAACATGCGAAGTGCGCCATCTGTTAGTGTAAAAGCCCAGTAATTACCCGTAATAATACCATACTGTTTTAAAGCCGATGGTAAATTGGCGATTTGCGAAAACATCTTCAATACCCTGAACTAGTTTACTAAATCACTTTGTCCTACTTTGAGCATCAGCTCAGCAGTCCGGTTGGCATAACCCCATTCATTGTCATACCAAGCATAGAGTTTAAGTTGAGTATGGTTTATAACCATTGTCGAAAGCGCATCTATAATTGTGCTACGAGGGTCTGTTTTGTAATCAATAGATACCAATGGCTTTTCTTCATAGCCTAAAATGCCTTTTAGCTCGTTATTAGCCGCTTGCTTAAACCATCCATTCACTTCTTGTTCGGTTACACCACGCTCTAGTTCAAACACGCAATCAGTAATTGATGCATTGGTTAGGGGGACTCGAACCGCATGGCCGTTTAATTTTCCTTTGAGCTCAGGGAATATCTGCGTAATAGCCGTTGCACTGCCGGTAGTGGTAGGAATTAAACTTGTTCCGCATGAGCGCGCGCGACGTAAATCTTTATGAGGTGCATCTATAATGGTTTGGGTGTTGGTAATGTCATGAATCGTTGTTATGGATCCATGCTTAATCCCTACTTTTTCTTGCAATACTTTTACCACAGGCGCTAAACAATTTGTTGTGCATGAAGCCGCGGTAACAATTTTATGTAACTGCGGATTATAAAGATGATCGTTCACCCCTATTACCACATTTAAAACACTTTCTTCTTTAACTGGGGCAGTAACAACCACACGCTTTACACCTTGCGCTAAATAAGCGTTAAGTAATTCTGTTGTTTTCATTTTACCGCTGGCTTCAATCACCACATCACATTGTGACCAGTCAGTCTCTGCAATCGATTTATTATTTGTTACTTTAACCGTATGCTTTGCTACAGAAAAACTATTATCATCGGCTTGCACCTCATATTTTAGGCGCCCGTGAACCGAGTCAAATTCTAATAAATGGGCATGTGTTTTCGCATCAGCAGCCACATCATTAACATGTACAAATTCAACCTCAGGCCAATCAATTGCCGCTCGTAAGGTTAAACGTCCGATTCGTCCAAAACCATTTATGCCTACTTTAATCGTCATTATAAAATTCCTTTAGTTAGTCACAGCATTTTAAAATTCGCTCAGGACGCTTGCCCATCACATTTAAACGCTGTAATTGATGCTCATAAAATGTAGGGGTGGCATGTAATGTTTTTGTAATTACATCTTTCGCCCAATCAGGTAGTGATTTATTTAAGCTATAGAACACCCATTGATTTTGCTTACGATCAGCAAGCAAACCGCATTGACGTAATACAGCTAAATGCCGTGAAATTTTAGGCTGGCTTACATCAAGTGCCGCCACTAATTCACATACACATAACTCATCTTCATGCGCAATAAGCAGTATTGTCTTTAAGCGGGTGTCGTCAGCGATACATTTAAAAAAATGCAGAGGATTTAGTTGATTCATACAGTGTAGTCTTGTTTTGCATACAACAACAATATATGAAAAGAAAGACATATGGAATAGTGAATATATGAAATTTCATATATTCAGGTAAAGTTATCTATTTTCCGCGTCAACTCAAGTTTGGCTTTTAGAGGTGTGCCCAATAAAAAACACGCAATGATCACTCATGGCGTGTTTTTATAAACAATATAAAGAGGTTAATTAAATAACCGACAGCTCTACTTCAATATTGCCACGAGTTGCATTTGAATATGGACATACTTGATGTGCTTTCTCTACCAAGGCTTGTGCCGCTGCTTTGTCCATATCACCTAGTGATACAGCCAATTTTACAGCAATACCAAAACCGGCATCAATCGCACCAATAGACACTTCAGAGTTAATGTAAGTATCACTTGGTAACGCAATTTTTTCGCTACCCGCTACAAACTTAAGTGCACCAATAAAACAGGCAGCATAACCTGCTGCAAATAATTGCTCTGGATTAGTGCCTTGTCCATCGTCACCACCTAACCCTTTAGGTGTTGATAAGTTAACATTTAAACGACCATCATCCGATTTAGCAACGCCTTCACGTCCGCCTGTTGCCGTTGCTTTTGCTGTATAAGCTACATTTTGTAATACATTCATAGTGAACTCCTAAGATTAAAATTTCTAAGTTAATTACTTTGCATGCAAAATAATAGATCAACTAAATTTCGATTGCAAATACTTTGCATGCAAACTAAAATACTCTGTATTGAAATGAAGGATAAAGCGATGTCGTTTGAACAGTTAAAATTAAAAAATCAGTTATGCCATCGTTTATATATGGCGTCCAACAGCATAGCCCGTGCCTATCGAGAACCTCTAGCTGAGCTTAACCTTACCTATCCTCAGTATGTTGTTATGATGGCGCTGTGGGAACAAGATGAAGTAACCATCGCTGAGCTAATAGATAAAACCGCAATTGATGGTGGCGCGCTTACTCAAATATTAAAAAAAATGACCGACAAGTCATTACTTAACGTTATAAAAGACGAACACGATAAGCGTAAGCGTTTGGTGCAACTGACTCACACGGGCCACTCTTTAAAACTTGAAGCTGCCGACATCCCAAAAAGGATTTTTTGCAAATTTGACAGTATCGACACAACCCAAGCACAACAATTAATGCAGTTACTCGACTTAGTGGTCAATGATCTGACCGACTAAAAACCCAGCTTTACCCAGCTATAACTTAACAAACAAGGCGTTAATTAATGACTCATTTAAAAAAACGACTTATTGCTATTACTTACAGCATTACATTACTGGTAAGTAATGGAGCACTTGCCAATAATAGTGAATTAACCACTGTTGCGACATTTGATGCACAACACCCGCCTGGCAACATAGCCATTACGCCATCTGGCCGTAAGTTTTTATCTATACATGGTTTTTATGGGCAAAATCAAAAAATCATGGAGCTATCAAGTGATGGCACCACTAAACCCTACCCTAATGAGCAATGGGCTTACGCATACAACAAAGGTAAGGGCTTTTACGGGGTACTCGGTGTTAATGTATCAAGCGACGGCATACTATGGATGCTTGATACCTCAGGGCCCGATCATGCGGGGCGATTAGTTGGTTGGGATACCAACCAAGAGCAACTGCATAAAATTATTTACCTAGCCAAACCAACAATTACCGATACCTCGTTTTTAAACGATTTAGTTATCGATAATAAACACGGCGTTATTTACATTGCCGATACAGCACAAGGCACTCAGGCTGCAATTATTATAGTAAACCTAAAAACCGGTGAAGCGCGAAGAGTATTACAAGATAGCCAATACACCACCGCCGAAAATATTGATATGGTTATTAATGGCCGAACAATGCGCCTGGGCGGACAACCTGCGCGTTTAGGTGTTAACCCAATTACGCTTGATCCTAACGAAGACTGGCTTTACTTTGGGTCAATGTCGGGGACTTCGGTTTATCGTATTGCCACCAGCGCAATTAACAACGAGCAGCTTTCAGCAAAAGCGCTAGAAGCCAAAGTAATGCGCTACGGCACTAAACCCATTTCCGACGGCATTACGGTGGATGGGGGCGGTAACGTCTATGTGACCGATATAACCAATGGTGCAATTGGCGTCGTAAAACCAAATGGCGACTATGAAGTGTTATTTAAAGATGATCGCCTAAGCTGGCCAGATGGCTTTAGTTATGGTGCAGATCATAAAATATATTTTACAGTAAACGATTTGCACAACTCGCCGGTGTTAAGCAATGATAAAACTCAAAACCCTAATAAGTTTAAAGTGATGTCGTTTACGCCCCTTGTAAAAGGTAAAGTAGGTCGTTAATAACCTAACGCAATTACCCTAGCCCTGTCATGTAATGCAGGGCTTTATAACATCACACCAAAAAAGTGCATATTTTATAATTACTCCCCCAATTTGGTGCCTCAACCAAACTAGGTATTAAAGAAATAATAGTAAATATCTGATTTATATTCATAAAATATTCAATAAACAATTGGCATACTTCTTCCTTATATTTAATTGTCATTAGTTACACCAAGGAAAAAAATTATGTCTAATTTATACAACACTCTTTATTTTTTATGGCGCTTAGATATCACTGTGTGGCAAGTTAATGAGCCAACAAATACGCATACCACCAGTGAGAAAGAGCGTATCTACTCGCGTTAAAACTATTTTTGAACAGACTTTGCAAGCTAAGTCATAGCGTTGTATTGTAAAAGACTATTTAATTGGTTAGTGGAACGTGTATGCATGCTTTAGAAGTTAATTTTGACGGCTTAGTCGGCCCTACTCACAACTACGCAGGTTTGTCGTATGGAAATGTTGCCTCGTTAAACAACGCGGCGAGCTTTTCAAATCCGCAAGAAGCAGTATTGCAGGGCTTGGCTAAAATGAAAGCCATGCACGATAAAGGCTTAACCCAAGGGGTATTTGCGCCTCATGCTCGCCCAGATTTAAATGTATTGCGGCGTTTAGGGTTTACTGGCAACGATGCACAAGTCATTAATAAAGCCTTTAAAGCCGATCCTATTTTATTGCGCGCTTGTTACTCTGCCTCAGCCATGTGGACCGCTAATGCAGCCACCGTATCGCCTTCACCTGATACTAACGACGGCAAAGTACACTTCACTGCGGCTAATCTAAATAATAAATTTCATCGCTCTTTAGAGCCAAACACCACTACACGTTTGCTCAAAGCAATGTTTAATAACGAACAATACTTTGCACACCATTCACATTTGCCTGAGCAAGGTTTTTTTGGTGATGAAGGCGCAGCAAACCATACTCGCCTGTGCGACAGCCATGGTGAAACCGGGCTAGAATTATTTGTATTTGGTGCAAGTGCCTTCAACAGTCAGCTTGTTAAACCCGTTAAGTTCCCTGCAAGGCAAACTTTGGAAGCGTCTGAAGCCATTTGTCGATTGCACAATATAAAAGATACCAGCCAAATACTATTACAACAAAACCCTGATGTAATTGACCAAGGGGTGTTCCATAATGATGTAATCGCGGTGGGTAACGCTAATGTTTTATTATGCCATCAGCAGGCGTTTTTAAATCAAACGCAAGCATTAGACGATATCCGCGAAGCCTATGTAGGTAACAAACAGCTTTATATTATTGAAGTGCCAACCAGCAAAGTGAGTATTCAAGATGCCGTTAGTAGCTATTTATTTAATAGCCAACTGGTTAGCCTTAGTGACGATAAAATGTTGCTCGTTGCCCCACAAGAATGCCAGCGTAATCCTGCTGTAAAAGCGTATATTGAAGAAATGATTATTGACGATAACCCCATAAATCAAGTGCAGTTTTTTGATTTACGCCAAAGCATGCAAAATGGCGGCGGACCTGCTTGTTTGCGTTTACGCGTGGCGCTTAATAGCCAAGAATTAGCAGCGGTAAATCCTGAGGTTATTTTAGATGAGCAAAAGTACACCCAATTATGTGATTGGGCTACGCGCCATTACCGCGATAAACTCGGTGCTAACGATTTTGCCGATCCAGCGTTATTAACCGAAAGTTATCAAGCGCTTGATGAGTTAACCCAGTTACTTAGCCTAGGATCGGTATACCCATTTCAACTAGAAGCTTAATTGCTTTCGGCTACTAGGGTTTGCAAGCTTACTGCAAACCCTACATCCTTAATGTCCTAATAAAATTGATTCAATGTAGGTTAAGTTTTTGTATCTATACTTGGTGATACTTTAAAGTATTTGGAAACCTAACATGAACTTAAAATCAACATTACTCAGTAGCGCCGTCTTATTAGCATTAACGGCTTGTGGTTCATCAAATGATGACTCCCCTATTACTCCTACCGATCCGCAAAAATCAACGTTCAGTTTAGGAATTTCAGATGCGCCAGTAACCGGCTTAAAAGCGGTTAATGTAGTTTTTGACTCTATCACCCTTCGTTCACAAGGTGGCGAAGATTTTAGCTTCGAAACCCGTGAAGCCAGCGATTCAACCAAAGCTGAAATGGTTAACTTATTAGAGTACACCGGCGATGATGTTTTTGGCTTACTAGAAGGCGAAGACGTACCTGCAGGTGAATACTCATGGATACGTGCCGACGTGATAAATGGTGATATAAACAACCTAACTGAAACTTCGCATGTCGTTTATGAAGATGACAGCACTGCACCGTTAATTGTAAATAGAAAAGGCAATGACGGAATAGGCGAAATTCAACTTGATGGTTTTACCCTTAATCAAACAGACAATACTTTTGTACTTGAGTTTGATCTTAAGAAATCACTAGTTGCGCCACAAAATGGGGACGAAATAGTATTAAAGCCGCGCGGAGTACGTCTTGAAAACCTCGCGGAATCACAAGATATTAGAGGCACAACTAGCGAATCGCTGTTCGCCAATTGTGAAACCGATAATATAGATGTTGCCGCAGAAGATGGCTCATTTGGTCATGCTGTTTATTTGTATAACAGTGATGTAGAAGTACCCCGTGATAATTACGAAGTAAACGAAGATGAAACCCCTGTAGACGCGCCATTGGCTACTGCAAACGTGGAACTAAACGCACAAACTAGCCAATATGAATTTGAACTGGCATTTATTACACCTGGCGATTATCAGCTTGGTTATACCTGTAACGCACATATTGATGATGCCGAACTACAAGATGAAGCGTTTACCCTATATCAAGTTAAGCCGGTAGCGGTTATAGCCGGTGAAGATACCGAAGTGACATTTGATATTGCTCAGTAATCATCAACTTTATAAATTCTAGCCCGCACCTGCGGGCTTTTTGTTTTGGAGGAACTATGACACAGAAAGTAATTTTAATTACCGGCGCATCGAGCGGCATTGGCGAGGCAACCGCTAAAACATTAGTTAATAATGGCCACAAAGTGATCTTAACCGCACGCAGCAAAGATAAACTCAATAAACTAGTTGACGAGTTAGGCCATGAAAATGCATTTAGCGTTTCAGCCGATGCCACTGCATTTAATGAACTTGAGAATGTAGTGAGTAAAGGCGTTGAAAAATTTGGTCGATTAGACGCGGCATTTGCTAACGCAGGCATGGGTGTGTCATCACCTGGTACAGAGAATGGCGATCCTCAAGAGTGGTCAGCTATGGTTGACCTTAATATTAAAGCATTGCTGTGGACCGCTAAACTCACTTTGCCTCATTTACGTGAAAACCAAGGGCATTTCATTTTAACCAGCTCTGCAGCAGGACGAAGACCCATTGATGGCTCTATTTATGGTGCGACTAAATGGTTTGCCCATGGCTTTGGTCAAAACCTCGCAGAAGAAATGAAACCTTGGCATGGCCGATGTACAACCATAGCCCCAGGCATGGTGAATACACCATTTTTTGATGAAGCAAAACCAGATAAGCTCGACCCTCAAGACGTGGCCGATGCAGTTTTGTTTGCCATTGAAGCTAATCAGCGTAATAGCGTACGCGAAATCTATTTAATGCCCACCAACTAATAATAAAATATAAAGGCCAATGTTTATTGGCCTTTACTATAAAAGTGCTTACCTATGCTTTATTCAAATCACTATCTATTCAATCAATAAAAAATCACTTATTGAAACGCCGCTTACCATGCTAAATCACAACTTTATGTCTATTATATAAAGAAAGTAATTCAATAACTGGAACCCATTTAATGGCTCCCAATAAAACTAATAATATGCCAGCTCATCAATATGTTACTAATGACCCGTTGCATCAGCTTTTTGATGCTGTCGATTCTATTTCAGTACAAGGTTACGATGAGCAAAGACGTGTTATTTATTGGAATAAAGGCAGCGAATTACTTTATGGGTATACACACCAAGAAGCCATTGGCAAAAAACTCGAAGATTTAATTATACCCGCGCCAATGCGAGAGCCCGTTATTAAAGCGCATAGTAATTGGATTAAGTATGATATTGAAATTCCCGCATCAGAACTCATACTCAGCCATAAAAATGGCAATGATGTAGCCGTATTTTCAAGCCATGTTATGTTTACCAATCAGTACAATACCAAACAAATGTACTGTATTGATATTGATCTGTCTGAGGTTCACAAAGCACAAGCAGAAGCCGTATTTAATGCCACCATGCTCAAAACTTTATTTGAGGCAATTCCTGATTTATTTTTTGTACTAGAGCAAAATGGCACTATTACTGACTACCATGCAAATAATGAAAACGATTTATATATTTCACCTAACCAGTTTATTGGTAAAAAAATGGTGGATGTATTACCTGAAAAAGTAGCGCAAAAGTTTCAGGTTCATATAGAAAAAACGATAGCACAAGACAGTATGGTCAGTTTTGAATACGAATTAAGCATGCCTGAAGGCGTAATTTTTTACGAAGCGAGGTTACGCTTACTGCCCAAAAAAAACCAAATTATGGTGATTATTCGTGATATTAGCGAACCACACCGCTCCGCTGAACTAATTCGCCATCAGGCCCACTTTGATAGTTTAACCGATTTACCTAATCGCTTTTTATCCCTAGACCGCTTATCACAAATATTACTGGAAGTACAAAAGAGCCACGAAAAAGCCGCGGTGTTCTTTTTAGATCTTGATGACTTTAAAAAAGTGAATGACTCTTTAGGCCATGAAGTGGGCGATGAACTATTAATTGCGGCAGCAGCAAGATTACAGCAAACACTAAAAAAAAGTGACACTATAGGCCGATTAGGCGGCGATGAGTTTATTGTTTTAATATCCAATTTAAATGATGAAAACGATGCTTTAGCGATTGCTGAGCGGTTACTTCAAGCATTTAGGAAACCCTTTAAACTTGTAGGTAGAGACTTAATACTGACATTAAGTATTGGGATTGCTATTTCCCCTAAGGATGGCACCTGCGCCTCGGTGTTGTTACGAAATGCCGACACCGCTATGTACCAAGCAAAAACCATGGGGCGAAACACGTCCTCTTTTTTCACCCCACAAATGAACGTCGCCATGCGCCGCCGCTTTGAAATAGAAGAGCAAATGCATGGTGCACTGGAGCGTAATGAATTTGAGCTTTATTACCAACCACAAATAGATGTAAAAACAAACACCATCGTTGGCGCTGAAGCCTTGCTTCGTTGGCATAATATAGTGTTAGGGGAAATCACACCAGATGAGTTTATCCCAATTGCAGAGCAAACCGGCTTAATTACGCCTATTGGTGTATTTGTTCTTCAACAAGCCTTACGCTTTTTAAATGAATGGCAATCAATTAACAAGCAAAACTATACCATGGCGATTAATTTATCACCGCGCCAATTCAGAGACCCTGAACTGGTCAATATAATTAAACACACTCTGCATAAAAATAGTATTAATAATGAATGTTTAGAGCTGGAAATTACCGAAGGGGTGCTGATGAATAGCCAAGCGTCAATTCATGATGCCTTATTGCAAATTGATGAGCTGGGCATAAAACTGTCAATGGACGACTTTGGCACAGGGTATTCATCATTAAGTTACTTACGAGAATACCCTTTTGATGTGCTAAAAATTGACCGCAGCTTTATTACTGGCATAACAGATAACAAGGCAGACTGTAATTTAGTGAAAGCGGCCATAGCTATGTCACACAGCCTAGAAATAAAAGTAGTGGCTGAGGGGGTAGAAACCAAAGAGCAGCTAGATTTACTCAACGAGCTAAACTGCGATATTGCTCAAGGATTTTATTTAAGTAAGCCCTTGCCGGCCGCCAAGCTGCTCAATTTTTCATTGCGTTACTTAAAAGCACTTTAGTTAAAAAGTGCTTTTATAGTTATGTTTTAGCTCATGATTTTAAAGAGTAAATCGCGCACAGTAGCGGGTTCAAACGGTTTGTCACATATTGCGTCCACACCCGCTTGAGCAATATTAGCTAAATGGGTATCGTTAGCTTCTGAGCTCACCATCAAGATTGGAATATGCGAGTACGCATTCGATTGCCTTACCGTTTCAGTTAATTCTTTACCATCCATTTCTGGCATATTGTAGTCAGTAACAATTAAATCAAATGATTGGCTGTTTAACATTTCAATTGCTTGTTTACCGTCTTCGGCCTCTACCGGTGCTGGAATTCCCATCCCCGCTAGCACTCGTATTATGTGTTTTCGTGCAAAACGGCTGTCATCAACTACAAGCACTCTAAGAAGCGTCACATCAAAGTGCTCTAGTTCCACTTCTTGCTCGCTAATAATATCCAAAGTCGCTTTAAGCGCTCGGGTTATTTCGTCGGCACTAAACGGTTTAGGTAAAATCGCTAATACCCCCGATTGCCTAAGTTGCTCTAAATGGCGCTTATTACGCTCGCTCGATACCAACATAAATGCCTGTTGCTCGGTATTACTATTACTGCGTATTGCCTGTAATAAAGAATCAGCTGTGCCATCACTTAAGTACATGCTGCTAATGACTAAATCAGGGTGATAATTTGATAAAGCAGCCAGCGCGTTTTCTTGAGTGCTGGCCGTTTCAATTTGTGTAACACCGCACTGAGCCAGTGATTTTTTTATTAGCTTTTGTTGAACTTCAGAAGGCTCAACTAATAAAATAGATAAGTTGGCTATTGCCGTTAAATCACTCATTTCAATCCTGTTAATATTAATTCTATAATTTTTATAACGCTCATTATAAAGTAATAACTTACAAGAAAAAGCTAAAACAGCAACAAAACAGCTTGTTTACCCAAACTCAACACACTCAGCTTAAAAACGGTAGTTTATGCCCGCATAATAACGTCTTCCCGAATAGCTTGAGTTTAATAACCGAGACTCAGTGTCATTACCTAGGCGCTTTACCGACTCAGATTTAGTTAAATTAATAACTGCAGCGGTCAAGCTCAAATTCTCTAATAAATTAATCGAAGCATTTACATCAACTTGCTCGTATGGGTCTTGGTATACATTTAAGCCGCTGTTTAAACCCAACACGGTTTCACCGCGTTTATTATAAGAAGCTCGAATATTAAAGGCATCTCCTTCATAATATATCGAGGTATTGTATTGATACTTTGCACTGCCTATTAGTGGCGATTTACCAAACTCTTTACCATTCACTTCTACATCGGCTTTATTGGTTTTGTTATAAGTGTAGTTTGCATAAAAACCAAAACCACTATCAAAGGCATGCTGTATAAATACTTCCGCCCCTTTAGATACGGCATCAGTGCCATTACCTACTGTGCTATATGGCGATATAGTAATATTTCCTGCCTCAACAATGCCCTCTTTACCAGCAAAATCTTGTTGTACATCAATGACTAAGGGTACAACAAAATTATCAACAGTTTTATGAAACAGCGCTAAACCAATGGCAGAGCCTTCGCTGTAGTAATATTCAATAGATAAATCAGCTTGCACCGACTCAAATGGCTTTAAGTTTTTATTACCGCCACTGCCACTAAAACCCGGAATTTCATTAAACTCAGCTCTATCGTCTGCCCACTCATCTGAGACAAACGTGATGCGTTGTTGTGCGCCTAAATCGGCATAATCAGGGCGAGACATCACTTTAGCAACCGCGCCTCGCACCACTACATCATCACTTATATCCCACGCAATATTAAAGCTAGGAAGAATTTGAGTATCGGTACTCTCTTGAGTAATAAGTTGATAGTCTTCAACAAATCGATCATCTCCCGTTACCGGCTCGCCGCTGTCATCATCAGTATGATCTAATAAATAAGTATATAGGTCGGTTGATGATGTCATGGTTTTCGTGCGAACAACACGTACCCCTAAATTACCGCGCACGCTATTAAACTCAAAGTCACCTTGCAGATAAAACGCCGCTATTTGCTCTTCAATATCATAAATAAAGTTATCTTCTTTGCGTGTATACGGCACATAATGACTGGTCACAATGTCACGATATTTTTGCCAATCAATACCGGGCATTTGGTTTATATTAAAACCACCAGCAATGTTACCTTCGTTAATAAACACGTCTTGTGCTAGTGGCATACCGTTGTTCCACTGATAACTGTCAAAACGTGTGATCCCCCCCTCGCTGGCTTCTCCTGCAGCAATATCAAAATTAGGATCTAAAAAGAAGGTATTACCGGTTTCGCGATGCAACGTAGCTTCTCGGTACTTTACGCCGGTTTTAATTGTTCTTAAAATTCCCCAATCGGTATAAATATCAAAGTCAGCTTGGTAGTAATCTTCTTCGAGTTCACTGCGCACAAAGCTTGAATTTGACGAGCCTGGATCGCGCCCACCGCCCAAACTATTTAATAAGTTAGCTAGCGTATTAGGGTCTATATTTAAACTAATATCGTTTTCATTAATTTGCCAACCCGCTGTTTGCGATGCATTTTCTATACGGCTTTCATTTTCACCGGCGTTTGAACTTTTATACGCCGCTTCCCAACTCTCCTTTGGCCCGCCTTCAGAGCGCGTATTGCCCGCCACAAAACGGGCTTTAAAATAATCGCCTTCATAGGTTAAATTAAAATCAAAGGTGTCTGAGGTCGACTCTTCACGCACATAACGGCCTCGCATCCACGGCAATTGCATATCATTCTCTGCGCCACTCGCAGCTGCATCAAATTGCATCCCATTGATAATAGTGCCCGACTCATCCAAACTTACATCGGTTAAAAAGTCAGGATTTAAAGACCATTCAGGTATATCAATCACCGACTCAGTTCTATTTTTATCAAGTGAAAATCCAAAATAGTTAAAGCCAATTTCAACACGGCTTGTTGGGCGCCACTGCGTGCTAAATTGCACCCCTTCTCGCTCACGTAATTCGTTTACAATTGAGCCACGAACCACTTGAGGAAACCAAACATCGTTATAATTATTACCCTGAGCATCACTTATTGAGTCCCACTGATTATTGTTTTCAACCAGCTCGCCATTGGTATCTACCGGGTTATCACCGGCAAAGCGCCATACGTTTGCATCTGTGCCTCCTGAGAGAGTTCGGTTAGTGCGTTTTTGTGAGGTATAACCAAGCAACACCCCAAAGGTATCAGCCTCATTCTTCCAAGAATAAAGCGCAGTTAACTGCGGCTCAGACTCTTCAGTCACATCGGCATAGGTGCTTTCAATGTTAATTACCCCAGAGTTTGCCTCCATGCTCAGCGGTTTGCGGCTATGCATTAATACTGTACCGCCAACGCCCCCCTCATCTAAACGCGCTTCTGGCGATTTATACACTTCCACGCTTTCAATCATGGCTGAGGGCAGTAATGCATAATCAAATGAGCGAGACGGCTCACCTGGTGATGACGCAATAAAATTACCATTTAGCTGAGAAAAGGTTAGCTCAGATGATAACCCCCTAATACTTACCGATGAGCCTTCGCCTCCGTCACGGTCAATCACCACGCCAGGTACGCGTTGTAATGAATCAGCGACATTTTTATCAGGAAACTTACCAATATCTTCTGCTGTTATGGCATCAACCACAGAGCTCGATAAACGCTTTATATCTAAATTAGCCGCCATACTGGAACGAATACCACGCACCTCAATGACTTCCATATCTTTGCTTTTTAATGTTTTATCTTCTGCTTCATCAGCATATGCATGATTGATAACAGATAGAATAGACACGCATAGCGTTGATTTAATAAAAAGTGGAAGAGAGTGATGTGCAGCGTGGGTTATCCGATGAGCGGTCATAGTTTTAACAGTTCCATTTAAAATACAGTTAATACTTAAAGATGAGCGTACCGGCTAAAGCTGATACGAAAAAAGTAGCTGTATTTTACACAACCAAACTTAATAGTTTGTTAATGCAAACTGATAAGTAACTGAATAACTTATCAAAAAATAGTCAACTCGAATAAAGGTAGGAAGTTAAGCAGCAAAATTGCTATTTAGCTGCTTATTAAAAGAGCATAAAAAAGGAATGACGCGATTAAAAAGCAATACACCGTTATTTTTTATCACTAATAGCCTGAATATAATAGCCTAGACTCGCATGAGAAAGTTCTCCCATATGACTGGTAACTAACTCACCTTGGCTATTATAAAACAAAGTGGTTGGTAAGCCCGCAGCACCTGATTCGCGACTCACATTACTACTTTGATCAAAAAACACATGATTTAGGTCGAGTTGCTGTTCATCAAGGAACGCTTTTACCGTGTGTAAGTCTTCGCCTTGATTGACAAATGCCACCGTGATATTCGGGTTATTTTTTTGAGCCGCTTGCAGTACCGGCATTTCTTTTCGACACGGCGGACACCACGACGCCCAAAAGTTAATAACCACCGGCTTACCTTTAAAGTTTTGTAAGTTAACTTGCTGCCCTTGAATATTATGCACAACAGACTGCGGTAACTGCACACCCGTTTGATAAATAGACAGCGCAAAGTTAGGAATGATCATTGAACAAAATCCAACAAACCCAGCTATAGCGTAGTTTTTCATTACCGCTTTTTTACCACGTGCATAAAACGCTAAAACCACTATACCGCTGAGCCAGCCATAATAACCAATAAAGCCGCCATCGCTAATATTAAAAAGCTGCCACCAGTTACCTTGATAGGCATCCCACATAGTAAACACAAACGCTAACCGCGAGACTAAAAAGCCCACCACAATTGCTTTAAAAACAGTGTCTAAAATCGCTTTTTGTAATGGATGTTGGCGTGTTAATAAATAGGTAAGCCCCCAAAAAACACCTAACCCTAAAAAAATGATCAACTGAGAAATGGAAATAACTAAAGGCCCAAGAGAAATACTTAACATTTTACGACTCGAATCAATACAATTAATCGGTATGTTACACAAAGGCACAATTAAACCAATCATAATTTCCTTTTTACCCCTAACTCATTGCAAATCCGGTTCTCATATTTAAATACAAATAAATTAATAAAATTAAGACGCTAGCAAAAAATGTAAATGGATGGTTGTAAAAAAACAATTTTAGCTTTGACAATATAAATCCCCGAGTGGTATGTTGGTATAACAGGTTGATGGTATACTTTAACTGCATCATTGTTGCGTTAAAGTATTTCAAGGTAATTCATTTATCTGATTAAAAATAAACATATAAAAAATATAAATATTACTTGGGGATATCATGATGAAATCAAAAACGTTTGCTAAGACACTACTGGCGATAAGTATTGCGTCTCTAACTACCGCTGCAGTTGCTGCTGATGAGCAGGACATCAAAGTAAATACAAAAGTTGAAAAAATAATTGTTACTGGTTCACACATTAGCAAAGGTGATTTTGAGTCCGCCTCACCCGTTAAAATTTTAGACGCAGATGACATCGAAGGCGTAGGTGCAGTCAATGTTGGGGATTTACTGGCTAAAATACCTTCAGTTGTTGGAGACACCACCTCAGCAAGCTCTAATATCAGTGAGCAAGACTCTGGTTTAAATACTGTCGCGTTGCGTAATCTAGGTTCATCACGGACACTGGTATTGGTTGACGGCAAGCGCTATGTATCTGGTATGTCAGTAGGGTCTGGCTATGGTGTAGACTTAAACACAATCCCCACAACCATGATCCAAAGTATTGAAGTACTTACTGGCGGCCAATCTGCCGCTTATGGCTCTGATGCCGTTGCCGGTGTCGTCAATATTATCCTCAAGAAAAATTTTGATGGCGTTGCATTTAAAGCACAGGCAGGACAAAGTAGCGAAGGTGATAAGAACACCACTGATATTGAGTTTTCTATTGGTAAAAACTTTGATGACGGCAATGCATGGTTATCTTTGGGCTACTCAGAAGACGATGGCTTAATGGCAAGTGATCGTGATTACTCTCGTGTACACAAAGATGCTGTAGATACTGATGGTGATGGTATTAGAGATACCTCTGCTTACGTTGGTTCATCGCATGTTTTTGGCGGCCGTATAGATAAATATAACGGTGATGGCAGCTTATTCACTCGTACTGACGATCCGGCCACCTCTGATGCGTTTAACTTTCATGATTATCGTTCAATGATAGCACCACTAACACGGCATTTTGTTGCCAGTGGTTTATCTCTTGATCTAAGTAATAAATCACGTATGAACTTCACTGCTAATTACGCTCGTGTAGATTCTCGTGCACGTTTTGAACCAATCCCTCTAGATACACGAAATGATATTTTTAAGCTCTCTAAAGGAGGCTCTACGGGTATAGATATCGCCAGCCATCCTTGGTTTGCTGGAACAGAACTTGGCAATAACTTACTTGCAGATGGTATAACAAATCTTGATGATGCAAGCTTAACGTTCAGACGTCTTTATGAGTTTGGTGATCGTGGCGCTGAAAATACTCGAAGCACATTTAGAGTTGCTGGTGAATATGAATACGATATATCTAATGATATTTATTTAACCGTCAGTGGCACCTATGGCGTTACTGATCAACAACAAACTAACCATGGTGATATAAACCTAGACCGTGCTCGCTTTGCCTTAAATGTAGAAGACGATGGCGCAGGTGGTTATCAATGTGCAGATGAAATTGCACGAATTAATGGCTGTGTTGTATTTAATCCATTTGCTCTAGATGGTATTTCAGCTGAAGCAGTCGAGTACTTAGCGGCTGACACTAACCTTGAGGGCAGTATAGAGCAAGTGGTTGTTACCGCGATTTTGGCCGGTACACTCGATTATGCAATTAGTGATAACGTTGACAACATCGGTTTTGCAGGTGGTGTTGAATATCGTGAAGAGAAAGGCCATGAAACTCCTGATCCATTACGCCAAGCTGGTATTGTACGTGGCGCGGCAATTGCCAAAACAAAAGGCTCTTTTGACGTTGTTGATGTGTTCGGTGAATTACATATTCCGTTACACGAAAAACTAAGTCTATCAGCAGCTGTCCGCTTTGGTGATTATTCATCGGTAGGCAGTACTACAAATTGGACATTAGGATTAGATGCGCCTATTTCAGATAGCATACGTTTACGTGGTGCTTTAGCAACAGCAGTACGTGCACCTAACGTAAGCGATTTATTCGCTGGCGGAACGGCCACCGCTGCACTAGTTACCGACCCTTGTGATGGTATTACTAATGCTGATAACGGGAATATTGCCAGTAACTGTCGCTCAGTAAATGCAATCCAAAACCGTATTGATAGCGACGGCGCATTCAATTTAACCCAAGTAGAACGTCAAAATACCTCAGGCTTATTAAGCGGCTCTACCGATGTTAAAGAAGAAAAAGCAGATACGTTCACAGCCGGTATCGTATTTACTCCAGAATCATTTCCTGGTCTGCAAATGTCGCTCGATTATTACGATATTGAAATAGATGATGCGATTGCAAAAACTGACCGTACCGTTATTTTAAATCGTTGCTACTCTGCAGATCCAAGTAACTTTGACGCTAATTGTGGTGGCTTGGTACGACGTGACGGACGATCAGGTGCAGCCCTTGAAGTAAACGCAGCCTCAGGCAATGAGAACTTAATTGAAACCAAAGGGCTTGATATTGATGTGTCATACATAACCGACTTAGGTGATGGTGACTTATACGTAGGTTTTGCTGCAAATTTTTTAGATACTTACAGTATTACAGGCCTTGAAACAGGTGACAAACAAGAACTGGCCGGTGAAGTATTATTTCCAGAGCTACGCTTTAATATAAATGCTTCATACACCATCAATGACTTCAATGTTTATTGGCAACTACGTTATTGGGATGAAGCTAAAGACCGTAACGACAATACAGTTCTCACTGAAGAGCTTAACTCTATTGACTCACAAGTTTATAACGATGTTCGCTTTAGTTATAACCTTACTAATCAAATTAACGCTTACTTTGGTATTACTAACCTATTTGACGAGCAACCTCCTCACTTAACCGCAGGTCATAAATATCAGCAGCAAGGTACGCTTACAAATGGCACCGCTTATGATTTAGTCGGCCGCGCTTATTATGCTGGGGTTAAGTTGAATTTTTAATTTTAACAGTAACTTAGCCAATAATTTGATATTTAACGTATCAATTTAAGAAGGGCTGAATTTTCAGCCCTTTTTCTCAACTTCAGCAAAAACCGAGAGCCCTCTCATGAGAACCACACTAATAGCCGAGCAACTGTTTGATGGTAAAACACTATATGAAAATCACCCTATCAGTATTGAGGATGGCAAAATCATTGCGTTTGATACCGTAAAAGGCGCCATTGAAAATAAAGTAAGTGGTTTATTAACTGCCGGATTTATTGATACACAAGTAAACGGTGGCGGCGGTTATTTACTTAATCAAGACACCAATTTACACACTTTAAAGGCAATGACTAACGCGCATGCTAAATTTGGTACCAGTAGCTTGCTCCCTACCTTAATTACCAGCGATGTTAATAAGATAGAGCAAACAGCAAACTTAATAAGCACTGCTTTAGCACAAAATACACCCGGCATTATTGGTGTTCACTTTGAAGGGCCGCATATTAGCGAGCCAAAAAAAGGCATTCACAGTAGTCAACAAATTCGCGGTATAAGCCAGCAAGAATTAGATATTTATTGTCGTGACGATTTAGGTATTAAAGTCGTTACTCTCGCACCTGAAAGTGTCGACTGTGAGACTATCAAAACCTTAGTTGCAAGCAATGTACACGTTTGCCTAGGGCACTCAAATGCAACGTTTGCACAAACACAAGCGGCATTAGCAGCCGGTGCTAGCGGCTTTACTCATTTATTTAACGCAATGTCTGCACTGGAGTCACGCGAGCCAAATATGGTTGGAGCAGCCTTGCTCGATGAGAAGAGCTGGTGTGGGCTTATTCTCGATGGTCATCATGTGCATCCAAGCACAGCCAAATTAGCCTATAAAGTTAAAGCTGCACATAAAATGATGTTGGTTACCGACTCAATGTCGACCATAGGTAGTGAACAAACACATCTTGAATTTGATGGTCATCAAATAAGCTTAACCGGCGATAAACTAACTAGCAATACCGGTCAATTAGCGGGCTCTGCATTAAATATGATCACTGCAGTAAATAACGCTGTAAAAATGCTAAATATCCCATTTATCGATGCGCTTAAGATGGCCAGTTTATACCCTGCCCAATTCTTAGGTATTGCCGATTGTTACGGGCAATTAGCTGTTGGTTCAAATGCCGATTTAACCCTACTTTCTTCAACACATTCGTCGCCACATGTTGTAAATACATGGATCAGCGGCAGAGCAATATTTTAAAATTTCAGAGGCTTACTATGAATAAATTAACAGGACTGATCGCCGCCCCTCATACCCCGTTTGATGAAAATGGAGATGTTAACTTACCGGTTATTGATCAATTAGCAGAATTAATTATTAAACAAGGCGTTAAAGGCGTTTACATTTGTGGCACTACTGGCGAAGGCCTTAATTGCTCTGTTGACGAACGTAAAGCAATTGCACAGCGTTGGGTAAGTGCAGCAAAAGGTAAATTAAGCATTACAGTTCATACCGGCGCACTCTCAATTGTAGATACGCTAGCACTGACCAAACACGCTGAAACACTAGATATTTTTGCGACATCAATTATTGCGCCTTGCTTCTTCAAACCTGGTTCTGTTGATGATTTAGTCAATTACTGCGCGAGCGTTGCAGCAGCAGCTCCTAGCAAAGCCTTTTATTATTATCACTCAGGCATGTCGGGCGTGATGTTTGATATGGAGCAGTTTTTAATCAAAGCCGACAAGGTTATTCCTAATCTTGCAGGGATTAAATTTAACCATGTTGATTTGTACGAATTTCAGCGCTGTAAACGCGCTTGCGATGGTAAATTCGATATTCCATTTGGTGTTGACGAGTTTTTACCCGGTGGGTTGGCTGTCGGCGCGATTGGTGCTGTAGGCAGTACCTATAATTATGCTGCACCACTTTACCTCGATATTATTGACGCTTTTAAACGCGGTGACCAAGAGACAGTCACTGCCCTGATGGATAAAGTAATTAGTATTATCCGCCCGCTAGTGCAATACGGCGGTGTTGCAGCTGGTAAAGCCGCTATGCAACTACATGGCATTGATGTGGGTAACCCTCGTCTACCAATACGCGCATTAAGCGAGCAAGAAAAACAAGATGTTGTGACCAAAATGAGCCACGCAGGTTTTATGGATCATCAACCGTCATAAAGACTTATTAAAGCGCTGCATACTAAACTTAAGTAAGCAGTCACTAATAAATTTAAACCTCCCTATGAGCCGCATAAATGCGGCTATTTCATAGCTAATAAGCTTAACTCATTCAATAGATATCTTCATGTTAACTAAAGTCACCTTGTTATAAGTTGCCTAAATAAAAGCGCTTCAATTACCGCTTGGCAATAAACAAAAAGGCAATGCAGTACTAATTACTGCATTGCCTTTCTTTAATAAATGTAAACTATTATTTATTGTTGATTGAGGTATAGCTAAACTTTACTGCTGTAGCTGAGTCACTTCTAAATTAATATACTTAATCAGTGTATTACCTGTAGCCTCATAAATAACAGCAATGCTGCCATCTTCTAAAGTAATAATATCTGAATAAGCACTGTAGCCATAAACCAGTTGGTATGGTGTATTAAAATTTAAACCTTCATCTTCACTTATCCAAATTCCTAAATTTTGGCGATTACTGCCAACAGGATCACCAATAGGCCCTGACACCAAAATTTGATTTTTGTCATCTGCTTGTGCGGAAAAACGTGTAATACCTATATCGACCCTAGATACGTTAAGGTCGTGCGATGTCTGCTGCCATGATATACCACCATCGGTGCTTAAAAAATGATAACGAGTACCTGAAGTGCCGCCATCATTTCGAGCGCTAAGTAAAATCTTACCGTCAACTAATTCAACTATATCTGCTTCTGTAGGGCCTGAAATAGGAGTTAACTCACCAGGCAACCAAGTGGCGCCATTATCATCACTATAAATACTCGCGACATAAAATAAACTATCCGCTGCACGTACAATTGCAGGGAAAATCATTCTACCATTAAGTATTTGTTGGTCAGCAATTTGCCTATTTAATTGAATTCCGTGTCCAGGACCTGCGTTAATAGAGCGCCAAGTAGAATCTTTAACACTAGCACTAACATTAATAGTATCAGACCACGTTACCCCGTTATCTTGGCTCATTTTATATAATAAGTAGTTTGGATCGCCCGGAGCAGCACAATTACCATTTTGAGCACATAAATCTTGCCATTGCGTATAAAAAACAAAAATAGTGTTGGTGCTTTTATCGATAACAGGTCTAGGGTCTGAGAAGTCATATTGCGTGCTTTCTTCTAGTATTTGTACTGGTAACCACGTTTTACCTTTATCCAATGAACGCTTTAAAGATATATTTATTAAACCATTAGCACCTGGATCCGCTCCATTTGGACGGCCTTCAATAAAAGCAAGTAAACTGCCATCTCCACTTTGAATAAGAGAGGGAATTCGGTAGTTAGACATACCATTTATACCTTCTGCTCCTCCTTCAAATACAGTACTTTGAGTTATGGGTTCATCAGTATTTTTAATTTTAAAACTAACTGATTTATAATTTGCTGTGCCACTAATTCCTGTAGAACCGTTACCAAACACAATGACATTTTGACTCGTCTGTGAACCTGTCCAAGTTGTTACTTCAATACTATTAAAGGTAAAAGTAGCCATATTTGTGCGTGGATTAAATATTATCTGATAGTCATGATACTGTTTATCCCCACCTCCTTGAACAAGCGTATATTGGGTATCCCCCTCCACATCTGCAATTAAGTCGCCATTACTATCAAGCATGACATTAACTAAAAATCGTTTACTGCCATTGGCATAATAATTGGTTAGATATGACCCAGACTTTACTTTAAATGTACTAGACACAGTCCATCCGTTCGTTGTTGCATCTAGATTGTTTTGCGTACTAGGTGTTACTTGCCATTCAGCACGGCCATTGCTGCCATTAACAAACCATGCTTGTTGTCCAGCATCATCAATCAAATTACCGGTTCCTTGGATTGAAGAATCATCTACCCAACCAGCTTGCTCCGGTGTAATATTTAAGTCTGCATAATAGTGGGCAATAACATTGTCTGGACGCGTCAACGTTGAGGCTTGGGCATTATCCAGTGCGGTATCATGAATTTGTGTTTCGTAAATTTTACCTTTAAAAAACCACTGACCACCCTGCTGGTCAACATTGCGACCAATGCTCATGGTATTTAACTCTGAAACACTATTAAAAAAATGCGAACTCGGCGCTATTATCAATAACTGACCATCTACAAACAATTTAGTGCCTTGCGCACTTATTACCACAGCTGCTTTATGAACTAAATTATCATTAAAAGAGGTGTTTGTTTTGATATCATTTATAAAAACGCCTTTCTCTCTTGCGTGTACTCTTAAAGTTCCATCGCCATTAATAAGAACCGAAAACTCACTGGAGCCATAAAGCGAGCTAGAAATACTAAATAAAGTTCCCGTTGAACCCGTTGCTTGAAACTTTGTATAAATCGTTCCTGTTGTTAAGTTTTTAACTTCTGTGAACTCATTATCAAGCGATAAATACTCAGAACTTCCATTAAAATTAAGAGTTGATGTATCCCATTCTTTTAATATTGTTGCTTTTGATTCAAAAACACTAAATATTAATATAAATAGAAAAAACAGCTTATGAGTTTTTCTTAAGATATTCACTATGCTTTCCTCTGTATTAGTAAAGCTCTCAACTTGCAAGAGCCTGTTTGATCCTAATAACTAAACTGCTTAATTAGTTACACAGGTTTATAACGAACAAAACGTTCGCAAAATTGTGGTTTTATGCCCCAACAATATGTGCTTAAGCATCAATAAGCAGTTGAATGCCATATATCGATTATTTTTCAGTAAGGGGTGAAACTTTAGCGCTGTATATATAAGGGCTACGCTGTACGGCTTTTACTTCACCTGATACCCAATATAGGGTGTCTTGATATTGCGCAGTTTGGAGGGGCCCGGCACCACCAGCAAAGGGGACAAGCTGTTTGAGTGCTGACCAAGTACCGCTTTTTAAATCAAATACGATTTGTTTACGGTTAAACTTAAATGCAGCTACTGACATAGAAAAGTACTGTTGTTTAAATTGCGCTAACGCTTGGCCTTGCAATGTTGTTAATTTTAATACTGCGTTATCAAATATTTGCTTGTTTACACCGCCTAAAAATAATATTTTATTTTTGGTTAAACGCAGGGCACTACCTCCGGCAAGGGTGACGTCTTTATTATTCAGTTGGGTATTGGGTAATGCACGCCAACTCGCTGTGCTGTAATCAAAAGCATAAGCGTCTGTGAGTGCAAAATTATGCGAGATTGCTTGCGGATTGAACCCACCAAATAACATAAACTCATCGTTTATACTTATCGCCGGAAATTGCGTACGCGCAATGGCGGGTAATGCAGGTATGTCACTGTCACATCGCGCACTGACAAAAGAAAATTTACAGACCTGATTTGAAATTTTACCATCTACATTACCTGCAAATAGATATAAAAAACCATCATGTATGTCGGCTGCACCATCAGACCAAACAAATGGCAGTCTAGCGACTATTTGGGTTTGAGGTATGTGATTTTCATCTAGCGTTAACTCTATAACCGTGTCGTACGTCTGTTGATTATTTTTACCGCCCACCAAAAGCAAGTGGTTGTTTTTAGTTACTGTTGCGCCATAACCCATTGCCATAGGCAGCTTAGAGGTAGCCACTAACTTAAATTGGTTGTCACTAATATCGTATACATAAATAGTGTCATGGTAATATTTGCTAGCACCATCAAAGTAAGGGTGCCCATAAGGGAAATTAGCCCCTCCCGCTATAACTAAATATGAACCAATTACACCGATATAGGCTGCTGATATTCCCGTCGGTTCTCCTTTTTGAGTTGAAAGTGGTAGTGAAGCCACTTTCGACCAGTTAGCAATCACACTATCTGTTTTAGCCTCAAGTGGCACACTAAAAAAACTACTTAACACTAAGCAACTAAGCCACATCATTAATCGATGCATACCATCCTCACTATTTAATTAAAATGAAAAAAACCTAATCTAAGCGATTAGGTTTTTTTACAAAAAGTGAATTAAAACTTATATTTAAGACCAACAAAGAATTGACGACCAATTATGTCGTAAGCCCTTGGCTCAGTGTTAGTACCTGCAGCAGAACCGGTTACAGTGCCTCGAGGAATAATATCCGGTTCTTCATTAAACAAGTTATTGGTTCCTGCATACACATTAAATGACTCATTAAAGCTATATGATGCACGTAAATCTACGTAATAAACTGAATCCAATGTATTTATGTCATCAGATAGCGTTTGATTAACATCATTATTTACATCATTTTGTGTTTCATCACGAAAGGTAACTTGAGCAAATAAATTAAAGTCTTCAGTCACGTTATAAGTCGTGTTAAAGGTATATCTAAATTCAGGGTAAAGTACTTCGCCCTTATAGTCGCGCTCAACGCCCGATTTACTTGTTGTCACATACTCATCTAAATAAGATGCAGATAAACTCAAGTCTAACTTATCCATGGTGTAAAAAACTTCAACGTCTACGCCACTTGTTCTAACTTCACTTTCATTAATTGCCTTGGAGGTAATATTTAAAATAGGGCCGTTAACAGCACGCACCACATTACCATTACACGATGCGTCAAATTCAGTTGGCGACACATCGTAACAACGATTAATGATCTCACCAGCACCTACATTTAAAATTGCATCTTCAATTGCAATAGAGTAATAATCTAAAGAAACCGAAAGTGAATCAATTGGCGTGAATACCGCACCTAAGGTATATGTATCTGCTGTTTCTTCTTGTAAGTCTTCAGAGCCCATTTTTAAGAAGCGTTCATTCTGACTTTCAGAGCCTACCAGTGTAAACGAGCCATCTGATGCGATACGTTGTGCAATAGAATCTATTGAGCGACAGTTATCAGCTACATTACCTGTAGAATTTGCAGTTACCCCATCACACACATCATGACCACCAGTTGCACTTGCAGATCCTGCAGCGTAAAGGTCATTAACATTAGGTGCTCTTACCGCACTAGAAAGGCTTGCACGAAGACGCACGTAATCATTAATTGGTGCATCAATTCCTAAACGATACGTTGAGGTATTGCCAATTGACGAATAATCACCAACCCGCATCGCCAAACTTACATTAAGCCAATCATAAACGGGTAATAATACTTCACCAAAAGCCTCATAAGAATAAAAGCTGCCTTTTGTTGGAAACACTTGTAGTCTTCGAGTGATACCTGCTTGACGGAACGCATCAGGCGTTTCTGCTCCCTCTTCTTTGCGGTATTCAATACCTGCAGCAAAACCGATAAACTCATCATTAAGAGTAAAAGGTAACTCACCAGATAAAACACTATTTACTACATACTGTTTAATAACCCCGGTTTGACCAGTAGAAATACCAATATAATCAACTGCCTCATCAGAAAAACCTGTCACACCCGCTAAACCTAACTCACTGTCAGTTGTGCCAAATGGGTTAATAGGCACACATCCTTGCCATCTATCTGTAGCATCTGCACATTGATAACCACCATTGCCATCTTCTTCAATATTCAAAGCCGAGCGAAGTGCGACTAAATTTACATCGCCACTGTTTTTCTGTACTTGATTAGTTGTGCCATATACCGCTGAGGTGCTTAATAAGAGACCACTATCAAATTCATAATCTAAA
Organism: Pseudoalteromonas sp. 23_GOM-1509m; assembly: GCF_000518425.1. NCBI lineage: Bacteria > Pseudomonadati > Pseudomonadota > Gammaproteobacteria > Alteromonadales > Pseudoalteromonadaceae > Pseudoalteromonas > Pseudoalteromonas sp. 23_GOM-1509m. Next base: position 290,038 of record NZ_JADO01000009.1, read on the forward strand.
TTACCCGCAATGCGAAAAGTGCTACGATGATTTTCTACGCCTAAATTATCAAACTCAGCTAAACGTCTAAAAGTATTTACCCGATCTAATGACGTTCCACCCGACGCTTGTAAAGCCGGTAATAATTGACTTTGCGCACTGCTACCATTAAAAAATGGACTATCAGCAACATCAATTCCCGTCACTCCCCCTCGGTTAACAGCAAATACATCATTTACTATACTCAAAGGTGCAGTTTCAATATTGGTAGAAGAGTTTACTTCAGAATAATTAATTTCAAGCTCAGCAAATACTTTATCTGAAATATCAAATGTCATGCCTGCTGCTGCATATTGTCGCTTATAAGGTGCAATCGCTTTTCGATAAAAAGTTTGATTATAAAAATCACTCTCACCATCAAGCTGCCCATCTGCGGTTATTTTTGGCGCAAATTGGCTAAACTCATCACCGTTACCAAAAATACTCACATCAGCAAACTGAAATGCGCCACCATCTACGTGCATTGGTCCGTTTCTAACACGCAATGTTTCACGCAGACCATCACCGTCTTCATCATGCACATTAATACTATTTCTTGAAAAATCTCTGTCCCTAGCCATTAAATCATCTTGATTAGCAAGGCCAACAGAAAACCATGCATTACCAGAATCAAAGTTTTTGCCATAAGTAAAATCTATGTTTTGTCTAGCTGCGCCACCTTCATCTGAATCAGCACCAAACACATTAACCTCAACACCTTCAAAATTCTTTTTGGTAATAATATTTATTACACCTGCAATTGCATCAGAGCCATAAATTGCAGATTGGCCACCGGTTAGTACATCAACTCGTTCAATAATCGAGGTGGGAATGGAATTTAAATCAACACCATAGCCATCACCTGCGGATGTACCCGACACATATCGACGCCCATTAACTAATACAAGCGTTCTCGCTGTGCCTAAATTTCTTAATGACGTGGTACTAATACCTGAACTGCCACCGCCATCGCCATTATTCGATGCATCATTAGTACCGGCAGTTACTGAAGGTAATCGGCTCAATGTATTGGAAATTGAAATAGCAGCCACCCCTTCAATAGCTTCTTTACCTAGCTCAACAACCGGTGAAGACGAACTAAAGTTGGCACTGCCTTTAAAAATATTTGAGCCAGTAACGTTAATACGCTCAATATCTTTTTTTGACTCTGACTCTTGCGCAATAACTTGCGAGCTTAATACGGCTGCAATACAGACCGATAAAGCGGATAAGTGATGCTGAACTTTATTTTTTTTCATGGTTTTCTCTCATTATGACGATGTAAATATAACTGGTGAATAAATATTATACAATCAACCTATCATACCAGTACACCTTCAACAAGATTTTAATTAACATTTAAATCACATTAAATAAATAATTTGGTTGGATGAAAAATAAAAGTAAGCACTTAATAACAGCAAAAACGTTTTATTTATTACTCAAAAATAAGCCGAGTAATAATTGTTCAACAGTCAATCTTTGGATTATTTTTACCTTTTTTATTAAGTAAGGGGCTTACATGCTAAATCAGACATGAAAATATGCGTAAAATACACATTACTTTTGAAGTACACTGGCTTTGAAATTACCAGCCTTTATTATCTGCAACTCCGTATAAATTATCTCTTTTAGCTGCTCCCAACTCCGCTGATTTTTTGCAAAACCAGGAAACATCGTGAAATGATCATCTTCTTTTAAAATGTGCAGCACCACTTTACTCAAGCAAGCGCACTCTATAAAACTCAAGGCTTGGTTTATATTTACTTCTTTATCCATATCACCATGAACGATGATATACCTAACATTGGCATCGACTAGCTGAGCAGGATTACTGTTTGCCACACTTGTTTTTATATTATTGTTTTTGTTTAACAATTTACTTACTTGCTCTGGCTGTCCTAAGTCTTCTGCACGTCTTAAGTCTAGGACTCCAGCAATTGAAATCACCGACTTTACTGTTAAATAGTTCGGCCTATACAAAATCGAGCATGGATTAATCATAGCCCTCGATGCTGCCCACGTTGCTAAATGCCCACCTGCAGAGTGGCCAATAAGTGTCACGTTGCTTAAATCAAGTTTATGCTGTTCAGCTAAACTTGATAAGAAATCGACCCCTTCGCCAACATCGTTCAGTATGCTTGGCCATGGCGCTGTTACATTAGCCCCTAGACTATTCATCCTTCGATATTCTAAATTCCAAATAGCGATATTGAAGTCTTTTAAATACTGAACAATATGCTTCGTTGGGTAAGTGTCTAAGCTGTGGTTATCTTTCCAATATCCGCCATGAATCACAATAACTACAGGTAAATAATGATTGTTTTTTGGTCTAATTAATTGGCCATATTGCTGCGAATCGTCACCGTATTTATATATATTCACTTTTAAACCTATCTATTAATTTAAAAAATCAGTAGTTGTGTTAACCATACACCACTGGTATAACAGCTACACCACAATACATCAAATGCTTAGTTCTACAGAATAATAATTAGGCTAATAAAAATTGATTATGCTCTGCTGCTACCGCTTTACTACAACTAAAGGAATTAATATGGACATACTTTCAGGCGCATACGCATCTGTTCCCGCTGACTCAAGTTGGGATCAGCAAACCGAGCAACTTTTCTATAAAACATTAAAAGAAGACGTCGCTATTAGTGGGTTGGAAATTCCATTTTCGGGGCAGCTCAACAGGTTTGGTAATGAATGGTTTTATGCACAGTTAAATTCAAATTGGCGCAGTGTAATTACCTGTATCCCAGGGACAATGGCCGAACTTAGTAAAGATCCCTATTTTGGTATTGCTTCAGACAATGAAGTAGGCCGAAGTAAAGCCATTAAATTTTACCAACAAGCGAATCAACAAATTCAACAGTTCAATAGTTATTTTAATAAACAAATGGTTACCCATGTTTTAATCCATAGTGCACCGACAATTAATGAGCAAGTCCCCTCTTCAGTTCGCGCCTTAGTTAAGTCGCTTAACGAATTACAACAATGGGATTGGCATGGTGCTAAACTAGTAATTGAACATTGTGATGCTCAAGTAAATACACAACACAGTGAAAAGGGGTTTATGCGCATTGAAGATGAGATTGATGCTATCACAACGGTTAATAAGCATGCTAAACAGAAGCTCGGCATTTCTATCAACTGGGGACGCTCGGCAATAGAGGCTAAAAGTTGTAATGGTCCTGTAGAACACATAAAGCAGTGTATTAAGGCTGATTTATTAACTGGGCTTATATTTTCAGGTGCCAGCGACACTTCTGATGTTTATGGTGTATGGAAAGATAGCCATATGCCACCTCAATTCAATGACTTTGATTGTATAAATAATCGAGACTCTGTGTTAAATGAAGAACAAGTTAAACGCTGTATGCAATTACAAGCAGGCAAGAAATTAGACTTTGTCGGCTGTAAAATATCATTACTTCCTAATAAACAATCGTTAGCAACCAGAATAAAATATATACAAAAAACGCTAGCAATGATAAAAGACTGCATTAATTAAACTTTCCCTTAAATAGGTATATTTTAGGTAGAGTTAGCGAAATAATCGCGCTATGGTACAATAGGTAAATAACCAAATAGTTGATAGGTTTTTAAATGACATTAAAAGTTACTCGCCCAGTTGAACGAAAAAAATTATCTGAAACCGTTGAAGAAGAACTCGAGCGGATGATCAGGCAAGGTGAAATCGCAGAGGGTGATGCCTTACCATCAGAAAGAGAGCTTATGGCTGCTTTTGGTGTTGGTAGACCATCAATTAGGGATGCACTCGCAGCACTTGCACGCAAAGGTCTTGTAAAAATAAGTAGTGGCGAAAGAACCCGGGTTACCCGCCCATCCGCAGATACAATAATTGCTGAACTATCAGGGATGTCTAAAGACTTTTTGGCTCAACCAAATGGTTTAAAGTATTTTGATCAGTTAAGACGTTTTTTTGAGTCAAGCTTAGTAAGGCATGCAGCAGCATCAGCAACACCGAGCCAAATTAAAGAACTCGAAGAAGCGCTAGAGTTAAATGGAAGGTCTATCGAAAATGATAGTCAATTTAGACGGACCGATATTTATTTTCACCGTGTGATAGCCTCTATACCTGGTAACCCCATCTTTTTAGCTGTTCACCAAGCCTTAATGGATTGGCTAATTGACTCGCGTCCAGATCGCATTAATACCGCGGAATTAAATAAAAAAAGTTATGATGATCACGTGGCTATTTTTGAGTGTATAAAAAATGGTGATGTCGAGGGCGCAGATGCGCAACTTTCAGCTCACATAGACTATGTTTTTGATAATTATTATGGCTGATATAAGTACACTTTATAAATTAAAAAAAGGCTAATTTTAGCCTTTTTTTGTATCTTAAATGTTAAAACAATGGATTTATGCCAAACCTAGTGGTATAACAGGTATACACTACAAACAGGTATACAGTTGCACTATGAGAAAAATAATTACATTTTTATTGCTTCTAGCATCAAGCCATTCATTTGCGCAAACACAGTTAAACTGGGACCCCATAAAGGGGGGAGCTGAACACTTAACAGTAAATAAAAATACAGTTTACTTCGCAAATAATGACTCGGTATTTATTTCAAATAGTCATTACAACAATCTGATTAAATTCGATCTGAAAAACAATAATGTTATCTCACTGCTCCCCCTTAGTCCGACTGAGGGTAATAGAGCTGCAGCAATAACTCTGCAATATGGCAAGAAAACGTTTATTTTAGGGGGGAAGTTAGATTCGATTCAATCGACCTTGGTAAATGTGTTGCATTGGAATGAGTCATCTAAAAAATTAGTGTCCTCTCAGTTTACTAATTTACCGCGTCCACTCAAGCAGATCAGTGCACAAATATACGAAGGCAATTTATATTTAGCTGGCTTCGATCAACAATGGTATTTTTTTAAGATTGCAGTTGATGGCGAACAGCGTAATTGGACTCAGCTGAACAGTGATATATTTACATCAAGTAGGACTCGTCAATTAAAGTTAGCAATACAAAATGATGGAAATAAAGACCGAATTTATGCCATTTCTGAAAACTATTCATCTAAAAGTTATGACGCTAACTCAGCGCTATTTATGCATATATTTAACCCTGACACCAATACTTGGGCACCCATCGTTAATCGTACAGCTAGCCAACTTGTTGAGACGAACTCGTTAATTTATGCTTCCGCTTTAGGCCAGTCTCATTTATTAATTATTACAAAAAATGGTCACGCTAAATCGTTTAATACCATCACAAAAGCCTGGTCAAGCTATGAAAGCTCAAATTATACATTTCATAACATAGTGGCTAATAGAGCGCATACTTATGCTCTAGTCACCGATACAAATACTGCTAAAACAACACTTGTCGAAGGCAAAATTAACAATACAGCTCGTGAATTTGGCTGGCAAAACATGCTGGTATTGGTAGTTTATTTACTATCTGTTGTCATGGTTGGTTTGTATTTTATGTTTAAAAACAAAAATACCGATGACTACTTTAGAGGGGGACAATCTATTCCTTGGTGGGCAGCAGCCTGCTCAATCTATGCCACCATGTTAAGCTCATTAACCTATATAGCACTGCCCGCCATTGTGTATCAAACAAACTGGATACTTCTGATTGGCATTTGGATGATAATTGCCGTTGCTCCAATAGCCGTTTATGTTGCTATTCCATTTTTTAGACAACTAGATGCCACTAGCGCCTACGAATTTTTATCAAAACGATTCAATATGTCAGTACGCCTTTTTGCCAGTGGTTTATTCACATTATTTCATATTGGTCGAATGGGTATTGTAATGGCACTTACTGCGCTGGCTTTATCAGCAGTGACACCAATTAGTGCAACTGAGAGCGTGTTAATTATGGGCGTATTGTGCTTATTGTATTGCACTTTAGGTGGCGTAGAAGCGGTTATTTGGACCGATACGATTCAAACAGTAGTACTACTTATTGGGGCTGTAGTCTGTTTTTTTGTTATTATTGCTGGGTTAGATGATGGTTTTACAAGCTTTATTCAAATAGGCTTTGCAGATGACAAGTTTACCATTGTAAACACCGACTTTAGCTTTGAAAGTATTACCACTTTATCTATTTGGGTAATAATTCTGGGTGGCATTGGGCAAAACTTATCAAGTTATACGGCCGATCAAGCCGTTGTTCAAAGATACATGGTTACTAAAGATCCAGCTGCTGCTGCAAAATCTATTTGGGCCAATGCTATTCTTGCTGCCCCTGGCGCCTTATTATTTTTCTGTATAGGTACGGGCTTGTATGCGTTCTATCAACTTAATCCTGAAAAACTCGATCCGAGTATTCAAATAGACCAAATTTTCCCTACTTTTATTTCTAATGAGCTCCCTATTGGGGTAGCAGGGTTAATTATTGCCGGTATTTTTGCAGCTGCGCAATCAACGGTTTCAACTAGTATGAACTCAATTGCAACCACAATACTTACTGACTTTGTTAGGCCATTTAACTTCGTTAAAAGCGAGAAAGCTTATATGAGCCTAGCGAGAATTTTAACATTTGTATCGGGGGTTTTAGGCACGCTTGTCGGGCTTATATTTATTGACCCTGAAATCCGTTCACTAATGGAAGCTTACTTTAAAGTTATCGGTATGTTTATGGGGGCACTTGGCGGTATTTTTATACTCGGTGCATTGACCAAAAAGGCAAATTCGATTGGCGCTATTGTTGGCATTATTAGCGGAGTGAGCTTAATGATTTCAGCCTGGAAATATGGCTGGGCTAACGGCTACTTGTACGGGACGATTGGCATTCTAACCTGCTTAATTGTTGGCTACTTTGTTAGCTTACTATTTCCTGCCCACAATAAAGATTTAACCCGATTAACCTTGTTTACGATGAAAGACTAAGCAATATCAAGAGTGAAAGTTATGAAAAATTACGCATTAGAAAACGAGTTAATTAATCAGTTAAAAAATAGCTTAATTGCATCATGTCAGCCTGTAGATAATGGCCCAATGGATAAACCTGAACATATTGTTGCTATGGCATTAGCAACACTTTCAGGAGGTGCAAAAGCATTGAGAATAGAAGGGGTAGAGAATGTACGTGCGGTGGCAAAAGTAGTACATGTTCCGATTGTTGGTATTGTAAAGCGTGATCTTGATGATACTGAAATTCGAATTACACCTTATGTTGAAGATGTAATTGCACTTGCGCAAGCTGGCGCCACCATTATTGCTTTTGACGGTACAGACAGACCGCGACCAGTGGATAGATTAACGTTATTAGCTGAAATTCATAACCAAGGCTGTATTGCGATGGCTGACTGCGCCGATTTTACTGACGGTAAACTGCTGCATGAGGCTGGCTGCACCTTTATTGGAAGCACTCTCTCGGGGTATTTAAATTTAGCACAAACACCCGATGAGCCAGACTATCAGCTCGTCACTGAGTTGGTCAGTGCGGGTGTGAATGTTATTGCTGAAGGGCGATATAACTCACCAGAACGTGCAGCAAACGCTATAGCCTTGGGTGCACTGTGTGTGACGGTTGGCTCAGCAATTACCCGTGTAGAACATATCACCAGTTGGTTTGTAAATAGTATCAACAATGCTCAGGACGATGCTTAAATATGGATATTGCAATTGATATTGGCGGCACCAAAATAGCGTGTGCCCTTATTGATAACGACCAAATTGTCGACGCTATAAAAGTAGACTCTATCATTCATACAAATATTGATGATTTAGCTTCCTATGTATATGCACAAATTAAGCATTGGGTGGCACAAGCACGCTCAATTAATATTGCCTGTACTGGCCAAGTGAGTCCTGATGCTGTTAATTTTTTATCAGTGCGTCGACAATTACCATTACAGGCTCAGTTTCGCAGTTTAACGGGTCTGCCTGTCACCATTATTAATGACGCCTCTGCAGCTGCTTGGGCAGAGTACGTATTAAATGAGCAACTGAATAATAAAAACTTTATTTATATCACCGTCTCAACAGGTGTTGGGGCAGGTATTGTTTTTAACAACGATATAATAACCTGCGCCGATGGCTTTTGCGCCCACTTGGGTCACACCACAGTTAAAACCTTATCAAATCAACACTACGCTTGCCATTGTGGCCGAGAGAACTGTGTGGAAGCGATTGCCTCTGGCACTGCTATTGCAAAATATGCAAGCCAAGCATTAGACAAAACGATCAGCGCAAAAGATGTATTTACAGACTACGCTGAGCACCCAGATATTATGCCTATTATTAACAATGCCGCTGCAGCCGTAGCCGAACTTATATTTAATATGAAAGCTACTTTTGGTAATAGCAATGTTGTTATTGGGGGCAGTGTCGGCTTAGCACCATTATTTTTTAACAAGGTGGCGGCAAAAATTCAACACGCACCCGAGATTTATCAAGTCAATTTACTAGCACCTAAATCGGGTGCCAATGCCGATGTTATTGGTGTTCATCACTATGCTAAAAAACAATTAAGCGAGAACTAAAATGCAAGTACTTATATTTGATGATAAAGCCGCTGTTGCCAACAATGCCGCTGAGCTTATTAAAAAGTTAATCAATACTAAACCTAATGCCAATCTAGGACTTGCAACTGGTAGTACGCCTGTTGATTTATATAAACAGCTAATAGTAAAGCATAAAAACAAAGAGGTTTATTTTAGCCAAGTCAGCACCTTTAATTTAGACGAGTATTACGATATTGATGAAAATAGCATCAATAGCTACCGTTACTTTATGAATGAACAGTTGTTTAATCATATAGATATCGACCCAAAAAACACCTTTTTACCCACCTGTAATCGTCATCAAGATCCAAGACAACAAGGGACGGTGTTTGAAAAAAAAATCACAGAGCTGGGCGGAATTGACCTGCAATTACTCGGTATTGGTGGCAATGGGCATATTGGCTTTAACGAACCTTCATCCAGCTTTGCTTCGCGTACTCGAATTAAATCTTTAGCAAAACAAACAATACAAGATAACAGCCGACTTTTTACACCCCAAGAACCGCAACCACATATGGCAATGACCATGGGAATTGCGACCATCATGGAAGCAAAATACGTGTTATTAATTGCCACCGGTAAAAATAAAGCACAAGCAATACAAGATATGGTAAACGGTCCATTATCAGCCAGCTGCCCAGCATCTATATTACAAATGCACCAAAATGCCATAATAATCGTCGATAATGAGGCTGCCAGCTTGCTAGAGAATAAAGAATACTTTACGTGGGTGAGTCAACAAAATCAGAGGATTAACGACTCTTATGGCTATTTTCTCAACTTATAAACTAAGAAAGTTTGATGTACTGTCCATAACTTAATACACCAAACGATGCCCTTAACCCATCAATCTCACATACTTTTCCGCCAGTTCATCTAAGCTCTCACGATGATTAGGATCGGGCTTTATACAATCAATGGGGCATACGCTCACGCACGTTGGCTTGTCGTAATGACCCACACATTCGGTGCATTTTGCAGGATCTATTTGATAAATTTTAGCGCCCATATAAATGGCTTCATTTGGGCACTCTGGATCGCACATATCACAGTTAATGCATTTGCTGTTTATTAATAAAGCCATGATTAAACTCTCTATTATAAAACAGCATGCTTAAACGGATTGCGGGTGTCTTGGTTTTCATCCAAGTTGCGCATCAGTATAGCGTGCTCTAAATCGATAGTGTCAGGCAGTGGAATTTTTACGATATGGCCTGAGCCTTTAGCATCAGTAATGCTTTCGCCTTTTTTATTTTCCATACTTTCTAGGGGAAAACTAATATTGCCTTTCGGCGTCATTAGCTCTAATGAATGACCAACACAAAACTTATTTTTTACATCTATTTCAACCAAACCATTAGCATTACGCCCTAATACCTCACCCACAAATTGCTGCTTGGTAGATACAGAGTGACCGTATTCGTAATTTTGATAATCTTGATGGGCGTGGCGTTTTAAAAAACCTTCGGTATAACCGCGGTGTGCAAGGTTCTCAAGAGTTTTAAATAAATCAGCATCGAATGGTTTACCTGCAACCGCATCGTCAATCGCTTTACGGTATACTTGTGCGGTACGCGCAACATAATAAAATGACTTAGTACGCCCTTCTATTTTTAGACTATGCACCCCCATTTTTGTTAGCTGCTCTACGTATTGCACGGCGCGTAAGTCTTTTGAGTTCATGATATAAGTGCCGTGCTCGTCTTCAAATGCAGGCATATATTCACCCGGGCGACCTTGCTCTTCTAGCATAAATACATCGTTACTTGGTGCGCCTTCACCTAACGTAGGTATAACCGTTTTAGGGTCAATTTTATGTACCATTTCACCGGTTTCGTTTTCTGTACCAGGTTTAACATCATACTCCCAACGACATGCATTGGTGCAGGTGCCTTGGTTGGGATCGCGTTTATTAATATAGCCTGAGAGTAAACAACGCCCTGAATAAGCCATACACAGTGCGCCATGCACAAATACTTCTAGTTCTGTTTCTGGGCACAGAGCACGAATTTCGCTGATTTCTTCAAGCGATAGCTCGCGAGACAAAATTACCCGCTCAATACCTTGTTTTGCCCAAAACTGTACGCTTGCGTAGTTCACTGCATTGGCTTGAACCGACAAATGAATTGGCATATCAGGCCATTTTTCACGTACTAGCATAATTAACCCAGGATCTGACATGATCAATGCATCCGGTTTCATAGCAATCACCGGCTCTATATCACGTAAATACGACTTAACTTTTGCGTTATGCGGGGCAATATTCGACACTACATAAAACTTTTTATTCAGCGCATGTGCTTCGTTAATCCCTATTTGTAATGTATCTAAATCAAATTCGTTATTGCGCACTCTTAAACTGTAACGCGGTTGGCCGGCATAAACCGCGTCGGCACCATAGGCAAAGGCATAACGCATGTTTTTTAAGCTGCCTGCGGGGCAAAGTAATTCAGGTACAAATAAGGTTGAAGAAGAAACAGCTGACATGTGCGCTCCATACATCGAACCGGGTTCAAGCCGGTTGCATGAATAATTAAGGGAAATAAAGCGCGCAAGTATAATGAGATGGCAAAAGAGAAACCTTGATCAAGATCATCAAAATTTCTCTTCTGCGCTAATAAATAAAGAGCTGTAAATTTAAGTTATTTTTTACTGCTTAATTGGTTCGAGAATTGACTAACGGCATCAACAACTTGTTGCGCGCCTTTTTTAATATCACTCATTACATCACCAGATTCTTTGGAGAGCGCTAGACCTTGTTGCGCTTTATTTTTACCTTGCTCAATTACTGCAACGGTTGATTGAGTTAAATTTTGGTTTTGCTGTACAACATCCACGATTTCTTCGGTAGCTTTACTGGTTCTGGAGGCAAGTAAACGCACTTCATCAGCCACCACCGCAAATCCACGGCCTTGCTCGCCTGCACGCGCGGCCTCAATAGCCGCGTTAAGTGCCAATAAATTAGTTTGATCAGCAATACTGCTAATGCTCTGCACTATGCTCGCTATCAGTTGCGACTGTTTATCTAATGCTGAAATTTCTTGAGCAGCTTGCTCCATTTGCACCGACAGTTCGTTCATAACCTGAACTGTTTTTTGTACCGCTTCAGCACCTTTATCCGCGTTATTATCAGTTTCGATAGAAGTGCCATGCGCAATACTCGCCGCTTGCTCTGTAGCCAGTTCTCTTTCTACTTGGTCAGTGATCACTGTGGCAAATTTAACTACTTTATAGAGCTCATTTGCTTCATTAAAAATCGGATTATATGAAGCCTCTAACCAAACTACATGGCCGTGTTTATCAATACGTTTAAATCTGCTCGCAATAAACTCACCATTACGCAAACGTTGCCAGAAGGCCTGATACTCTTTACTACTCGCTTCTTGTTCGTCACAAAACATACCATGATGCTTGCCCACCACGTCTTGTCTTGAATAACTCATACTTTTTAAAAAGTTGTCATTAACACGTAACACCATACCTTGAGTATCAAACTCAATAACCGCTGTTGAACGATGCAATGCTTTGATTAAATCTTCGTTTTCTCTTGAACTCTCAATTATTTGTGTAAGCACAGTGCAATGCAGGGTTAAATACTCAAGCTGACCTTGCTCGTTTTTTATAGGATGTAAAATGCAGCGTAACCAATCTCGTTGTCCGTTTGGGTGGGATACTTGGATAGCGCCGGCAAAATGTTCTACTTTACTTAGCGCTTTTTTAAAGACATGAAAATCCGCGTTATTTCTAGCATTTTCAGGAATGAAGTCTAAAATATTTTTATTAATTATTTTGTTATTTGAGTAGTTAAACTCTCGCTCAAAATTTTTATTTTGTCTTAAAATAGCACCTTGCTTATCAAGCTCTAACACCAGCATTTCACTGTCTAAGCTTTGCTTAACCTGCTCCCTTACAGAAAGCTTACTTTGTAAATCAGCGATTTGATTTTTTAAAGATTGGTTAAAAAACATATTGTTACCTTAGTGTTTAAATGTATCGGCATGCATATTGAGTCTATAAAAAGTGTACTATGAATAAAAAGTCTCACCACTTAAACAAAAGTATAGCTCATGTTTATAAACACATAGTAAACGTAAAAACATTGTTTTTAGTTCATAAATCGGGGTTAGCAAATTAAAAAAAGCAAGCAAGGTAGAATAAATTAGGTTTTTTTGACTAAAACGCGTATAATTCGCGCCCGTTAATATTCAACCTTTTATTTAAATTATTGGAGCACAAAGATGGCTTTAGAGCGTACTTTTTCAATCGTAAAACCTGATGCAGTTGCTAAAAACCACATCGGCGCAATCTACAACCGTTTCGAAACTGCAGGTCTTAAAATCGTTGCAGCTAAAATGGTTCACCTTTCACAAGAGAAAGCTGAAGGTTTCTACGCTGAGCACAGCGAGCGTCCTTTCTTTGGTGCTTTAGTATCTTTCATGACTTCTGGCCCAGTAATGGTTACCGTTCTTGAAGGCGAAAACGCTGTTCTTAAAAACCGTGAAATCATGGGTGCTACTAACCCAGCTGAAGCACTAGCGGGGACTTTACGTGCAGACTACGCTGATAGCATCGACGAAAATGCGGTTCACGGTTCTGACGCTGTTGAATCTGCTGCTCGCGAAATCGCGTACTTCTTCGCTGACGAAGAACTTTGCCCACGTACTCGTTAATTCGAGTTCACAGCTAACCCTGTGATGCAAAGTATGAAAAGGGCTTTCGAGCCCTTTTTTAGTCATTACGTAAAGTATTAACCGTTTATTTATGATGTTTTACTTAATGATTATAGTGGATGAATTGTGTACAATTCGCCCTTGTAAATTTTTACCATCACCGCCACCGATTGAGGTTGTTACATGACCGAGCAAAAAAAGATTAACTTATTAGATTTAAACCGAGATGCAATGCGAGAGTTGTTTGTATCATTCGGTGAAAAGCCATTTCGTGGCGATCAGGTGATGAAATGGATTTATCATTTTGGCGTAGATAATTTCGACGAAATGAGCAACGTAAACAAAAAGCTAAAAGAAAAGCTTAAAAATGAATGCGAAATTGTTGCACCTGAAATTTCAGTTCGCCAGCAAGCCAGCGACGGTACAATTAAATATGCACTCGTACTTGAGGGCGGCCAAGAAGTAGAAGCTGTTTGGATCCCAGAAAAAGATCGCGCCACATTATGTGTATCGTCGCAAGTGGGCTGTGCACTGGAATGTACTTTTTGCTCAACGGCACAACAAGGCTTTAACCGTAACTTAAAAGTGTCTGAAATTATTGGCCAAGTATGGCGTGTAGCCAAAGACATTGGCCTTGATGGAAACAGCGAAAAGCGCCCTGTCACTAACGTCGTTATGATGGGGATGGGCGAGCCGCTACTGAATGTTAAAAACGTAGTACCAGCGATGGAGCTGATGATGGACGACTGGGGCTTTGGTTTATCAAAGCGCCGCGTAACATTAAGTACCTCGGGTGTAGTACCTGCCCTTGATTTATTGAAAGAAAAAATCGACGTAGCACTGGCTATTTCACTGCATGCGCCAGATAACGCACTGCGTGATATTTTAGTACCGATCAATAAAAAGTACCCAATTGAAGAATTTTTAGCGGCCTGTCGTCGTTATATTGATGGCTCAAAAGCCAATAAAGATGTCACCATTGAATACGTTATGCTTAATGGCGTAAACGACAGTACCGACCAAGCACATGAACTGGTTAAAACGCTAAAAGGTACGCCATCTAAGGTAAACCTTATTCCGTTTAACCCGTTCCCAGGTAATGAGTATACGCGTTCAAGCAACAGCCGAATTGACCGTTTTTCAAAGGTATTACAAGCTGCGGGGATTACCTGTATTGTTCGTCGTACACGAGGGGACGACATTGACGCTGCCTGTGGTCAGTTAGCTGGCGATGTGGTTGATAGAACAAAACGTATGGCTAAAAAGAAAATGCGTGATGACAATGCAATTGCAGTAAATATTCACCAAGCCTAACTAAGTAACTCTGTGCCTTTGTGATAAATTGTTTATTTTTAAATAAATGATGCAACACAAAGGCTTTGAGGTAAGATAGAGGCTATGGAAATAAATAAAGAGACAAGGTAATGCGATCTTTACTTGCTTTAGCACTATCAACACTACTTTTAAGCGGTTGTGTGACTGAAAATAGTTACAACGGCAGTGACAAACCCGTCGTCGAAAATAAAATAAACAACGCAGGCGCAGCACGTACCCGCATTGCTTTGGCATTACAATATTTAAACACCGGTAATAATTCCCAAGCAAAATACAACCTTGAGCGTGCGAGCGAATATGCACCAAATCTTCCCGAAGTTCATTATTCTTTAGCCTATTACTACCAACAAGTTGGCGAAAATGCATTAGCCGACAAAGCCTATCAAAAAGCGTTGGCGATTAAGCCTGACGATCCGAACACCCTAAATAACTACGGTACGTTTTTATGTAGTATTGATGAGTATGATCGCGCGACCGATCAATTTTTAAAAGCGATTGAAATTCCTAGCTATATTCGTGTAGCACAAAGCTATGAAAATTTAGCCTTATGCGCCATTGAATTTAATGACTTTACCAATGCAGAAAGCTACTTTCAACAAGCGCTAAACCACAGCTCGCAACGCGCCTCTACATTAATAAGCTTAGCGGCTTTGTATTACGCCAAAAGTGACTTATATAAAGCCAGTACTTTAATAAAACGTTATGACGATACTGCACAGGTTTCTTCGCGAGCATTGTTACTCAGCTACTTGGTTAAACAACGCATGGGTAGAATAGAAGATGCTGAAAAAATTGCAGCTACCATTTTGCAAACGTACCCAAATAGTGTTCAAGCTAACGCCATTCGTGACAACCAATTAAGGCAAACAGAGTTTGAAGTGCTGCGAGAAAAGTACCGTCAAGCACAACTTGATGAATTGCAAGAAAGCAGTAATAACAATCAAATTATTGTGGAGCCAAAAATAAAAATTATTCGTAAAAAAAGCCCAACATCTGCTGTAAACTCTGATGATTCAGTAAAGTAAGCTGCATAAAATACAACAGAGACACAAATACCTTTTTAAATTAGTATAAATAAGAGTAAAAACGAGTGTATCGCTTGATATCGCTCGTTTTACTGTAAACCAATTTAGCATTTCAGTGTAATTCAATGCTAAACTGCTATATGTTAGGTGCATTAAAGGGCTTTAAAAATAAAAACAGCAAAAATTTTAAAAGGGCGATACTAACGTTTTTATAAAACCGCAGCTGATGATACCCTTTAAAAGCGTGCATTCTAGTAGCAAGAATAAACGAACACTAAAAAATAAAAACAAAGTCTTACTCTGGTTATTAAGCCAAAACATTAACTTTTACTCGTGGATCCAGACTCATACATATTATGAATGAAGATAATACACAACCGCAGAGCGACGAACCCTCTGTAGGACAAATACTAAAATCGCATAGAGAAAATGCAAATATCAGCATTGCTGAAATCGCCTCGCTATTAAAGCTAACAGAATCACAAGTTGAGCATATTGAAAGCGACGAGTATCATTTACTCGGTGCAAAAACGTTCGTTAAAGGCTATATAAAAAACTACTGCCGCACACTAAACATCGATAGCACAGCTATTTTAGCGATGCTGCCGGCTTTTAGCACATCAGATAAACCGGTCGATATGCAAAGCTTTTCAAGGCGCACAGAAAAAGAAGCCCATGACAGCCGACTTATGACCGTAAGTTACTTAATTTTAGCTATCGTTATTGGTTCTTCTGCAGTGTGGTGGTGGCAAAATGCAATGCCTATTGATGAACAAACTAAAACTATTAATGCTAATAACTCGCTCATAACTCAACAACAAGAAAACACCAAGCTGTTAGCTGAAACCGCCGACGAGGCACTATTAAATGACATTGAATCTACAGAAGAAGTAGATTCTGCATTACAAAATGAACAACAAACAATTCAAGCTGCGCCAGTTAATAATGCACAGAGCACCAGTGAGCCAAAAAACAGTGATTTAAGCACCATTTTTATGATGTTTAACGATGAGAGCTGGGTAGAAATTCACGATGCCAATGATGAAAAAATTGCTTTTGGTGTAAAAAAAGCAGGCTACGAAATGACCCTAACCGGAGTAGCGCCTTTTTCAGTGGTATTAGGCAAGCATGATGTTGTTCGTATTACCCTAAATGGTGAGCCAGTTGATATTTCGGCCTTTCCTAAAAACCGTTTAGCTAAATTTAAATTACCCTTAGCAGAGTAGTCGCTATGTTTTCAGAATCTCCTATAAAACGCAGAAAATCCACACGCATAAATGTGGGTAATGTTCCTATTGGTGATGGTGCACCTATTGCCGTGCAGTCGATGACCAACACAGATACGATGGACGTTGATGCCACTGTAGCCCAAATTCAAGCTATTCAAGATGCCGGTGCAGATATTGTTCGCGTGTCAGTACCTACCATGGACGCCGCTGAGGCATTTAAAAGTATTAAAGAGCAAGTGTCGATACCTCTTGTCGCCGATATTCACTTTGACTATCGCATTGCATTAAAAGTAGCAAAATACGGTGTTGATTGTTTGCGTATCAACCCAGGTAACATTGGCAGTGAAGAGCGCATTAGAGCGGTAGTTGATTCAGCGCGTGAGCATAACATTCCTATTCGAATAGGGGTAAATGGCGGCTCACTTGAGCGCGATTTACAAGAGAAATACGGCGAACCTACTCCAGAAGCCCTATTAGAATCGGCTATGCGCCACGTAGATATATTACGCCGTTTAGACTTTGATCAATTTAAAATTTCAGTAAAAGCATCAGACGTATTTTTAGCGGTTGGCGCATATCGCTTGCTCGCTAAAGAAATAGACCAGCCACTGCATTTAGGAATAACTGAAGCTGGCGGCATGCGCTCTGGCTCTGTTAAATCGGCCGTTGGTTTAGGGATGTTATTAGCAGAAGGCATTGGTGATACGCTGCGCGTATCTCTCGCTGCAGACCCAGTACAAGAAATAAAAGTTGGCTTTGATATATTAAAATCACTGCGTATTCGCTCGCGCGGGATTAACTTTATTGCTTGCCCAAGCTGTTCACGCCAAGAGTTTGATGTAGTAAGCACCATGAATCAACTTGAAGAGCGCTTAGAAGATATTATTGAGCCAGTTTCAGTGTCAGTCATTGGCTGTGTTGTTAACGGCCCAGGCGAAGCGCTAGTCAGTGATATTGGCCTTGCCGGTGCAAACCGTCGCTCAGGCTTATACATAAATGGCGAACGCCAAAAAGCCCGTATTGATAACAATAATATTGTTGATCAGCTCGAAGGCTATGTGCGCGATTTTATCGAGCAAAAGCAGCAACAAACACCAATCGATATAAAAATCGTAGAGTGATTTAAACGCCAGCAATATGCATTCAATTGACTTTTTTAGTAGCGGCATTCACAGCGCAGTACAAATTACATACACACCGCTATACTCGCAATTACCTTGTAGTTAGGGTTATAATGCGCGGTCGATTTTTTTAGTTTTACGTGGTTGCAGTCTAAGACTGCACATAAACAGATTTAGGATTTATCAGTGGCAAAACAAATTCAGGCAGTTCGCGGTATGAACGATTGCCTGCCAGGCGATACGCAAGTTTGGCAGAAAGTAGAGCACATTTTACGCGAGACCGTATCATCGTTTGGTTATCAAGAAATTCGTTTTCCAATTGTAGAATCAACCGACCTATTTAAACGCTCTATTGGTGAAGTAACCGATATTGTAGAAAAAGAAATGTACACCTTTGCCGATCGTAACGGTGATAATTTAACTCTGCGCCCTGAGGGTACCGCGGTGTGTGTACGTGCAGGTAACGAAAATGGCCTGTTATACAATCAAGAACAACGCCTTTGGTACATGGGCCCTATGTTTCGCCATGAACGCCCACAAAAAGGTCGTTACCGTCAATTTCACCAATTTGGTTTAGAAACCTTTGGTATTGCCAGCGCCGATATAGACGCTGAAGTTATATTACTCACGGCGCAACTTTGGGAAGCATTTGGCATAAGCGATCATGTACGCTTAGAGCTTAACTCATTAGGCTCAAATGAAGCTCGCGCGCAGTACCGTGATGCCTTAATTGCCTTCTTAGAACAACATACCGATGTACTAGATGAAGACTCTAAGCGTCGTATGTACTCTAACCCGCTGCGCGTTTTGGATACTAAAAACCCAGATATACAGGCAATATTAGTGGATGCGCCAAAATTATCTGAACATTTAGATACTGAATCAAAAGAACATTTTGAAAATTTATGTGAACGATTAGATGCCGCAGGCGTCAAATACACGGTTAATGAAAAGCTAGTTCGTGGCTTAGATTATTACAACCGTACTGTATTTGAATGGGTAACCGATAGCTTAGGTGCACAAGGTACAGTATGTGCCGGTGGTCGTTATGATGGCTTAGTTGAGCAATTAGGCGGTAAATCAACCCCAGCAGTTGGTTTTGCGATGGGATTAGAGCGCCTAGTTTTACTACTTCAAGCACTTGAATGTGTAGGTGACATACGCCGTAGTACTGATGTATATTTAGCAGCCATGGGCGACAAAGCCAGCATTCAAGCCCCTATTATTGCATCTACGTTACGTCGAGACGTACCTGGATTACGCGTTATGGTGCATGCTGGCGGTGGTAACTTTAAAAAACAATTAAAACGTGCTGATAAAAGCGATGCATTAGTCGCGGTTATTATCGGTGAAGATGAATTAGAGCAAGGCGTTGTGACCATAAAGTATTTGCGTGAGCGTAAAGAACAAGTCACATTAGAACTAGAACAAGCTAAAGCGCTACTTGCAGAACTAATTAATAGTTAAAATTACATAAAGCGCAGCGAGTAAAGCGCTTTAATAGAGGTAAGCATGGAAATTTATTCAACTGAAGAACAACAAGCAGAAGCGATTAAACGCTTTTTTCGTGAAAACGGCCTATCACTTGCTTTAGGTGTAATTGTTGGCTTAGGTGGTTTGTACGGTTGGAAGGCCTACAACCAAAATCAAATAACAACAGCAGAGCAAGCATCTGATGCCTACACTAAGCTTGTTGAAAGTGATGACGTATTAGCCTCTGCTGATGCCTTCATCAGTGAAAATAAAGACACTCAGTACGCAACTTTAGCGGCATTTGTTGCTGCAAAAGAAGCGGTAGATGCACAAAAATTAGATGTAGCGAATGAAAAGCTAAGCTGGATTGTATCAAATGTCGATAACGCGCAGTTAAAAGCCATTGCCACTACGCGTTTAGCGCGTGTGCAAATTGCTCAACAACAATACGATGATGCATTAACCACGTTAAATTCGCCGTTGCCAGAGGCATTTAATGCAAATGTTGCAGAGTTAAAAGGCGATATTTACACTCAGCAAGGCAATAAAGAACAAGCACGCGTAGCCTACCAAGCTGCGGTTGATGCCGGTGGATTAACCAGTAATCCTCTATTACAAATTAAGTTAGATGACCTAGCAGTAACTAGCCCAGCGGCATAAGGTTTTAGGCATGAGAAAAATAACAACAGCAACGCTCGCCCTTTGTATGGCAACACTTATGGGCTGTTCATCAAGTGATGATGAAGAAGAACTGGTACTTCCTGAAATAGCCAATCAGTTTGAAACAGAAGTTGTTTGGCAAGAATCAATAGGTAGCGGTGTAGAGCATTACTTCTCACGCCTATCACCAGCTGTTTATAAAGATACTGTCTATGTAGCGAGTCGCGAAGGCCAAGTAGAAGCGTTATCACTTGCCAATGGTGATACGCTTTGGGAAACCGATGTTCGTCATGATTTATCGTTTTGGCCTTGGAGCGATAACGATAGTGCAAAATTATCAGGCGGAATATTACAAGCTTATGGTAAAATCTATTTAGGTTCAGAACATGGCTATGTCATTGCCCTTGATCGTGAGACAGGTAAAGAGGTATGGCGTAAAAAAGTGCCAGGCGAATCACTGTCTAAACCTGCTGCAGGCGATGGTTTAGTGTTTGTTAATTTAGCATCAGGTAAGTTACTGGCCCTGCATCCTGATACGGGTGAAGAGCGCTGGAGCTTTGAGCAAGAAGTGCCAGCACTTACCTTACGCGGTCAAAGTTCACCAACCGTCGCTAATGGTGGTGTGTTGGTTGGCCTTGAAACAGGTAAGCTCAGTGTTTTAATTTCTGAGAGCGGCTACTCAGCGTGGAGCGCAGAAATTGCTGTAGCAAAAGGCGCATCAGAGTTTGAGCGTTTAGTTGATGTAGATACACAACCACTTATTAGTGGCCCATTTGCTTATGCTATTGCATACAATGGTAACTTATCAGCAGTAGATATTCGTTCTGGTAATGTTGTATGGAAACGTGAATACAGCAGCTACCGTGAAATTGCCATGGATTTGCAAACAATTTACGTTGTTGATAGTAACGGCGTTGTTTATGCACTTGATAAAGATTCAGGTATTGAACGTTGGAGCCAACCCGCTCTTCGTGGCTGGTACTTAACAGGCCCAGCGGTTGCCGGTAATTATTTAGCGTTAGGTGACCAAGAAGGCAATTTGCATTGGTTAAATAAGGACACTGGCGAGCTAGTATCTCGTGAAGACTTTGACAGCTCAGGTTTTTTTGTTGAGCCTGTTGTTGCTGACGATAAGTTGATTTTATACACCCGTGATGGTGAAGTTAGCGCGGTAAAAATACCAAACTAACTTACTAATAGTCATATAGTTTTTTGTAAGGCTTCGCACTGCGAAGCCTTTTGTTGTTTTTTAAAGAGGTAGTTTATGCTTCCCGTGATCGCTCTTGTAGGGCGACCCAATGTGGGCAAATCCACATTATTTAACCGTTTAACACGTACTCGTGATGCACTCGTTGCCGACTTTCCTGGCTTAACGCGTGATAGAAAATATGGCCAAGCAAATTACGATGGCTTTGAATTTATCGTGGTAGATACGGGCGGTATTGATGGCTCAGAAGAAGGTATCGAAACCGAAATGGCTGATCAGTCATTACTAGCCATTGAAGAAGCGGATATTGTTTTATTTTTAGTTGATGCTCGCGTAGGTATGACAGTGGCTGACCAAGCTATTGCTAACCACTTACGTAAGCAAGAGAAAAAGTGCTTCGTGGTAGCCAATAAAACAGACGGCATTGATGCTGACTCGAACTGTGCTGAGTTTTATCAACTTTCACTCGGTGAAGTTCATCATATCGCTGCCGCTCATGGTCGTGGTATAACTTTACTGCTTGAGCAAACACTTCAGCCAGTTATTGCTGAACTTGCCGCACTTGATGAA
The DNA here is from genome assembly GCF_000518425.1 of Pseudoalteromonas sp. 23_GOM-1509m. Classification (NCBI taxonomy): domain Bacteria; kingdom Pseudomonadati; phylum Pseudomonadota; class Gammaproteobacteria; order Alteromonadales; family Pseudoalteromonadaceae; genus Pseudoalteromonas; species Pseudoalteromonas sp. 23_GOM-1509m. The sequence goes on from NZ_JADO01000009.1 coordinate 311,857, forward strand.
GATGTAGCCGATGACGATGAAGAACTTATCGACTTATATCAAGAAGGTGAAGAAGATGACACAGATCACCAAGCGTTTGCCGACAAGCCGGTAAAGCTGGCTATTATTGGTCGTCCTAACGTTGGTAAGTCAACCCTTACTAACCGTATACTGGGTGAAGATCGCGTTATTGTATACGATATGCCAGGTACAACGCGCGACTCTATCTATATTCCGATGACCCGTAATGATAAAGAATATATTCTTATCGATACAGCCGGTGTGCGTAAACGCAAAAAAGTAAGTGACGTGGTTGAGAAGTTCTCAGTCATTAAAACACTACAAGCAATCGAAGATTGTAACGTGGTGCTATTAGTAGTTGATGCCCGCGATGGTATCTCAGATCAAGATTTAAGCTTATTAGGCTTTGCCCTTAACTCAGGGCGCTCATTGGTGATTGCCGTGAACAAGTGGGATGGCCTAGATAACTACGTTAAAGATCGTATTAAAACTGAGCTTGATCGTCGCTTAGGCTTTATTGATTTTGCCCGCTTGCACTTTATCTCTGCGCTACATGGTACGGGTGTTGGTCATTTATTTGAATCAGTTGACGAAGCGTATGAGTCGGCAACTAAACGTATAAGCACCGCTATGCTGCGTCGTATTATGGACATGGCACAAGCGGATCACCAGCCGCCACTTGTTCGCGGTCGTCGTGTTAAGCTTAAATATGCGCATGCTGGGGGTTATAATCCGCCGCGTATCGTCATTCATGGTAACCAAGTTCATGATTTACCTGATAGCTACAAACGCTACCTAATGAACTACTACCGTAAAGCACTTAAGATTATGGGTACGCCAATCAAAATTGAATTTAGAGAAGGCGATAACCCATTTGCAGGGCGTACTAATAAAGTAACCCTGTCGCAAAAACGTAAAATTCGTGCGTTCAGTAAAGAAAACCGCAATAAAAGCTAGGTGCTAGGTGCTAGGTGCTAGGTGCTAGGTGCTAGGTCAAAATTAAATAGCGTACAATAAAAGTACGCTATTTTTTTATCTAAAATAAAGTAATAGTAATCGTAAAAGGGTTATTTGACGTCAAAGTGCAAAGCGTATGGCTGCCCCACATAGCCTTGGTAAGCTGTCTATGTACTGTTTAAATCATTATTCTTAAAAAATTATTTCTCCATTGTTTATATAAATAAAATAAGTAAGGAGAGCAATTAAACACACGCCTTAATGTTATAAAACAACGCATTAATTGAGTGAACTTGTTATTATCATAAAATCAGCGCGCATAAATAATAATTAAAATTTTAAAAAGTGAAATTCAACATGCTAAAAAAAACAATTTTAGCTATTGCCTTAGCAGCCACCTCGCTGCCAAGCTTAGCCGACAGTAACAGCGATTTAAAAACCATTATTGATAACCACTGGCAAAACGCCAAAGCTGAGAAAATATTTTTTAGAACCGATCCTGATGGTTGGAAGCCCAACGGTACCCTACCCGATTGGAGCGAGCAAGCCATTGCGAAGCGCCAAGCTTACAACAACAGCGTACTAAAAAACTTAGCCAGCATTGATCCTAAAACGCTCAATAGCGAGCAGTTAATGAACTACCGCTTGTTTAAATATGAGCGAGAAACCGAGCAGCAAAGCTACCTTTACCAAGATAAATACTTTCCGGTTAATTTTTTAAGTGGCTGGCATACTTACTTTGCAGAAGCGCCGGCTAACATGGCCTTTTTAACCGCCGAGGATTACGATGCCTTTTTAGTGAGCCTTGGTGATTACCCGCGCTTTAATCAGCAAAACATTAATTTAATGAAGCAAGGCATTCAAACTGGTTTTACCCACTACTGCGAAACGTTTAAAAATTATGGCCAAAGTATTAGCGCCCATATAGTTAAACAACCTGAGAATAGCGCCTTATATGAGCCATTTACCCGTATCCCTAATACATTTAGCGCAGCGCAAAAAGAAACTTACCAAAATAAAGCTAAAGCGTTAATTGCCTCAAAAGTCGTGCCTGCTTATCAGCACTTTTATGACTTTTTTGAAAACGAATATATGCCACATTGTAGAGCGCAGCCCGGTATTGCAAGCATCAAAGGGGGCCTTGATTATTACAAATATACAGTAAATTATTACACCACAACAAATGCGACCCCCAAGCAAATCCATGAGCTTGGCCTTAAAGAAGTGGCACGCATCAAAGCGCAAATGCAAAGTATTATTGATAAAGTTGGTTTTGAAGGCAGCTACAGTGACTTTTTAAAATTTTTAGCAACCGATGAGCAATTTTACGCAAAAGACGCCCAAGACTTGCTAGAAAAGACCGCTTTTATAACCCAAAAAATGTATGGCAAACTCCCCACTTACTTTGGCCATTTGCCGCGTAACACCTTTACTATAAAAGGCTCAGCGAGTCGCGGTGCGTTTTATATGCCACCTGCTGATAACCGCTCACCGGGTACTTACTTTTTAGCCTCAACTCCAAAACTGCAGCCTTTATATAATTTAGAAGCACTTAGCCTACACGAGGCCATACCTGGGCATCATTTACAAAACGCCATTGCGATGGAGTTAGACGTTCCTGAGTTTAGACGCACACTGAGCCACTCTGCTTTTGGCGAAGGCTGGGCACTTTATACAGAGCGTTTAGGTAAAGAAGCGGGCTTTTACCAAAGCCCATACAGTGACTTTGGCCGTTTAGGCTACGAAATGTGGCGCGCAGTGCGCTTAGTGGTTGATACCGGTATTCATGCCTTTGGCTGGAGCCGCCAAAAGGCGATTGATTATTTGGCTGATCATACCGCTTTGCCACAAAGCGCAGTGGAAGATCAAATAGACCGCTATATTTCTTGGCCAGGCCAAGCGCTTTCATACAAAATGGGCGAAATTAAAATACGCGAACTACGTGCCAAAGCAGAAAAACAGCTAGGCGCACAATTTGATATACGCAGCTTCCACGATACCGTTATTGGTCAAGGTTCACTCCCTATGGCGGTACTTGAAGATGTAATTAATGACTGGATAGCACAGCAAAAATCAGCTATTTAAAATAAAGCTAGAACAAATTGAGAGGCGGTATTGTTACCGCCTCTTTTTAAAGCCCTATTAAACACCTCAAAACTAATCCCTACCCGCTTTTGCTTCGTAAAGTTAATGATCTTAAAAACCAGAGCTTAAGTATGAAAAAACGTATTCTGTATTGGCTGCAAAATGATTTGCGCATTGATGACAACCCCATACTCAATGATTTATCACAACAACAATGTGAGTTGGACCTGGTCTTTGTGATTAACCCTGCTTGGTTCAAAAGCAATAACTATCAACAAAAACCCTATGGTGTACATAAACAACGCTTTCTAATGCAAAGCCTATACGAGCTACAGGAGTCTGTTTTAGGGCTTGGCCAAACCTTGCATATTTTAGAAGGCGATCCGGTAAAGGTATTCACACAGCGTATTAATGAGCTTGGCATTGATGAAGTTGTTTATAGCGAGCAAATAGGCGTTTATGAGCAACGCCAAATTACCGCACTTAAATCGAAATGCGCCACTGTGGTATTTAAATCTGTGATGCAAGACACCTTATATCAACAGCAGCAACTGCCCTTTGAACTTACTGATTTACCAACCGGCTTTACACCCTTTAGAAAAAAAATTGAAGCCACTGGTATTACTTTATCCGCAGTGCCGTTCTCAGCAAAAAGACTTCCACCGCCTATTATTTTATGTGCTAAACAGCCTATATCAGAGCCGCCAACAGGAAACTCTTTACTCCAAGGTGGACACAAAGCCGGCCTTACGCATTGTCTGCAGTACTTTTCATCAGCTTTACCAAGCAGCTATAAAATCACCCGTAATGAGCTGGATGGCTTTGATAACTCAACTAAATTTAGTAGCTGGCTGGCTTTTGGTTGTATTAGTGCCAAGCAAATTTTTTGTGCAGTAGATGCTTATGAAGCGCAGCATGGGGAAAATGAATCAACATACTGGATCAAGTTTGAATTGCTCTGGCGTGAGTATTTTAAGTGGCATGCAATTAATGTGAAGCATCAGTTATTTACTTTTAAAGGTAAAAAACAAAGCTCGCCACTTACCACTTTTAGCCCGAACCGTTTTGCAAAATGGTGCCAAGGCAGTACCCCATTTCCGCTAGTTAACGCTATTATGAAAGAGCTTAACGCAACGGGCTTTATCACTAACCGTTCACGACAAATTGCAGCCAGCTGTTTGGTCAACGAACTACAACTAGACTGGCGCTATGGCGCTGCTTACTTTGAACAACAACTTATTGATTACGATGTAGCCGCTAATTGGGGCAACTGGCAATATATTGCTGGGGTTGGGGTCGATCCGCGCGGTGGGCGACACTTTAATTTAGCAAAACAAACCCAGCAATACGACCCACACGGTGAATATATTGCCAAATGGCAAGGGAATGAGCACTGCGATGCACAGTTAGATGACTTAGACGCCGCCGACTGGCCTGTGTAATAATAAAACCTCGAACATAATACTGGCTAGCTGACTCTCGTTACAAGCCCAAGGTTAAGTCTTGGGCAAGTGTGCCGCTGGGCTTTTCTACTACGCGGTTAATTTCAACCCCGTTATGCTTCACAATAAAAGTGGGGGTATATTGTAAGTCATGCGCCAGGGCAATACCTGCCTCATCACGTTTGTCATAACCTACAGTAACAAAGGTTATTTTCGAAAGTTCAACCTTAGACTCATCAAGTAACTTTATTAATCGAGGTACTTCGCGAGCACTGTCATGACACCAGCTACCTAAAAGCACTAACAACTCTTTACCTGCTAATTTTTGCATCAATGCAACGTCTTGGGGTGTAGGCGAGAATGTTTGGTATTGCTTAGCAAATTTATCGTGCTCGCTTAATAAACGCTTAGCAGTAACAGCGTCTGAGTGTGGTTTGAACGTTGCATTCGCTGCCAGTGGGAGAGTCAAAATAAAGAGTAAAATTAATTGTTTTAACATAAACCTATACCTAACTAGCTTTTAGCTACTATACCCATAATCGAGCTTAAGTGAATACACTTACTTACTTTTATCCATAAAATTATTCACTTGCGATAAAACCGCTAAGTACTCACGTTTGGCTTCTTTGTTTTGTTCTAATTTATCTAAATCACCGATTAATGTTACTAATTGCGTATGTGAATAACTCGATGTTGTTCTAAACTCGTTTGTCGCCCCCACACCACTGAGTCGTTTTCTTTCATCCATACGATAAATATCTTCATTTTTCTCGAGCCAAATATCGTTAATAACACGAATATTGCTCTCACTGGTGGTTGTTTCTTTTAATTCCTTTTTTAGTTCGTATTGAGATATTTCGGGATTAAACTGATACACTTTTTTATCTACATCCACCTCATGGGCCTGATCAAGGGCAACCAATTCGTTATTTTTTACAGCGGTACCAATAGTGTAATTTTCTTGTTTATCATAATAATCAGGGGGGATGTCAGAGCGGTTACCTTCTTCATAATTAAAACGTGTGCTCGCCGCTTTATCTTGAGTAACCCCAGTTAATCCTGCTGACTTTTGGTATTCAGTATTTTGACTCAGCTTTGTGGTGCTTGTCGCGATGTAATCACCTTGATCCATTGCAAAAGAAAATTTCGCATCAAAATCAGCTAACTTAGAAATCCCATCGCCTAGGGAATTTTTATCACTACTTCCTAGTCCTTGATAACGTGGATCACGGGTGATCATATTGTCAACCAAATCAGCTACTAGCTCGCGTCCGTTAGTAAACTGCTGTGTAGCTACTGACTCTATTTGACTATAGCGCTCAGCGGCTGATGACATACTGCTAAACGCACTTTTAAAAACAGCGAGCCCTTGTTTCATCACTTCATCACTTTTGTGACCAAACGCCGAACGCGTACTTTTCTCTGAGCTATTGAGCTGGCTATCTTCTAAACTCTTATCGAGCGCTTTTATATATTGCTGCATTTGGCTTTTATCTTGAGCGCCAATGGTTGACATATCGAGCGAAAAATCAATGTTGTTTTGTCCGTTTACCGATTCAAACTCGAGTATTTGCTGCTCAGAATCTTCATCAAGGGTATAACTTAAATTAAGCTCATTGTCTTTTCCAAGGAGCGCTCCATCAACATCGGCAGTATTTCCCTCTGACGTTGAAAAATACAAATCAAAACCCGAAAGTTCTTTGTTATCAAAATTGCTTAGAAAGCTTAAATCTAAATCAGCTTGGTTTGCGGGTACGTAACGACTGTAAGCGCTTTGTTTAGCCTTAAAAAATTCATCTGCCATTTCGCCAACACCAGAAAGTACTTGCGTTAATGCTTGGTGTTCAGCCTCAGATAAGTCGCCATCTACTTCATAACTTACGCTAAATTCGTCAGTGGTTTCGCCTGTTTCCTCATCGTAACCTTGCGCAGAATGAAAAGTGATTTTAATAACATCACCTTCTTTGGTTTTTACCGACAGCTCAAATCCATAGTTATCATCGTCTTCAAATCGCTCGCGGTTAAAACTTTCCATAAAGGGGTCTAGCGAGCGTTCAACACGCTGCTGACTAGACGCTAAAAACGTTTTTTGATTGAACCCAAGCTGCCCCAAGTTTGATAAAATATCGCTAGTGTTAGCATAAGCGCCCTGAATATTTTTTACCGAGCTGTTTAAACGCTCAATTAACTGATCACTACGTTCGTTTTTTAATAAGCCCTCTTGCTGAGAACTTATCACCGTTCGCAGCGCAACCTCTTCACTGGAGAGTTTATAATTTGAGCCACTGGGTGCGCTGGAAATCGTGAGTAACGAGGATAATTGCTGATTAAGTATTTCATCGACTTGTTCGTCACTAAACTGACTGAGCATTTCATCAGTGATTGTTGCCGTGCTTGGCGCTAAGTGAGCTCTCGATTGTAAGCCTGTGGACACATTGCTGTGGTTTGAATTATTGACTGATTGGGCAAGCAACGCATTTAGGTTAGCATAATTTCCTTGTAGTTTATTAACCATGATTATCCTTAATCTTCAGTACAATTAAGTACTTTGTCGGCCATCTAATTAAAACCTTTAATTCTTTTTTTTATTATTCAAGCATAAAATATTTTTATAAAAACGTTAATTTAAAAGTAATTAACAGGTTTTGGCAAGCAACGACTTTAATATATCAGGTACAAATTTGCGCTGTGCGGTAATGGCATAAAAGTGCTCAAATGCATCAGGTAAACGTTGGTATTCAACTAATAGGCCTTGTTCTATTTCATCTTTTACGACGACTGAGGGCAATACCGATAGTGCACCACTATCACGGGCAAGTAATCGCAGCATAGCCATATCGTCGGCCTCTGCTTTTATTTTTGGCTGATATTGCCAGCGGGCACACAAAGCATTAAATGAGTCTCTAATCGCGGAGGTTTTACTGGGTAGCACCCATTGTGCATCCGTGTAACCGGTAGGAAACTGGCCGCGTGTTTTTTTATCTGCTGGACCCACTATGGCTAATGGCTGGCGAGATACCAACTGGCTTTGCCATAGTTGATCGTAATGCTCAAGCCCGATGGGTTTATTAGTTAAAACTAGATCCAGTTCGTGCTCTGCCAAACCATTTAACAGCCCATCCATACGCCCTGCAGTAAGCGAAAAGCGTACTTCGTCGTTACTCATTAAAGGGTTTATAAATTCCTCGATAAAGTTACGAGAGAGCGTATTAAGCACCCCGATTGATAAATGCTGAGTTTGGGAAATCATCCCTTTATGAATAAAAGACGACAGTTCTTCGCCCTTAGTGAATATATCGTTAGCGTACATTTGCACCCGCTTTCCCATATCGGTTAATGCCAAGGTACGTCCTTTACGTTCAAATAACTCAATATTAATGGTGTGCTCTAGCTGTTTAATTTGAGTGGAGAGCGCTGACTGCGATAAATGCAGCTCTTTAGCGGCTTGGGTTAAGTTACCAATTCGGGCAACAGACCAAAAATAATACAAGTGATGGTAGTTCAAACGGCTCATTATAGTTCTCTTTTATAGAACGTTTATATGCATTATATCTATTTTTATTTAGTTATCTAGTTTGTCATACTCCAATAACTAAATAAGGAGCACTGAATGAGCGAGTATATTATTTCGTTGTTATTACTAATGATGCCATTGAGTACATTTATAGCAGCGTGGCTAATTGGCCGACAACCTTGTGCCTCAAATGGCAATGTACTGTTTAAAGTGATGCTATTTAATAGTGTTGCATTTATCAGTGCCGTTGCACTTTATCGTATTTATGCCTTTGATTTACTGAGTTTCCTATCGCTCTCAGTGACCCGCGCTATTATGCTAGGACTAATCCTGTTCATAACGCTAATATTAATTCGGTTTTGCAAACACTATATGCAAGGTGAGCCACGTGTAAACTACTTTTGGCGCTGGCTGCTATTAACCGTAACCGCAGTGATGATTGTAGTTATGAGCAATCACTTAGCGCTATTTTGGCTAGGCTGGGTGGCAATTAGTTTAGCACTGCACAAGCTATTAATGTTTTATCCTGAGCGCCCTCGTGCGGTACTCGCCGCTCATAAAAAGTTTATTGTGGCACGCGTAGCCGAATCCTTATTACTCGTCGCATTTATTATTTTATCGGTTACTCACAATAGCCTATACATTAGCGATATCACTACTTTTTATCACACCACCACACTACCGCTATCTTTGGCTGAACAACTCGCGGCCTTTTTAATCGCTTTTGCAGCTTTAATCAAATGTGCTCAGTTGCCTATGCATGGCTGGCTAATCAAAGTGGTTGAGGTGCCTACACCCGTCAGTGCCTTATTGCATGCTGGGGTGATAAATTTAGGTGGCTTTTTATTAATTTTATTTGCGCCTTTGTTTATTCAAGCTGCGGCTGCACAGTGGTTAATTTTAATTATTGCTGGTTTAACTACGGTGATCAGCGCTTTGATAATGACTACCAGAATAAGCGTTAAAGTAAGGCTTGCTTGGTCTACCAGTGCGCAAATGGGATTAATGCTCATAGAATGTGCGCTGGGATTATTTGAACTGGCTCTGCTTCACCTTGTTACTCATTCAACCTATAAAGCCTTTGCATTTTTAAACTCAGGCAACGGTGTAAACGAAGATCTGATTCGCCGCCACATTCCAAAACAATCACCCACGTGCTTTGCTTGGTTAACGGGGGCATTGGTGTCGATTACCCTAGTTGGCGCTGCATGGTTCATTAGCGGCTATCAAGGCGCGGTCAGTGTGTGGCTACTTTTAGCATCGGCTTTAACTATTTTACTGGCCAATCAACATGGCGCTTCTAACGTGCAAACTCGCAGTAAAAAGTTGTTAATTGCACTCTTAGTAGTTTTTAGCTATGTGGTTGCTAAAAATATATTTACTTTAGCACTAGAGCTTGAGCAGTGGCGCGAAGCTGCATTTAGCCTCGCCGATAGCTGGGTAATAGCCCTTATTTTAACGTTAATGATTGCCAGCTACTTTTTACGCTACCAGTCTTGGCGACCACAGGTTAAATCACTTTCCACCCTATTATTTGCAGGTTTGTATTTAGATGAGTGGTTTACGCGGTTAACCCTAAAAATATGGCCGATAAATTTACCTAATAATGGCCACACCGATTTAAAAAATCATGCAGCTGGAATCACCGTTGAGGAATCAAAATGAGCAATCAAACGCATTCAAATCACACGGCATTATCGTTAAGTGACACTGAAAACAACATACTTAATAAAGTATGCGGTTACATAGCACCAAACTGGCCTTTAGATCAGATGATTGCCGTTAACCCATTTTGGGAAATGCGCCACCTTCCTATTGAAGATGTAAGCGCACGCATTGATACCTTATGTAATGCCAATATGCTCATGCCTAAAGACTTTTATCAGCACAAGTACGACAACGGCATTATTACTGATAACCACTTAGCCGATGCAGCCAAGTTACTTAACAGTGACTTTACGCATGAGCAACTCATAAAAACCCTACACATTGATGTTCCTTTAGTGGATTGGCACAACATTGCAGATTTACTCGACCAGCAGCGCAATAAACATAAAATGGCTTGGCATGATGAAATTACCCATCAATTGAGCCAGTTTTGTGCCGCGCATTATCAGCAGCTTGGCCCTATGCTTCATGGTGATGACACATCATCACAATCACCTTTATATCGCCATTGGTTAACCGTTATTCAAGCGGATAAAGGCATTAGTATTGTAATGGATGAAAAGCATTTAAATGGCTACTTTAAGCGACTGCCCACTTGCGCTGATGAACTGATTGCACTAACACTCTCAACCCTTAATATAGATAACGACTCGTTAGAGTTATATGCTCATTCGCTGCTTTTAGATATTAATGGTTGGGCATCGTGGTTGGCGTATTTGCGATTCCAAGGCCAACTTTACGCTAAACCCAAAGATGATATGAAACAGCTACTGGCCATGCGAATGGCATGGGACTTGGTTATTTGGCAGTATCTGGCAGATCATGATAGTGCTTCATTTAAACAACTACAAAGTCAGTGGCAGCAAGAAAAGTCACTCGTAGTTGAGCGCCTGCATGCACACAAATTAGCACAAAAGCCATTATGGGTGTGGGCAAAAGCACTGGAGCTGAGCTATCAATACCCGCTTAATCATGCACTGCAAAGCGCCACTAAAACCCCAGTGAACAACGCTCAATTACAAGCGGTGTTTTGTATTGATGTACGCTCAGAGGTTATTCGCCGCGCGCTTGAATCGCAAAGTAAAAATATAGAAACCTTCGGCTTTGCCGGTTTTTTTGGCTTGCCACTAGAATATCAAGAAAATGGTAGTGCAATTACTCGTCCTCAACTACCCGGGCTACTCAAACCAGCCATACATGCCACACAAACACACAAAGACGCGGCGCTTGAAGCATCTCGTCAAAATAGTGCTACATGGCAAAGTTGGTCAAAATCAGCCCCCTCATCGTTTTCTATGGTTGAATCAGCAGGCTGGCTGTATGCATTTAAATTAATAAAAAATACCTTTTTATCTAAAGGTAAAGCTAAAAAGTGCGCAACCACCGACTGGCAATTAACACAAAATCAGCAACAACTGACCCTAAAAGACAAAACCGACTTAGCTCAAAAAGTGCTTAACACCATAGGAATAAAAGAGTTTGCGCCGCATGTTATGTTGGTGGGCCACGCCAGCCATACAACTAATAACTTGCACAGCGCTGGCCTAGAATGTGGAGCCTGTGGAGGGCAAAGTGGCGAAGTTAATGTACGCGTGCTGGCTAACTTACTAAACGATACCCAAGTGCGCCAAGCGCTTAAAGAGCGAGGGCTAACACTGGCACAGAGCACGCAATTTATTGCCGCTATTCATAACACAACCACGGATGTCATCACCGCTTACGATACCGAGCTTAATGACAATCTGAAAAAATGGCTAACTGTTGCCACGCAAACCGCTCAGCAAGAACGCTTAGTAAATATCGACCCGCAGTTAGTTAATAAAACCGCGGATGAAATTAACCATGCTTATCATCAGCGTGCCCGTGATTGGTCGCAAGTACGCCCAGAATGGGGGCTTGCTAATAACGCCGCCTTTATTGTTGCACCACGAGCCTGGACTCGCAGTGTTAACTTACAAGGACGCTGTTTTTTACATGATTATGAATGGGAAAACGATAACGAATTTGCGGTATTAGAACTGATTATGACCGCACCCATGATAGTAACCCATTGGATCAATAGTCAATATAATGCCTCGGTTACCGACAACCATAAATACGGCAGTGGTAATAAAATACTCCACAATGCAGTCGGCGGTAATATTGGATTATTTGAAGGTAATGGCGGTGACCTTCGTATTGGCTTAGCCATGCAGTCACTGCACAATGGGGAAAAATGGATGCACGAACCAATTCGCCTTAATGTATATATTGCTGCGCCGCAATCGGCAATCGCGGCAATTTATAACAAACATGTCATGGTGAAGGAGCTGATTGATAACCATTGGCTCACTCTCATTCGCTGGGGCGATGATAATACTCTCGAGCAGTTCGAAAATGGACATTTCTCAACTATTTCAGCCTCTAATGAGCCAATATAAGCTATGCCAAAGATAGTCATTGCCACGAAACATAAAAAGGCGCCTTTAGTAGCTCCCGCTCTGGAGCCACTTGGTTTTGAGGTATTCACTACTGATTTATTTGATACCGATACACTTGGGATGTTTAGTCACGAAGTACAACGTCATTGTAGTGCCAATACAGCGGCACTGACAAAAGCTCAGCGCGCATGTGAACTCACAGGCGAGCAATTTGGGGTTGGCAGTGAAGGCAGTTTTGGGGGTGGGCCGTACCCGGGTTTAATGAACTGGGACGAAGAAGTTATTTGTTTTTATGATAAACACAATAACAATACTATTTATGGATACGCTAGTGGGCCATTTTCGCCCAGCAGCTTAAGCATTAGCAGTGAAACCAGTGCTGAATCAATCGCTACTGCATGTCAGCGCTATAAAAACCAACATTGGATACTTGACGACACCCAAACGCTTCATAAAGGGCTTAGCATAGAAGCGCTTATTGCTTTGTATACAGAAAAAACGCCAAGCACAGGTACAATCACGCCTGATCTGAGGGCCATGTATAGCCCGCAACGCCAAGTAATTATTAGCCGAGCTGCACAAGATCTTGCAAGGCGATTATCATCAACATGCCCACAGTGCCAAAACCCTAACTTTGTTGCTAAACAAGTTACAAAAGGCTTGCCCTGTGAGCTATGTAATATGCCAACAGAACAAATGAAATCAACTACTTCAGTGTGTGATAGTTGCGGCTTTAGCCACATTGAAACGAATAAAAAACGCGTTGCTGATGCAACATATTGCCAGTTTTGTAATCCTTAAGAGTTATTATGACATCATTACAACCCACTCAATTATTGAATACTGAAGAGCGTATTAACCAAGCCGTGGCACTATTAAAAGCGGGCGAATGCGTTGCCTTACCCACAGAAACTGTATATGGCCTTGCTGCCGATGCGAGCAATAGTGATGCTGTAGCAAAAATATTTGCCGCTAAAGGGCGCCCAACAAACCACCCATTAATTGTGCATATTCCTGAACTATCACATGTGCACTACTGGGCAAAAAATGTAAATAAGGCAGCGATTACACTTGCTGAAGCCTTTTGGCCAGGCCCGCTCACACTTATTTTAAATGCAAAAGATAATTTAAATAGCCCTGTAACAGGTGGCTTGAATAGCATTGGTTTACGCGTACCAGCACATCCGCAATTTTTAGCCGTTTTAAAACAATTAAATACTGGGCTTGCAGCTCCCTCAGCTAATCGCTACAAACAACTAAGCCCAATAAATACAGCCCATGTTATGCGCGATTTAAATGGCCGAATTAGCGCGGTATTAGAGGGCGGTCAATGTGATGTGGGTATTGAATCAACGATTGTTGATGCCACCACTGAGCAGCTTCGCATTTTACGCCCAGGACCTATATCCGCTGCAGATATTTTGCAAAAAACCGGACTGAATGTCACTACACCGCTTTCACACAATGAGGCAGTGCCTGGCAATGTAAAAGCGCATTACCAGCCACATGCTCCTGCAATACTTATTAATAGCGCAGATTTTCCAAGTGTTTTGAGTAAAACACCGCATTTGCAAACACATTATTTAATCTATTCAACCAAGGCAGAGCAACAGTTATTAGCTAATCACATTTCGCCTCAGTACATTACTAAGCTAAGTGCTTGCCCTGTTGAGTATGCTAAAAACATGTATAAAACGCTGCATCATATCGATGAGACAACACCGATGAATATTTATATCGAAAAGCCGCCAGTAAGCAGTGAGTGGGGGGCTGTGAATGACCGCCTTAGCCGTGCCACCACAGTATTTGCAGGATAAGTTAATTAACCGTTAGGTATTCAATAACCGTTGCTGCTGCCACTGGTTTATAAAAGTAATACCCCTGAAAACGTTTACAGCCAATATCAACTAACATATCAAACTGTGCCTGTTCTTCCACGCCTTCAGCTATAACACTTAAGTTATGGCTGTTTGCAATTGCAATAATACTTTGCACCATACTATTTGATTTAGAGTCCACCAAAATATCATCAACAAAGCTCTTATCTATTTTCAGTTCATCTATCGGTAAGCGTCTCAAAAGACTCAGTGATGAATAGCCTGTGCCAAAATCATCCATTGAAAAGCGTATTCCACGTGACTTTAAGCTCTTAATCGTATCAATCACATGTTCAAGATTATCCATAAAGAGGGATTCTGTTATTTCTAAAATGATACTTTGCGCAGTAACATTGTGCGTCTCTAAACTGTGTAATAATGTAGGAATAAATACACTACTTTGAAATTGCATTACTGAAATGTTTATTGCCAATTCAAGAGGGGTATCGCTGTGTTGCTGCATTTTTGCAAACTCACCAATAGATCGCGCTAAAACAAAGTCACCAATTTTAAAAATTAAATCACTTTGCTCTGCAATAGCAATAAACTCAGCGGGTGATACCATACCAAGCTCACCATCTTGCCAACGAATGAGCGCCTCCATAGCATGGATTTTACCCTGTTCATTTACTTGGCACTGATACGCCATAGACAATGACTGCTCGTTTAACGCCATATTAAGCCGCTCTTCTACTTTTAAACGACGTAAGTAAGCTTGTTTAATATCAGCATGATAATGACACAGCCATTGGCCGGTATCTTTTGCCCACTGGTTAGCTAAATGCGCACTTCGTACGAGCTTACTCTTTGTTATACCATGCTCTGGATAACAGGCTATGCCCACACTTATATTAAGTAATCGTTCACTATTGTTGGTTTCATATTGCTGGATTGCTGACTCTAAAATATGCTCGAATGCACGTCTGTTTTGCTCATCAAAAGTGTGAGGTGCAATAATACAAAATTCATTCCCACTATTTCTAAATACTAAATAGGGTGATAAAAATGTTGTTTTTAAAAAGCCAGCAAAGGTTTTTATCGCCAAACTCCATGCCAAAGCGATTATTCATAGAACGCAAGTTGGTAATGTTAATGATTGCTAAGCTAAACGATGTTTCTTTTTTCTCTTCAAAGCTATCTCGTAACGCTTTTCGATTTGGGAGTTTGGTCAAATCATCATGTCTTGAAAGATGGAATAGCTCATCAATACGCTTTTTTTCAGCACGTGCAATAAGCCTAAAACCAAAAAATAGCACCATACAAATAAACACATAAACTAGGACATACAAGCCAACTTTCCAATAATACAGATTTTTTATTGGTTGCATCGCCATTTGTGACAGAGTCCACAACTGATAACGGTTATCAAATTTTGCTGAGGTGATATACGGTTTGCCTTTTACCGTCGTTTCTATGCTAAACACTTCCTCGGAAGATTTAAGTGTTTGCTTTGTTTTACCTGTTTGCTCTATCAAAGCATTACCCGATAACCCCAATACCTCTTTAGTCTGGGTTTTTATATAACTTGCTATATCTGCATCTCTAACCGAGCTGTATTGAATAAAGCCATCTATTTCTCTTGCTAGCATGATGTAATCATCACGATTACTTTGCAAAATATTTAAGTACTTAGTCCCTCTCGACACCGCCATACCTGCCGTCATAACCGCGATTACTGTGCCGCTCTTATCGCGTAATGCTTTTCTTATTGGGATGACCCACTCTTGTAAAGATTCATTAAAGTAAGTCTGTCCTAATACCATTTTGTCTGATACGAGGGTTTGCGCAAAGCTTTGGCGTGTATTTTTATTTTCTTTCAGGTTGATCATGGTTGAAGCGTTTAAGTTTGAGCTGTAATAAATAATCTCGCCTTGCGGATTAAACAGTCCAAAGCCTAATAACACGGGATTTTCTAGCAAAATATTATCAAGAAGTTTAATTGTCGACGTTTTTTCATGTAAATTATTATTAGAGAGAATATCTCTACCAATTAAATCTAGCATCAGCTCTTTATTTCTAAGGGTGCTTTTAAGTGCTTGCGCAGAAAATTCCACACGATTTTGGGAGCTCGTGCGGTAATCTTTTTTGATGTTTTTCCACTCGTAAACCAAAAGCACGCTTAATAAAATTAAGCCACCCAACAGCAAAAAACAGAAGAGTTTCCATAAATTATTTTTTATTAGTGCCATCTAATTCTCACAACCCCGCCACAACCTGTTTGGTAGTGTGTTATGTATTTGGGCTCTTAAAAGCACTTTATGGCTAGCTTGGTTTTTTTTCAAGCTATTTTATTGCAAAATTAAGAAAACACACACAAATAAACACCTTTAATTAACAATAAAGGCAACATTAATTAACAACCAGCAAGCTCGATAAAAGCATTATTGTTATTGCTAAGCTAAGGCCTCGTTGTGTCCTTGCATTTAATAAACGATATTATTAAGCGACCATTGTAGTTTATTTATTAAATATAATATTGATTTAAAACAATAGCTTTAGTTGTAAAATGTAATTTAAACCAGCTCATGTATGAAGTCGTTTTGTTTAGTCATAATTTTGCAATAATGATCGGTAATAATAGCTGCATTATTAATCAAAAATAGCATTTGAAGCCCCTCATGAGCGAATCTATAGTGCAACTTACCTTTGCACTTCCGTCATTTGAAGATCCTATGTCTGCGGCAATGAGCCACAGCATGGAATTTGAAACGCTATCGCAGGATGCTAACAGTCAGCATCAAATCACACTGCAATGCGTTTTACCTGAGGCTGCTCATGAAAGTGATATTATTTCACTCAGCGCAACTGAGCCAAATGCACGAGCGGCTCAATACTACACAGAAAAAACACTCAATTTATCTGATTTAGAACAAGGGCGAGTCAACCTGACTTTGAGTCAAATAGCACATAGTCATGATTTTGTGATGCAAATGATTTTGCATGGTAAGCACGGCACGTTAAAAAATAGTTTGCAGTTTGATATGCATATTAACCAATTTGGTAGTGGTTATACTGCACCTGCAACTTATATAGCGCCGCCTAGGCCGCATCGGGTACGTCAGTATTTCGCTAATATGGGAACAGCTTTACTTTCGCTTTTTTAGTTATTGGCGCACAATTTTCCACTGGTTTTTTATTACTCAATCAGCAAAGCTCACTTTACCCATAGTTATGTCTAAAATCCCTTGGTTGTTATTATTTAAGCCTTGACGTTGCCCTGCCAAACATTCATTTGCCAAAATAGCAAACAGCACGGCCTCTTTGGCATCAGGATTTACGCCTAAATTCTCGGTGTTTTTAAACGCCTTAATGTTTGGGCAGTGCATCAGTAATTGCTCCATTAATAATGGATTATGAATACCTCCACCACTGGCATACACTACACAGTCTTGGGTATGTTGAGCACAGTCATTTAATGCCTTAGCAATCGTAGTGGCAGAAAGGGCATTTAAAGTCGCTAAAACATCTTCGTGGTTTAGTCTTTGTGTCGTTGAATGCATTTGTGCCGCCCGTAAATAAGCTAAATTAAACACCTCAGGTCCGGTTGTTTTAGGCAGAGGTAATTTAAAAAACGCGTTATCTGTAAGCGCAGCAAGAAGCTTTGTATTCACTTTACCAGCTTTGGCAAGTTTAGCTCCCTCATCATAATGGAGCCCTTTAAAATAATGCTGTACATAAGCATCCATAATAGTATTGCCAGGGCCAATGTCAGAGCTAAAGACCGCTCCAGTATCGCCGTTTTTAGGTAAAAATGTTAAATTAGCAATGCCCCCCATGTTGAGTAAAATACGATTTTCATTTGGGCTGGCAAAAAACAAATAATCTCCATACACAGCTAATGGTGCGCCTTCACCACCAGCAGCAATATGCTTTTGCCTAAAGTCACCTATCGTGGTAATGCCTGTAGTAACCGCTATTTGATCGCTGTCGCCAATTTGTAGCGTGCCATTTTTAAAATCGTGGTGGTTATGTTGGGATTGCGGGCAGTGATAAATAGTTTGCCCGTGACTGGCTATTACATCAATATCGGCAGGATTTACTTGCCACAGTGCTAAACACTGATTAACCATAGCACCATGGAGTTTACCTACCCACGGATGTAACAAAGTCAGCAATTCTAAATCGCATTCGCGCTTAGCAAACACCTGTTTTATTTTAGTTTTATACTCGTCGTTGTACTCAACCGTGGTGAATTTTAATACCTCTATTTGGGTATGCAAACCCGCTCCGGTTATTTTACATAGCGCCACATCTAAACCATCTAAAGAGGTGCCACTCATTAGGCCAATAATTAAACGACTAGGCTTTTTAGCGCTATTATAAAGGGCGGCAATGTGTGGGTGCATAGTGACTCTGTGTAGGTACTTTTTATTATATTTTAAAAGAGTTTAAAGCAAAGTTATAGCTGTATACACTTTAATTTTAAAAAGATAGTTTCATTGTTTAAACGCCTAAAGCTTGCTAGGTTATTGGTTGATAATAATAAACTTATTTACCATATGATGATTTTACGTGAGTTCAAGCAACACGATACCTTTCAAATCGTAACCATTTTGAACAATCAACAAGTAGCTCGCTATTTGTCCTCTAAAATTCCATTTCCGTATACGCAGGCAGATGCGAATTGGTGGATAAACGAGGGAGCAAAATGTGGCATCATTAAAGCCATCGAAGTTGACGGTCTGTGCGTTGGTTGCATCGGTATTACCCCTGGTGAATTTGAGTATAGCCGCAGTGGCGAAATTGGCTATTGGCTTAGTCAGCAATATTGGGGGCAAGGTATTATCACCCAAGCCATTGGGTTGATTACTAAAGAAGTGTTTAAAAGTACTAATTTAAACCGTATTTATGCGGCTGTATTTGCTGGTAATGCGGGCTCAATAAAGGCGCTGCTTAAAAGTGGCTTTAATACCGAGGCTATTTTAAAACAAGCAATTTATAAAAATGGTCACTATTTTGATAGCCATATATTTAGCATGCTAAAAACAGAGTAATTATTCTAATTAAATGTTTGCAAAGGTTGAATTAACCCCCTCTCGCCCAAAGCTCGTGTATCAAGGTACAAATTTTATCTGCCTATCCGCGCATTATTGTTGAGCCGTGTATTGTTTTAAAGCTTAAACATTCGGTAATAGGTGGTTTTTTCACTTTATTTTGGAGATTTTTATGTCTACAACTAGCCGTCAATTTACTTTAGCCTCGCGCCCACATGGCGCCCCTACCAATGACAACTTTGAATTTAAAAGCAAAGAGCTTCCATCGTTAAAAGAGGGCGAAGTACTGTTGCGTACAATTTACTTATCATTAGACCCCTACATGCGTGGCCGTATGAGCGATGCTAAATCGTATGCCGACCCTGTCGAAATTGGTGATGTAATGGTTGGTGCAACGGTGTGCCAAGTAGAAACATCTAAAAACGATAAATTTAGCGAAGGCGAATGGGTATTAGCGTACACAGGTTGGCAAACTTACGCCATCTCAAATGGCGAAGGCTTAATGTCATTAGGTAAAGAACCAACAAACCCTTCATACGCATTGGGTATTATGGGTATGCCTGGCTTTACCGCCTACATGGGTTTACTCGATATTGGCGCCCCTAAAGCAGGTGAAACCGTGGTCGTTGCAGCAGCAACGGGACCTGTTGGTGCAACGGTTGGCCAAATTGCTAAAATTAAAGGCTGTAAAGTGGTTGGAGTTGCCGGTGGCAGCGAAAAATGTGCTCATGCCGTTGAAAAGCTAGGCTTTGATGCCTGTATTGATCACAAAGCCGATGACTTTGCCGAGCAATTAGAAAAAGCATGTGACCAAGGCATTGATGTTTATTATGAAAATGTGGGCGGAAAAGTGTTTGACGCCGTATTACCTTTGCTTAATACCTCAGCGCGCGTGCCTATCTGTGGTTTGGTATCGCAATATAATGCGACCAGTTTGCCTGAGGGCCCAGACCGAATGGGCATGTTAATGGGACAATTACTAACTAAGCGCATCAAAATGCAAGGCTTTATTATTTTTGATGATTATGGCCACCGCTATGACGAATTTGCACAAGACATGCAAAAATGGCTACAAGACGGAAAAATTCAATACCGCGAACATCTGGTAGAAGGCATTGAAAACACCATCAGTGCATTTAACGACATGATCAGTGGGAAGAACTTTGGTAAAACCGTAGTAAAGATTAACAGCCCACTATAATAACATTCAGGCTGTGTTGTAATTCAACACAGCTCAATAAGGAAGAAAATGATTAAACTACACCATTTAAATAAATCTCGCTCTAAACGTATTATTTGGTTACTAGAAGAGCTTGAGGTCGATTACGAAATTGTTGCTTACCAACGTAACACTGAGACTTTTTTAGCCCCTGATGAGCTTAAAAATGTGCATCCGCTGGGTAAATCGCCAGTTATAGAAGATGATGGCTTAGTGATTGCCGAGTCTGGCGCTATCACAGATTACCTGATCACTAAATATGGCAAAGGTAAATTTGCCCCAAAAGCAGGCACCCCTGATTACGTTGACTACCAGCAATGGCTACATTTTGCAGAAAGCTCAGCAATTTTACCGCTTTTACTCAAAATGTTTGTGCAAAAAGATGGTGCTAAAACCCAGTTTTTAGAGGGCTATGCTGATGCAGAAACCGCTAAAGTGATTAGCTATTTTAACAGCCGTCTTGAAGGCAAGCGTTATTTAGTGGGAGATACTCTCACTGGTGCCGATTTTATGATGTCGTTTATTGTTGAAATCGTTAAAAATGCAGGCCAGTTAGAGCACTTTAAAAACCTGGTTAAATACGATGAGCAATTACAATCTCATGAAAAATTTCATACCGCTAACGAGTTAGAAGCCAAGTACGACTAACTTACCTTTCGCTTTGATTGTGGTTTCACAGTCAAAGCGATACCCGCTTTTCTATTCAGGTCTATCAAGATAAATTTGTTTAAAATCATTAAAATGTGCTTCAAAAAGTGCAACTAAGTTTGGATCAAAATGATTACCTGCACCTTTAATTATTTCCGCTTTTGCGTCATCCATACTCCAAGGCTCTTTATAACAACGGCGACAACATAACGCATCAAACACATCAGCAATCGCAGTAATTCGTCCCTCTAAACTGATTTCTTGCTGTTTTTTTGCGTGCGGATAACCGGCTCCATCCCAACGCTCGTGATGATCAATCGCAATGTTTGCAGCCATATCAATAACAGGATTAGCTGTCCCTTTGAGAATTTCCCAGCCCTTAGTGGTATGCTGTTTCATAATTTCCCACTCGTCAGCATCTAATTTTGCCGGCTTGTTTAAAATGAGATCTGGTACACCTACCTTTCCTACATCATGTAATTGCGCAGCTAGACTAATTTTATCGCAGTACGCTTGATTTTGATTATGCAGCTGCGCGAGTAATTTTGCATATAAGCCAACCCTAATTACGTGAGATCCCGTTTCCTTGGAGCGCGACTCCATGGCACCTCCCATCAGTGAAATAGCCAGCTGCTGGGTTTCTTCAATTGAATTAGCTAATAATAAACTTTCAAATGTGAGAACAACATTGCCCAAAAACAAGTCAACAAGCTGTTGCGCTTCTTTTTTAACCGGTTGCAATGATTGAAATGCGAGTATTGAATCTAGACCTTTTTGTGAATGATGAAAATAAACATAATGATCTTCTGCAATAAAATTCTGCTTGGTTTGTTTCGCCCTTAAAAAGTACTCTTGATGCTTTTTCGGAATACTATCAATACCACTTCCCGTGAACAGATGTATACCTGAGACTTCCCCTTCAATCATTTGCAACTTTTCATCTAACTGACAAATACCAAATACTTTAGGCGCATCAATATATAAATTGGCCGAGCTCATATTCAGTACAAGTTTTAACTCTTCCATGACAACAGAGGTAAACTCTACCAAGTCACCAATTTGGGTAATGGTAGAGATAGCTTTTATTAGTCTTTTTAAATTATAGCGGTGAGTTTGTAGCATACAAATATCGCGGTAGGCTCGTAAAGAGGTATAAAAAATCAATTCAAGATCTTGGCTTTGCAGTTGGCTCTTCGCTTTATAGCCATCAATATCATAATCGCGAATAACACTGCGCTCAGGCGCAACCCCAGGCTGACCTGTTCGCAAAATAATTCGACTATAACCATTTTGTAAGTCTTGGCGAATAAATCGCGCAAGATCTAATCCTGCATGTTCTGTTTCCATTACGACATCTAGTAAAATTAATGCGTAACGTTCTGAGCTTTGTAGTTTCTCTTTCGCCTCAGTTGCACTGTACACACTGTGTAGTTCAACAGGGCGTTGCTCAAATTCAAAGCGCTTCATTGCAAGTTGAGTTACCTGATGCACCGAGTCATCGTCATCAACAATTAAGATTTTCCATGGCTTAGCATTGCTGTTGGCAACCGCTTTATCTGTCACTACATCATCTTGTAACCACTCCATAAACACACCCTGCTATTAATTAATTCGGTGGCGTTACCGGAAATTGAATGAAAAAATAAACGCCCGTGGATTCTTTTTGCTTTACTGCAATTTGCCCTTTCAGGCGGTGAACTACGAGGTTATAAACAATATTCATCCCCAAGCCACTGCCGCCACCCGCTCTATTTGTAGTGTAAAACGGGTCAAACACTTTTTTCTGAACTTCATCTGTCATGCCTTGACCACTGTCTTGATAATGAATACAGACAGAGTCTGAGTACTCAATATGAACACTTATCTGCCCTTTTTTTCTACCATTTTGAAAACCGTGAATAATTGAATTCATTACTAAATTAGTGAAAATTTGCGCTAAGGCACCGGGATCAGTATACACTTCTGGCTCAGGCTCCGTTGCACTAATGGTAATATCAACCGGTGTTGCTTTAAGGGTATGATAGAGGCTTTTTAGCACCTCATTAAAATAACTACTTACATACAAATTACGTAATTCTTCGGTTGTTTGATCAACCGCTACACGTTTAAAACTGCTTATTAAATCAGCGGCACGTTGCATGTTTTTTAGCAAAATGTCACAGCTTAAATCAACTTCACTAATAAACTCACTAAACTCTGTTTTACTTAAGGTGCCAGAAGCCACTTTGTTTTTAGTTTCGATTAACATTTCTCGCAAATGAGATGTCGCTGTAACACAAACACCTAACGGTGTATTCACCTCATGTGCCACACCACTGACTAAACTTCCAAGTGAAGACATTTTCTCTGCTTCAACAAGTTCCTGCTGAGTGCGACGAAGCTCTATGGTTTGCTCAAGTAGAGCTTGCTCTGCCTCATGGCGTTTACTCGACATTAAATTAATAGAATCAGTTAAACTGTCATAAGGGCTGCGCTTAGAAACTGTTTGAGAAAAATCCCCAGCTGCAATCGCAGAGCAAACCTGATCAATATCTTTACTGGCTTTAATTAAACGCTCAAAGCTTCTAAACATGGTGCCAAGCTCATCCTTTTGAGTCATATACTTTTGAACATGAATAGATAAATCTCCATTAGCTAGCTGTTCAACAGATTTAATCGCAATATTAATACGCTTGGTTGTTCGGTTAATAAAATACCAAAAGAGTAAAAACACCAGTAATACACTTGCAAAAGCCGCTGCCAATAATGGGCTAAATTGCGCTTGAATAGGCCCAATAATATCGGTTTCAGAGCGACGCACTATCACTGTCCAATGCCCAGTGGCAACCTTGGCTTTATCAAAATAGAATATTCCAGAATCAAAAGGATCGTTAGCAGATAATATTTCTCTTGCTTGCCCCTGTGATTTTAGCTGTTTGGCTATACTTGCATAATCTGTGTCTAAAATGGCTTTCGTTTTTAGTCCTGAATGATTTAATGTCGTGGCAATCACGTTGTCACGTTGGCTGAGTAACAAAACATCAATTTTTAGTTGCTGCTTTATGGTTTGTAAGAATTCCGTTATATCAGCAAGTGCTCTATCTACACTTGCCATACCGACAAATTCGCCATTAATAATAATTGGCGAACTTTGTTCAACCAGCATTCTTCCCTCGTAAACATAGGGCTCAGTGATCATCGTCTCGGTATTACCATCACGTAAAAACTGTTGACGTACTCCCTCATAATAAAGACTTGATTCCATATCGACCAAGGGCTCAAGTAACAAACGTTCAGAGTCATTAAAATCACGATGCCAATAAGGTAAAAAACGGCCAGTTTGGTCTACATAAACGCCCTCTTTTAACGGTGGAGCATTAGTATAGGCTTGATCTTGATTATCGGCATTAGGCTCATAACCAAACGAAGCCCCCACAAATGAAGGGTTCATTTTAAGCACTGCACGAACAAAATTAATACTTGCTTCTCTATCACCAAACAACCCATTTTGCTGTGCTAAGGCCATAATCTCTGTAGTGCGTACCGCTAATTGCGTTTCTTCATTTACCTTCGCGGCAATCGTATCTGCCGTCTGGCTTAAATTTAGTTTTGCTTGTATAACAGCCTGATTAAGGCTAGTTGAATACCAATAACTCAAAATACTGGCAATAATGAGCATGACGGGCAATGCCAAATACAGCAGCATCTTTCCTTGCAAAGAGTGTATGAGTGGTAGTCGCATAATTTTAGGCTTAAACAAGCAAGCCAACATCCTGAGGATCTGAAGTATTAAGCTTAAAAATTAGACTATAAAAACTTTCTAGGCAAATCAATTGTGTAGAAATTAATGCAGAAGCGGGGTATTAAAATACCCGCTATATAACAGACAAGGTTGTTAAATAGAGTATCGCTTGGAAACAAAAGCGTTATTTATATAATTTATCAGACTCGCTGAGTTGTAGAGCAGACTGTAAAGTTCTTATTGTTTAATCGACCAACCGATAACCCACAGCGGGTTCAGTTAATATGTATTTTGGACTAGCAGGGTTAGCTTCTAGTTTTTGTCTGAGCTGCGCTACATGTACCCGCACATATTCAGGACGATCTATGTACTGCGCTCCCCAAATATGGCTTAAAATTGCATTATGAGTGAGTACTTTATCTTTATTTTGAAACAGCAATAATAATATTGCGTACTCTTTTTTAGTCAGTTTTATCTCATTCCCCGAGGTGGTTACTATGTGCTTTTGTGGATCTATTTTTATATTCCCACAGGTAAACGCCACACTCGGCTGACTTTGGGTGCGCAATAACACCCGAATTCTGGCGAGTAACTCATTCGCGCTAAACGGTTTGGTAATATAGTCATTTGCTCCATTATCAAGCGCGGTTACCTTTTCAACTTCGCCATCTCGCGCTGACAGCACCAAAACAGGTAAGGCACTCCATTGTCGAAACTCAATCAGCCAGTCTTGACCGTCCATATCTAACAAGCCTAAGTCTAATAACACAAGATCATAACTTTGCTCACTTAAACGTGCAAAACCATCTAAGCCTTTATCACAAATACTTAGCTCGTAACCACTGGCTTGCAACAAGGTTTTTAAAAAGCTTTGTAAAGGGGGAGAGTCTTCCAATATTAAGATTTTAGTCATTGTCTTTTTCCCAGATCAATTTTGCGTACGCCATCTGTGTCTCGTTGTTAATTGTTAATGTAAATGTACCTTGGTGAAATTTAGCCACCACATCACAAATAATACTGCCCAGCCCAACGCCTTCATCGCTACTTGTTTGCGCTTTAGTGATCACGTTATTAGTGAGAAGTAACTGATAACATACCTTTTGCTGATTGCTACTTTGAGTAAATTCAACGCTCACCTTCCCATCACCATAACGCCATGCATTTTCGAGCATATTAGCTAGCGCAATTTCTAATAAAGTCACATCCCCTATGCATTTTGACTGAGCGTCTATATTGGTATCTATAACAAAATGAGTGAGTTGCTGCTGTCTGCGAGCTTTGGCTTCACTGAGTAATGCTTGTAAGTTTATTGTTTGCCAACATAGGTTTTCACCCATTTTATTAACTCGGCTTAACTCCATGACTTTATCAAAGTGTTGATTAAGTATTTTACTTTGCTCATAAATATTACTCGCTTGCTCTTTTATCACGCTGTCGCTGAGGGTAATTTCATCATCTGCAAGCATGCTGGATGCGCCCATAATAGTTGCCAATGGTGTGCGTAAATCATGTGACAAACTACGTAAAAGTGCATTTTTAGCGCGTTCTAATTCCGCTTGCACCGAAATAGCAGCCGACTGCTGGCGTAATAACGTTTTTTCATGTACTTGATAAAGCAGCGAGATAGCGGTATCAGCAAAAGCTTTTTGCCCTTGCGTTAACCGTTTAGTAAAATTAAACCCGCCCCAGCTCGGGTTAGCCTCACTAAGTAATATAAATTCACTGTTGCCTCGCGGTGCTGCAGGCATAAATGTGCAAGATGCATTTAAATGCTTACCGATCCGCTGTACAAAGTACTTTTTTTGTTCGTCCAGCGTATCTAGGCTATTTAGGTCTTTGGCCAGTTCATACAAGGTGCGGCTATTACTTGCGTGTAATTGCACATCTCTGACTTTAGTACTGAGCTCCCCCGCCAATTGACTGATCACAAAACCAACAATTAGCATAACAATAAAAGTTACTAAATATTCTATGTTTTCAATATGAAAAGTAAAATTAGGGGCAACAAAAAACCAATCTGTACATGCGACACTTACTAAAGTGGTCAGTATCGCAAGGCGACGGTTACTACGTACAGCAACCAAAGTCACCCACAATAACTGAAGCATTACAATATCGGTTGTAGTAAACCAATTACGTACAGGGAAAATGGCCATAACCACAATTAATGGCATTATTACCGCCAAAAAAAATGCTTTATACCACCTTGGTTTGGCCTCGACCTGATTCATTAATTATTCCTCTAACATTTGAGCACTTAGGTTACTGCCTTTTCGATATTGCCTCTATAAAGTTTTTATAAAGTTTTTTATCTCGTTCGTTAAATCTTTATAAAGCTTTGCAGTGCAGCGCTGACTTTAGTATTTGATCCCGTATATTCAACTCAACTTTAGTGATTGCGTGTTACCTGCAATAGGTATTTGATAAGGCGTATTGATGATAAATTGGAAAATCACCTTAAGACTACTCGCCTTTCCTATTATTTGGATGGGAGTGGTGCAACTAGTATTCGCAGCGCTTTCATTATTTATTTTTAAAGATCGCGTTATTAGTGCGTTTCTTATTTCTGGCGCAACGATGATCTCAGTCGCTTTAGCGCTACTTATCAATTTACGTAAAACAGATTATACCGGCGCAACATTCAGAGATGCACTCATTTACGCCACAGTAACGTGGATTATAGCCGGTGTGTTAGGCGCTATTCCCATTTTGGTTGTCACTGGCGTTAACTTTAGCGATGCAGTATTTGAGTCAATTAGCGCCTTAACTACTACTGGTGCAACCGTGCTATCAGGGCTCGATAACATGCCTGCTAGCTTTTTATTGTATCGACAATTTTTACAATGGATGGGCGGTTTAGGCATAGTAATTTTTGTAGTGGCTATTTTACCTATGCTGAATATTGGTGGCATGAAATTATTAAAAGCAGAAACCCCAGGCCCCATTAAAGACGAAAAATTAACTCCGCGCGTTGCCAGTACCGCGCATTATTTATGGGGTGTTTACTTTGCAATCACGCTACTTTGTATTTTAGCCTATTACGCTGGTGGAATGAGTTTATACGATGCGATTGCACATGCCTTTACCACAGTTTCAACTGGGGGGTTTTCAACGCATGATGCCAGTATGTGGTATTACCGCAGCCATTTACTGCTGTGGATAGCTAATGTCTTTATGCTTGCAGGTGCGATTAACTTTGCCTTGCACTTCAAAGTGGCGCACAAAAGAGCCATTACTAGTTATTATCACGATGAAGAAACACGTTATTTTATTTATATCGTCGTGTTTTTATCAGTTCTTTTAACCACCATGTTGCTGCTTAAAGACAGCTACTCAAATGTACTTGAAGCATTTAGTTTCTCCACATTTCATATTATTTCTTTTATTACCAGCACCGGTTATGGCGCAGCAGGCTTTACTGACTGGCCAGCTGAGGCTGGGTTTTTACTGGTTATTGCTGGCTATCTTGGTGGTTGCGCAGGTTCAACCGCTGGCGGAAATAAAATAATTCGTAACATTATTGTTGGCAGAATGATTAATAACAATATTAAACAGCTACTTCATCCAAGAGCGATATTTACACTTAAATATCAAGGTTCGCCCGTTAAAGAAGATGTACGCCATGCAATTATGGCATTTATGACCTTTGCTGTTGGTACAAGCTTACTGTTTACAATGTTACTTATGGCAACGGGTCTTGATTTTTGGAGTGCATTTACTGCGGTAGCTGCTTGCGTCAATGTACTTGGCCCTGGGTTTGGTGAAGTTGGCGCTAACTTTCAACCCGTTTCAGATACCGGTATTTGGATACTCTCGGTCGCTATGATCGTAGGCCGGTTAGAATATTTTACTGTTTTTGCACTTTTTACTCATAGCTTTTGGAAAAAATAACGAGGAATAATATGGCACATTTTACAGTGATTGGTTTAGGTCGCTTCGGCATTGCAGCAAGTCTTGAGTTAATTCATTTAGGACACACAGTGACTGGCGTAGATAGTAACCCAAAACTCGCCGAAAAGTATGTTGAGCATTTATCTGAAACCGTCGTTTGCGACTCCACCGATGAAGCCGCACTTAAAGAGCTTGATTTAGCGAGTAGTCAGGCTGTTTTAGTGGCGATTGGGGAAGATATGCAATCGAGCATTCTGTGCACGCTTGCATTAAAAAACTTAGCTGTTGAGCAAATATGGGTAAAAGCGAGTACTAAAGCCCATCACACTATTATCTCTAAATTAGGTGTAACACGCATTATTCACCCTGAGGAAGAAATGGGGGTGCGCGTTGCACAAGCGCTTAATTACCCGATAGTGAACGACTATATTTCATTAGGCAATGGCTTATACGTTGTTGAAGTAAGTATAAAAGCTCACCTACATAAAACAAAACTAGGGCATCTACTCAGAGAAATAAAAGGCACTGTAGACCCTCTATTGGTAAAGCGCGCCAAGCAAACGTTTGTCAAACTTGATGACGACTTTGAGTTACATACCCACGACACCTTACTGCTATCAGGTAGCCGAGTCGAATTAAACTATCTAGCTCCAAGGCTCTTATAATCATGGTTTTATGGCACCCTCTCAAAACGCCTATTGAGCGCAAAGTCAGTGGGCATAAAAAAATCAATGCGGCTCCGCCTCTTATTTTATGTTGCAGTTTTTTAATATTAATAACGCTAGGAGCATTGGCATTAAAACTGCCTTTTGCAACCTATGAGCCTATTTCATGGATACAAAGTGCGTTTACGGCAACCTCTGCGGTGACTGTAACTGGACTGGTTGTAGTGGATACCGGTTCAGTGTTTACCCCTTTTGGACAAGGCGTTATTGCGTTATTAATTCAACTGGGTGGTCTGGGGTTAATGACCTTTGCGGTTGTAACTTTAATGGCACTGGGTAATAAAGTTGGCTTTATTCAAAAAACAGTCACCAAAGCTGCTTTTAATCAAACAGATACATCTACGTTGGTCAATACCGCTAAGTCTGTTTTGCTGTTTGCACTAATCGTAGAATCTATAGGCGTTGTTATTTTAACGCTGTATTGGCTACCTGAAATGGGTTTACAGAAAAGCTTTTTTTATGCTCTTTTTTATACCATTAGCGCTTTCAACAATGCAGGGTTTGCATTGAGTCCTAACAGCTTAATGCAGTATGTTGAAGACCCCGTTGTGAATTTAACTATTACCGGTTTGTTTATTATTGGTGGCCTTGGCTTTACCGTATTAATGGATTTATATAAATCAAAGCGTTGGGCAAAGCTCAGTCCCTACAGTAAATTAATGTTGATCAGCACAGTTATTATTAACGTTATTGCATTATTGCTTATTTACGCGATTGAATACGATAATCCAAAAACACTGCAACCACTGTCTGAAGTAGGTAAATGGTTAGCTGCTTGGTTTCAAGCTGTCACTCCCCGTACTGCGGGATTCAATACCATTGCTATTGAAGAATTAAAAAATGCCAGCACCGCTTTAACTATGATGCTTATGTTTATTGGTGGCGGCTCTTTAAGTACCGCAAGTGGCATTAAAGTCGTTACGTTTATCGTTTTAATTTTAGCAACCTATAGCTACCTAAGACGTGACAAAGGCGTCACTGTATTACGCCGAGAAATAGACAAAGAATCTGTGTATAAAGCATTAGCTTTAACCATTATTTCAGCAGGAGTCACTTGGTTAGCTATTTTTACCTTACTGGTCGTCGAAGATGCGCCTTTTTTAGATGTTGCTTTTGAAGCGGTATCTGCACTGGGGACGGTAGGGCTTTCACGTGGTTTAACATCCTCGCTATCACCACTGGGAGAGTTTATTATTATGTTTTTAATGTTCATGGGCAGAATAGGTCCGCTCACTATCGCCTATTTTTTAGCAAGTCCACGCACTAAAAAGCTAAGATACCCAAGCGCGCAACTCTCTATTGGCTAACAAACATTCACGCGGGTTAATCAGCCCGCGTTTTAATACCCGCTAGCTCCCGCTCAGTAATACACTCACCCGATGCCATTTCAAATTCTCGACACGTTAATGGGCGATTTTCGTAAATAGAGCACATTAGCGTGTTACGATCGAGTGCTTCACACCAGCCATCGTCGCCGCGCTTCATAACCTCACTGCCCCATTTGTCGTAATCAATATATCGAAAAGGAACACCGGTATCAGTGACAATACGCACTTCTAATTGGCAGCAACACGCTTGGCAGTTAGCGCAAGTGACTGGTTGGGTATTGATATTTTCAACAGCAATGATTGAGTTTGGCATACAGACTTTTGATAAATGATATACAAGCTATAGGATACACGAGCGAGGCAAGGGTGACAGTAAAATAACGTCAGATATTAAACATCGTTATATTGTAATTAACTAATCACTAAAAAAGCGTGCTGATTAACCTGCACGCTTATTTAAGATTAAAAATTGAAAACCACTTTAACGTTATCCGATACAGCTGATGAAGAGACAAAGCCAATGGTGTCAGGGTTAGCTGCGACCATTTTGATTACTTCACTGTCATTTTCTAACTCTTTAGGTGGTGTGCCCTTTCCTGTGAAAATTAGTTTTGACCAATATGCTTTTAACTGAGAAGACGTTTTATTAAGTAATTTACTATTAAATTGCTCGGTTGCAGCACTACTTGGTTCTTGAGATATTGGAATGATCTTATTGCCATTGCTAAATGACTTTTCTTTTCCTGTATAAATTCGGCTGATAACAGACTCATCAAAGCTACTTTCATTTGAAGGATGCACGATAATAGCAAAATCTGCATAGGCGAAGTTCGTAAACAGGAATATTACACTTAATATTAATTTTTTCATTTTACTTCTCCTTAAAATACAACATCGACACCAAGCGTGATAGCTTTACTATCACCGGCCACAGCTAAATCAAACGAGTCATCTTTGACTCTATCGTATTGCACTTTAAATGCAGCTGACGGATGAAAGTCCCACCTCACACCAACAGCAAATGTATTATGCTGCTCTGTATCACCATCACCTTCTTGTTCGAAGTCTGAAAACATGACATAAGGTGTAATTGAATCAAAACGATAGCCCGCACTGATCATATAAGTGTCGAGATTACCATCTAAGTCTAAACGGTTAAGCTCACTTAAAACGAAAAAATCACCAAAATCAAGATTTGCAGCTAAACCATAAAATTTACCATCTCTGCTATCTTTGCCGTCCCACAAAACCGGTTCACCCGCACGAAAACGCTTGTTGGTGTATTGCATGTGGGTCACTCTTAGTTCGAGCCAGTCACGATTTAGTAACAGTACGCCGCCTAACATATCTTCCCAAATTTCTCTTGTTGGCTCTTGAAAGAAGAAGTCTGATAATAGCTTGTTATCGTCATCGTCCTCTTTACCAGTATAAATATTCGCAGACACTCCCCAGTCACCTATAGAACCTGAGTAGAGTAAATTAACGCCCTCGTAGTTAAATACTTGCCATGTATAGTTATCTGCAGGGGCTCGCATCCATACATATGCATAACCTACATCGAAAAAGTCTGAGTAGTAAAATAGTGGTAAACGCTTCTTACCTGCTTGAATAGTCCAATTATCATTAATATCGTAAGAAATATAAGCCCATTCAAAGTTTGCCTCAAAGTCGTTGACTCCTCTGGCAACTAGCTGACCTGTTACAGAAAGACCTTCACCCAAATCGCCTGATACCTGTAATCCAATCAAAGACTCTGGCGAAAAGGATAAATCTTCAGTGTATGCACTAACATTTGGATAGTCCGCAAGAAATGTTGGTTCAACGCCATATTGCGGGACACCTGTACCGCTCAGTACCTTACCTGCATTAATACTTGCAAAACCCGAAATATTAATTTCAGCATAACTACTTGCTGATATAAATGCTCCCAATAGTATAATTTTTTGCAGTTTCATTGATCACCTCATTATTATAATGGCTGTCATAGCCAAATTGAGTATAGTAAAGCAAGAAAAAGAAACAAAAAATTAACACTCTTTTATTTTTATACTGATTTCTAATATTATTTAGCCATCGACCTTGATAGCAATGTCCCTTTAATTTCGCTGTAGCGCTGTTGCTCGCACAGTGCAAAACCACTTAGTTGACGTACTTTATTACGCGCAAACAGTGGCACGCTCATTCCCGCTAAAAACCGGCATTGGGTTTCAATACCTACATTGTGTACACCTTTAGTTGCCATGTGCGCTAAAAACTCATCGACCTTTTGATAAATAAGCGCTGTATCAATCGTTGCAGGGGGAATTGAATATTCAAGCTTAACTGAATGCCCACGACACACCGAGCAATGTCCACACTGCTGTGGCGCATTCGCATCATCAAAGTAACGGGCTAAGTTATAGCTTAAGCAAGATTGCAGCTCAAAAAAGCGTACTAAAGCAGCAATCCGTTTTATTTCCGCTTGCTCTTTATCAGTAAAATAATCGTGTAACTGCTGGGCAAGTGCAGGATTATTAATCACCTCGCTATGCACTTTGTACACGTGAGTAATACGTTTGGTTTCAAGGGTGATAAGGTTTTTTTCAGCCAAATAGTCAAGCGCGGCTACCACACGTTTACGGTCAACCTGCGCGGCTTGCGTTAGGGAGTCAAAATTAAGTGTGCCCCATATTTTTTTAAAGTCGGTATGACTAAATATTTGTGTTAAAAAAGCTTGGCGCTGCTCATCAAACTGGCTAAGTAACTCATTTTTATCAACCAAAAATTTATACTTAAAATCGGCATAATAAGCATACTGCGGGGTTATTGCGCCTTGCATTTCAAGCTGTACCAGCAAGGTTTTAAGGGCAAGTTGGCGAATATTACTCTCGCTTGAAAGGCTATATTCTTGCATTTCCCATTGCTGTTGAGCTTGGCGAATATCGTTAATAACATATTCAATACCGCTGAGCTCTGGAGTATCGCCGTAAATAAAGTTTTCTACTGTATTTAAGCCATCTAAATTAGCCAGGGTATAACAATTTGATGGGTTGCCGTCACGCCCTGCGCGGCCAATTTCTTGGCTGTAGTTTTCTATTGATTTAGGTAAATCGTAGTGAATTACAAAGCGTATGTCTGATTTATCAACCCCCATACCAAAGGCAATGGTAGCAACCACTACATTTATTTTGCCTGCCATAAAATCGTCTTGAATTTGCCCGCGTAGGGTGTCTTCAAGCCCTGCATGATACGCCACCGCTTGCAGGCCCTGCGCGCTTAACATATTGGCCACTTGCTCAGCACTTTGCTGCAGCGTGACATACACAATACCGGGGCCGGTTTGCGCACGGACAATTTTAGTAAGCTCATTGTTTTTATCCGCCGTTTTAACACTCAGCACATTTAAATCTAAATTAGCGCGATAAAACCCCGTTTGCACAATACATTGTGGCTCAATAGCAAAGCGCTCGGCCATATCGCGTTTTACTTTTTTAGTGGCGGTAGCGGTTAATAGTAGCACTAACGGAATATTTAGCTCTTCACGATAACGAGGTAGTTTTAAGTAATCGGGTCTAAAGTTATGCCCCCATTCAGATATACAATGCGCTTCGTCAACAACCAACATAGAAAGCGCCACTTGGCTTATAAACTCCCTAAAGCGTTCGTTTTTAAAGCGCTCAACCGACACCATTAACACTTTAACTTTACCACTTCGTACGTCGTTCATTACAGTGCTACTTTGCATTTGGTCTTGGCTTGAGTCGAGGCTGGCGGCATAGATGCCTTTGCTATTTAAAAAGCTAATTTGATCTTTCATCAAGGCCAATAACGGCGATACCACCAGCGTTAAATGCGGTAAATGTAACGCGGTGAGTTGATAGCACAACGACTTACCCGATCCTGTAGGAAATATTGCCAGTGATGATTGGCCATTTAGCAGCTGCTCTATGGTTTGTTGTTGCCCTGCTCTAAACTGATTAAAACCAAAATGTTGCTCAAGAGACTGAACTAGCGAGGTACTCATAAAAGCGTCCTTTTTATGTCGGTGCCCATAAATGCTGTAAATGCGCAGTAGATGAAATATTTGCATATCAGTATACATCAAATGACGTGATTTATTGCTGACATATCCTTTAATTAGGCGCACACTATAGCCCCATAAAAACGTGCTTTGCCAAAATAATTTTTTGATACCCAAGTCATTTTAAAAATCAACGTACAGAAATTGCTTCGGTATATTATTTTTAAGGGCATAGTCATGGATATAACCATACCAAAAATCGTCATCATCGGCGGTGGCGCTGGTGGGCTGGAGCTAGCAACTCAATTAGGGCACAAATTAGGAAAGAAAAAACACGCAGATATATTACTCATCGATAAAAATCGCACTCATATATGGAAACCGTTATTGCACGAGGTTGCAACTGGCTCTATTGATGCCGATTTAGATGGGGTTGTTTACTCCGCGCATGCTGCCAAACACCACTATAACTTTCAACTTGGTACCTTTTGCAACCTCGATAACAACAATAAAACCATTACCTTAAGCCCTCTATATGACGAGTTAGGGCATCAAATTTTACCTAAACGCACCGTTCACTATGATCATTTAGTTATTGCTATTGGCAGTGTGAGTAACGACTTTAATACGCCAGGCATTAAAGAGCATTGTTTTTACCTAGATTCAAATCAACAAGCAGAGCGCTTTCAACACGCGCTGCTGGATAACTTTACTCGCCTTCATCAAGACGATGACCCATTACACTCATTAAACATCGCCATTGTTGGCGGTGGAGCAACTGGGGTTGAGCTCTCGGCTGAGCTGTATCATGTTTCTGATTTACTAAAAATATACGGTTTAACCAATATGTCGGCTAAGCGTTTACATATTCACCTGATTGAAGCGGGCCCCAGGATTCTTCCGGCGCTGTCTGAGCGAATTGCCAGTTCGGCCAAGCGTGAGTTATTAAGATTAGGCGTCACCGTTCGGGAAAATACCCAAGTTAAACAAGCAACCGAACATGGCTTTATCACCAATGATGATGAGCAAATAAATGCGGATATTATGGTGTGGGCGGCGGGCGTAAAAGCACCTGACTTTATTAAAGAGCTGGGTATTTTTGAGCTGACTCGTAATAACCAAATAAAAGTAAACGAGTACTTACAAAGCAACCTTGACCCACAAATATATGTGCTCGGTGATTGCTGCGCGTTTACGCAAGATGATGGTACGCAAGTGCCGCCACGCGCACAATCGGCACATCAAATGGCACAATGCGTTGAAAAAAACTTAATCGCCACATTACGTGAGCAGCCCCTTAAAAAATTCGAGTATAACGACCATGGCTCACTGGTTAATTTATCGCGCTACAGCACAGTAGGCAGCTTAATGGGTAACCTAACCAGTAATAGCTTTTTTATTGAAGGTAAAATTGCCCGCTTTATGTATATTTCATTATATAGAATGCATCAGCGCGCTATTCATGGCAGTGCCAAAACCTTTGCTTTGTGGATCAGCGAAAAAGTGCTGCGTGTTGTGCGTCCTAAAATGAAGCTGCACTAGCCAAAATTAAAGACAGTGGTAATTTAAGTTACCACTGTCTTTAATTTTTAATATTAGCTATATAAAGTACACAAAAATTTTAAGGAAACAGGCTATGTCGGATAAAACGCTTATTTTTAATTTTGATGGTACCGGCAGTGAACCCCGAGACGCAGATCAGTTTAGTACAGAGCATTTTAAAGAAGACGCCAGTATTTCTAATATTTTAAAACTACACTTATTGCTCGGTGGTAAACTTGATGATTCTCCCACCACCCCATTTTCCAAACAGTTAAGTTTTTATTACCAAGGCATAGGCACTAAAGGCAGTCGTTTAAAACGAATTTTAAATCAGGCACTCGCCCCACGTTCAGACGATGTAGCCAGCATTTTAAATCAAGCTATTAATGATTTTAAACAGCATTACCAAAGCGGCGATACCCTCCTACTTACCGGCTTTAGCAGAGGCGCTGCATTAGCGCGGCGATTTGCAAAGTGCTTAGAGCCACTCATACATGAAAAGGTGTATTTATGTGTGTTTGATACAGTGGCCTCAATTGGCATGTCAAAGGTGAGTAAAGCCACTTGGGGTGCAGAGCATGTTATTTTTGAAAATCACACCATTGCCAGTAATGTCTCTGAGGCGCTGCACTGTGTAGCGCTTGATGAAAAACGTCGCGCCTTTGAACCGACGTTAATGAACCAGCAAGCTAACATTACCGAGCTGTGGTTTGCAGGAGCCCATTCTGATGTGGGAGGCGGCTACTATCGCGATGGACTTGCCGATATTTGCTTGCGTTATGCACTTGAGTGGCTCATTGCTCAGCCACTGTCAGTTTCATTGCTAACCAGTCATGACATCGATTACGAAAACCTTTTACCTGAGAGTAACTTGGTTGCCCAAGACGATGTGACTGTTATTCCCGATCCACTGGCGTTAAGTCATCAGCAAAATTACTTTTGGCTAAACCCATTTTTTAAACTTGTTGATAGGCAGTGCTGTGTATTAATTGACGATGAAATCAGCCACGTCGCCCCATTAATACATCACAGTGTTGCACAGCGAATTAATAAACTAACCAGCTATCGCCCCGAATCGTTAAAAAACTTACATTATAAAATGATTTACAGCGACGACAGCACGTTAAACTTTATGGGACTCAGTGCCCATATAATGCTAGCCAACCAAAATATGAGTTTACTTAGCATAAACCAAAGCCAAGATGTGATGGTATATGCCAGTGAAGCCTACAACGCCACCGGCTTAATGCTTGCCCAAGGTGCGACCTACCGTTTTACACCTTATCCTAATCAATATTGGTATGACGATGGTATAAAGTGCTCTCCTTCTGGGTGGCATCGCGATAACGTGCAACTCGGCGTTAAAGAAATCCCCATGGCATTACTTGAGCCATTTAGACGTTTAGCTACAGCGCAGTGGTTTAGTTTAATCGGCACGATTGGTCAAAGCGATGAACATGCCTTTGAAATTGCTGAAGGCGTTGAAATAACCATTAAAAAATCGGGAGAGTTTTGCCCTTTTGCTAATGATTTAAGTCGTTTTTATGGTGCGAATGCCGGTAGGATAAAACTTAAAGTAACGCGATTAAGCTGATAATCAGTGCACTTTATACTGCAAAGTGCACTGAGCTAGGGATAGCTGGTGGAGGTTATTGCTTTTTCATTTTATGGCCTTTCACGGCATAAAATAATATGAATAGATAACAAGGTAACAACACCGAGTAGCCTGTTTGTAACGAGGTAAATCCACTCAGTAGCCCCCATAAAACGGGACCAAATGCACCTCCGGCAATCCCCATGATTAAAAGCGCAGAACCAGTACTAGTAAGTTTACCCAATCCTGATAATGCTAGTGGGAACACCGCAGGCCAAACAATGGCATTTGCTAAGCCTAAAAAGGCAATCAGCAGTAAAACATCAGGCAAATTAGCGCCGCCTAAAGGCACCAATAGCGCATTGGCAATAACAAACGACTGTGCATCGAGCAGTAAAATACATAATGTAATAACAATCCCTAATACAGCCGATGCGGTTAAAGCGCTCTGCTGAGAAATAAATTTAGGGATAAGTAAAATACCTAAAATATAACCAAACACCATAAACATCATAGTGTATGAGGTCATTACCCCATATTTTTCGACTCCCAGCGATAGTGCAAAAGTACCGATGGTATCGCCTGCAATAACCTCAACCGCCACGTACAAGAATATCGCAATAGCGCCTAACACTAAGTTTGGATGAGAGAGTGTTTCACGAATTTCACCCTTATCGTTTATTGCTTCAACTTCATCATTAATAAGTTCAGGTAGCGGCGACTTTTTAACCGCAAAAGCTAATAAACCAATAAATATGGCCATGCCTAAGTAAGGTAAAATAAGGCCGTTGGCCATATCATCAACTTGCTCTTGGCTAAGCTCTGTGCCTACCGTACCGGTAAAGTTGCTTAAAATTAAGGCGGTAAATACCATCGGAGAAATAACCCCTGCGCCTTTATTTAAAATACCCATAATACTAATACGCACAGCAGCCGACTCTTCTGGCCCTAAACGCACTACGTACGGGTTAACCGCAGTTTGTAATAGAGTTTGACCTGCCCCCATCACCAACTGGGCTAATAAAAACAGAGGAAAAAACTGTGACATAGCAGCAGGAATGAACAGTAAACCCGCTAACATCATACACCCCATGCCAAGCGCCATCCCGTTCTTATAGCCAACTTTTTTAATTAACACGGCCGAGGGAAGCGCAGTAAAGGTGACGGCAATATAAAAGGAAAATAAAATTAACGACCCTTGAAACGGAGTTAACTGTAAAATCTGACTTAAATACGGCATTAATGAGCCATTTAGCCAAGTAGCAAAGCCCAGTATAAAAAATAATACCGCAACAATGGCCATAGGGACCACGCTACTATTTTTGGACGTATCCATAACATTGGTTGTCATGTTATTTTCCTTTATTTATATTTATTATGTTGTTAACAAACCTGAGCGCCGCCAATCCACGTGCTAATGACTTGTTGTTGTGTGTTTAATTGTACAAAATCTGCTGGACTGCCCGGTATTAATCGCCCGTGTGTGGCGGGCAACTGTAAATACTGAGCAGGATATAAACTTGCCATATTAAGCGCTTGCGCTAATGGCTGCTTTAAATGGGTTACTGTATTTCTTACTGCGGTTGCCATATCAAGCGCAGATCCTGCCAGTTCACCCGTGGTAGAGGTGAGCTTACCATTATCTAAGGTGACGGTACGGTCAAAAAAAGCAAATTCGGTGTCATTCGTACCCACTGGTGGCATCGCATCAGTGACTAAAAAAACACGACCCATTGGCTTTGCTTTTAACGCAAGCTGACATGCAGCGTAATCAACATGATGCCCATCAACAATTAGGCCGCAATAGGTGTCATCGTTTAATAATGCACAGCCTACAACACCTGGCTCTCGCCCCTGTAATGGCGACATAGCATTATATAAATGCGTAAATCCGGTTGCGCCAGCATCAACCGCGCGCTGAGCTTGAGCAAAGCTTGCATTGGTATGACCTAAACAAACGTGTATGCCTACCTCACGCATTTTAGCGATATCACTTGGCAGAACATTTTCAGGTGCAACTGTTACCACCACTTTACCTAAATCTTGGCGAGATAATACCTGCCATTCTTGTTCAGAAATAGGGCGAATATAATCAGCACTATGAGCGCCTTTTTTTGCAACAGATAAGTGCGGGCCCTCAAAGTGAATACCAATAATACCGGGAGTCTGCAAAGCAATAGCATCAGCAATGACATCGGCTGCTTGGTGCATCACTTCAACCGTGTCAGTAATTAAAGTCGGCAACATGGCAGTTGTGCCATA
The DNA here is from genome assembly GCF_000518425.1 of Pseudoalteromonas sp. 23_GOM-1509m. Taxonomy (NCBI): domain Bacteria; kingdom Pseudomonadati; phylum Pseudomonadota; class Gammaproteobacteria; order Alteromonadales; family Pseudoalteromonadaceae; genus Pseudoalteromonas; species Pseudoalteromonas sp. 23_GOM-1509m. The sequence continues at coordinate 351,744 of NZ_JADO01000009.1, forward strand.
CTTGGCATGTGCCAGCAGCATTTGTTTAACCCCAGCAACACTGCTAGTACGATTAAACAATACACCACCGCCACCATTTACTTGCACGTCAATAAAGCCTGGCGCAACTAACCCCGTTAGATGCTCATCTGCCTGTTGCACGTTATCATCTATTGCCGTAATAATACCCGCATCAATGCTCAACACTTTGTCGTTAACAAATTGCTCGCCATCAAACAGTTCTGCTACATGAATACGTTTTACTGACATTTATAATGTCCTTGTTACTTTTTTAAGCCCCTTAGGCTCATCAGGATTAAAACCACGGCTTAACGCTACTTTTGCCACATCAAGATAAAAACGCTGCAATACTAAAAATGGCGCTAATCGAGGGTGTACGTTAATACCGTTTTGATTAAGGCTAATCACGTGTGCACCGCGTTTTTTAACCTCAGCAATTTGCTGCTGATGTGAGTCTTTAGTTTCATCATCAACCGAGCAATCTAAAATCACTAACCCTTGCTCAACTAAGGTTACCGGACCATGTAAAAATTCTGCACTACTGAATGACTCAGCATGAATAGCACACACTTCTTTAAGCTTAAGTGCCATTTCTTTTGAGATAGAAAACCCTAAACCACGGGCTAATACCACCATATTCTTAATGTTTGCAAACTCAGTAGGTTGTAACTGAGTTGGCGAGTCTATCATTGCATCAAGCGCGCTAGGCAGCTCTTTAAGCCCTTGTAATAATGACTCATTTTGCGTCCAATTAGCAACAATATGCACCAGGGCTGATAACGTTGCTAGGTAACTTTTTGTTGCCGCCACCGAAATTTCATCACCGGCTTTAAGGGGTACAAAATCATCCACTATGTCTTGCAATGGTGACGCTTCATCGTTAACCAGTGCAATACAATAAGCGCCCGCTTCTTTCGCCATTTTTGCTTGAGCGAGAATATCTGGGCTGCGTCCTGATTGAGAAATTACAATCACCACAGCGCCTTCAAGCTTTAATGTTTTACCATATACACTCGCCACTGATGGCGCTGCTGAACTGACCGGTACACCGGCTTCAATTTCAATTAAGTATTTACCAAAAACGCCAGCATGATCTGATGAACCGCGACCAATCATCATCACCACCTTAGGGGCCATATCGCGAAGCTTATGACCAATTTTTTCCACTAAAGGTTGGTTGGCAATAATTTGCTTTTCAATAACATTTGGCGTTTGCGCCGCTTCTTTTTCCATTAGGGTGTTAAACATCATAACTCCTGGCTGCTGTAATTAACGTGCTGTTGTTTAGCGTAAAGTACAGACCCCATTTCTGGTGACGATAATGGGGCTGATAAAATAGCTTGAATGTCTGGATCTAACCATGTTGTCATCACGGCTGATAAGCCACCGATAAACGAAAGCCTTGGTGGGTTTTTATCTAATAGTTGACGTGCAATATCGCTTAAGTACGCGCCACCTTCTTTTAAAATGGCAATCGCAATGGCATCGTTTGCTTGTGCTGATTGAAAAACACAACCTGCAAGTTGCGCAAAAAAGGCGGCTGGTTTATTCGCAATCACTTCAACTAGTTGCATTGCATCACGCACTTCTAAATACTTCATAATCAAATTAGTAAGCGCACCACTTGGGATTAACTTGTCTAGGCTTAACAACACCTGCTGACAAGCAGTAAAGCCTATCCATGCACCGCTGCCTTTATCGCCATGCGGGAAACCATGACCACCAATCATAAACGATTGACCATTAACGTATGAAAATCCACACGAGCCAGTACCTGCAATCATCACTGCGCCATCACTACCTTGATGAGCGCCCATACAAGCAATGAGTAAATCAGTCGTTAAATGCATAGTTTTAAATGGGTGTTGCCACTGGGTCATTTGATTATGCAAACTTGGTAAGTTAACTCCCGCCAGGCCAACCCCTGCGATTAATGCAGATAAAGGCGTCTCTTTGAGTCCTGCATCTTGCAAGGCTAAACGCGCTGATTGCTCAATGGAATGCGTTGCTTGGCTAAATCCATGTAACGGGTTACCAGGGCCTGCCACACCGGTGCCTACTATTTCATTACAGCTATTGACGATAATTGCTTTACATTTAGTGCCACCGCCATCGATCCCCACAAAGAGTTCATTGTTATTAATATTGTTGGTGATCATTTTTGCCTCTTAATTTGTTCGACCGTTTTGCAAAACACTGAAAATAAAACCGGACTGTCATACTGTATGAATCTTATACTAGCACAAATGACAGCGTTGTCATTATTTTTATTTACAAATAAATAACTTCTTTCATCTTCAATAATTTAAAGGAAAACGCACCTTATCGGTGCGTTACTTTGAGCTTTCTGCTTACACGACTTGCTGATGGAGTCTTAGAGCGAATCCATACATCTTGTGTTACTTTGACGGGTTGTTTATAGGTTTGCCATTGGCCGCTTCCTTGTTTGTATTCAATTACCAAACCAGGGTAGGCAATATTGGCGTACAACATGCCGTTCTCAATTTTTGCGCCCGCATTTGCAAGACGATAATGCACATCAGCCATTTCTAGCTTAGGAAATTCTTTTAGTCCCATTGTGGCTGCAAAAGTCTGCCATTGCTGATCGCGCTGCTGTTTTAATGCTGAGCTAAAGCGATTTGTTTGTTGGCTATAAACAAAGCCATTGTGATCATACGGTATCGCCCAATCTGCCTTATGCCATGCTCTTTGTGCCAACGATAATAACCGTGGGAAGAGCTTATATTCGGCCATATTATTGGTGCGCGTATTTTCACTCCATAACTGCCCTTGAATACCAATAAAGCGTTTATCTTTTGCCAAAGGCGCTGATACTACCTTGCCTTGCTCATCACGCTGTAACGTGTCATCAGCGACATAGGGATTATCTTCTCTATCGAGCCAAAATTCAGCATGAATAGGTAAATTGTCTGGCATAAACTGAAATATTTTTTCGGTATTTATGTGCCTTGAAGCCCAGTAATAACCATGCTCTTGTGGGTCTGCTTCATACGGAAAGTCAAAATACAGCACATCTGGCGACGAGAGTACCACTTGCCAATTTCTATTAGCAAATTCATGGGCACGTTGATGGCCGTTCCACATTAATAAATCCCAGCTATTACCTTGTACAACCTCTGGCATATTCTCTGGATTAGTATGCGATAAACCATCGCTCCATGCAGCGGTTTCAATATTCATATCAGCCAACATATTCGCAATACGTTCAATAAAATAGCTGCCCAGCTGACTCGCTTCAGTAATTTCTAACTTATTTTGTTTAATAAAATCAGCACAAGCTGGTGAGTCAACCCACGCTCCGGCGGTTTCATCGGCGCCTATGTGATAACGGGTTAACGGATGCTGTGCATCACTGTGTATGCCTTTTACCTGTTCCATTACTTCACGAATAAACGCATACGATGAGTCTAAACACACATTAATTGTATTGTCGTTATAGTGCTGTACCGACGAATACACGGTTGTATCAAGCGGATCATAAAGTAAAAACTGCTCGGCTTTTTGTTTATCGCCTTGTTTTATGTATTTATTATAACGCGCTTGCATGGCTTTAATTGCAGCGCGAGAATGCCCTGGCATATCAAGTGATGGGATCACTTGAATATGACGCGCACTCGCCGCTTTAAGTATTTCTTGATAATCAGCCACCGAATAATAGCCGTTTGCTGCACTTGAAGTATCAAGCCCTGCGCCCAACTGTGGCATTAAACATTGTTGCTCGCTTTGATCAAAACAACGCTTCGCCCCTATATCCGTAAGTTCAGGAAGTGATGGGATTTCTATACGCCAACCTTCATCATCACCTAAATGTAAATGCAGCTTATTAAGTTTATAAGCCGCCATTTGATCAAGCAGCTTTAAAATAAAGTCTTTGTCGCGAAAGTTACGCGCAACATCCACCAACACCCCTCTAAACTGATAATGCGGTGCATCAATTACCTCTCCCACAGGTAACATATTACTGTTAACCTGATACAAACTCGCTAAGCTTTGCAAAGCATAAAAAATGCCCGTTTCATCAGCGGCATTAATCACAATTTCATCAGCTTTAATCGCTAACTTATAGCTGCCTTCAAATTCATCATTTTTAGTTACTGTATTAAGTGTGACCTTAATGGCCGCTGCATCATCGCTTATATTAATACCTAGTAGTGCTAACCTTTGTGTTGCGGCAGATAAGTGTGTTTTATCTATTCCTGAGTAGTTAATATTAAGCCCTTGGCTAATATCTAGCGTTTGAGTTTGGCTAAATTCGCTAAAACGTGGGGTCGGAATAATTTGTTGAGCAATCACATTGCTCACTTGATTTTGCGACGTTAAATAAGCAGAAAAGTCATATTTTTCATTGCGCTCAAACAAGCGCTCAGCGCTAAGCCACTGCGTTTTATCATTCGCGGTACGCTTAAACTGACGTTCATAATCGGTGTAAGGCATAACATGTGGCAACACCTCTAACCCTGTCTCTGGGTCAATTTTAGGTTTTGTGCTTTCAATCACTTTAGCGGTGTCATTATTATTAACAACTATATAATTAGGAATTGCGTCGCTTTGCGATAATGACCAAAAATGCGCATAAAAAGTAATCGTTTTAGTCTCACCCGCTTTAAAGCCAGTAAACCCGTCTTTAAGCTCAATGACATGAATGTCGCCATTAACGCGTTTAATAGTAAATTCATCGCTAATCGCCGTTTGAATCGGTGTAATTTGACTAAAGTAAATTTTCCATTGGTCAACGTTAATCGCCGAGTTGGCGGTTAAATGTAAATACGCTTTAAAACAGTGACCGTTTTCAATATTTGGATCGCACTGAGCTGATGGGCGGTTATCAACCTGCTGATATTTTATTTGTAACGTTTTAGCAAGTAACTCTACGGCGCTATCGTTTGCGGGGCTTAGCTGAACCGATACCGTATTTTGTTCATCAACATTGCCCTGACACGCACTCAAACCCAGTGCTAAGCAGCATGCTGTCAGTAATGATTTAATCTTCATTCGCTACTTTCCCTCTATTGTTATTAATTAGTCACTCAAGTATCTCTTTCAGATACTTAAATTAATCCCGCTTTTAAATCAATCACTATTCACATCTAGCAATTGCTACCTTAGCGCACACAATCCGCTACCTTAGGGTTTAAATAATAATTAACAGCGCGCACCAACTTATGACAACGCTGTCATCAAATTGTTAATGTATCCTTTTTTTTCTTTTATAGCTACACAGAAGGGCAAAAAAGATACAAAAAATTTACATGTATGTGCTTAATATTCTTTTAAACTATTGTATTTAAATTAAATTTAAATATTACTAAATTATTACCTAAAACTTTATCTACCATTCTCACAAGAAAGGCGTATAAATTAACTGTTAATATTCAATGATGTCTTTATAATTTAGCCGTCAAATAATAAAAACCGAGCACTGTTAACTGCTTTTGCTGTAGTTGTTAACCGATAAAGATAAATTAGTACCCAAAATGATATGTAAAGGTCTATTAAGCCTATGAGAACAACAATAAACGACGTGGCAAAAGATGCCGGGGTATCAATAAAAACGGTATCACGAGTAATAAATAACGAAACCTCGGTGCGTGACAACACCCGTGAGAAAGTCATGGCGTCGGTTAAAAAGTTGAACTTTCAGCCTAACCTTGCTGCAAGAAGCCTCGCAGGAACAAAAGCTTACAGCATTGCTTACATTTACGACAATCCAAATGCCTACTATATTATAGATATGCAAAACGGCATTTTAGATGCGTGTAAAAAGCAAGGGTTTGAACTACTTATCCACCCATGCGATGCCAAAGAAGCACATATTATTGACGAAATAACCAGCATGATAAAACGCACCCGAATTGCCGGTATTTTACTCACGCCGCCATTTTCAGAGATGCCACATTTTGTTGAAAAGCTGACACAGCTTGACCTAAAAGTTGTGCGTATTTTATCGGGGCACGACGCCCCCGATACATTAACGCCCTGTATTATGATTGACGATAACCTCGCCTCTAAATCAATTACCGAACACCTTATAAATAATGGCCATACACGCATTGGCTTTTTAGCTGGGGGCAGCGAACATAACTCCACCAAAGAGCGCTTAGAGGGCTACAAAGCGGCTTTAAAACAATACGGCATTACTATAGACCCTAGCTTAATTATTGATGGCGAATACTCATTTGAATCCGGGGTTGAGGGTGCTAAAACACTCATTAATCAACAAAACAGGCCAACCGCTATCGTCTCATGTAACGATGAAATAGCCGCCGGTGCGTTATTTGCAGCCAGATTAATGAACATTGATATACCCAGCGAGCTTTCTATTACAGGGTTTGAGGATAGCCCATTCTCACGCCAAACATGGCCAAAGCTCACTACAGCGCATCAGCCAAATAATAAAATTGCTGAAGATGCAGCCAGCTTACTGATAGCTCAAATTCGTAATGGCAATGACCGCGATATTATTAAACTATACACACCAGAACTGGTTGTCAGAGATTCAACAGCCCCTCCTATAGCTTTATAATTAATTAGCTGGCACGCGCTCAAGTCCCCCTTCAGCGCTTAAAGCATTAAAAGCGGCCTGATTTTTGAACGCATAGCCTGTACCACTGAGTTTATTAACAATAAAACGGCACATGTTGTAAATTTTACACTTAGGGCCTGTTGATCTTTCAAGGTTATATAACTCAGTTAACCTCTCCAATACCAATTCGCTTAATTAACTGAGCTATTTTGAGGGAGGAAAATCGTGTCGATAGCAAGGCAAAAAATTTCGTTATTTAGTTGTTCTAAATGAGACGTTTTTAACGCTGTTAGCGTCTAATCTGCCCCCTCAAAATGATTAAGTATTATTGCAAATTGGTATAAATATACAGGAGTAAAATATGGCCAAGTCAGCCCAATTGTATAGAATGGCAACCGATGAACATATTTGCCCATTTGGTTTAAAATCTAAAGATTTGCTTGAACGTCAAGGCTTTGAAGTAGACGATCACTTACTCACCTCAAGAGCGCAAACCGATGCGTTTAAACAGCAACACGACGTAGAAACAACACCACAAACGTTTATAGATGATAAGCGCATCGGTGGCTACGATGAGCTTAGAAGTTTCTTTAATAAATCCCCTGCAGGCCAACAAGGCACAACGTATACGCCGGTCATTACTATTTTCGCGGTTACCTTGTTGCTAAGTTTAGCCTTTTCGTTGAGCGGTGCAGGATTAAGCATGTATACGCTTGAGTTATTTGTTGCGTTAACCATGGCGGTACTGGCCATTCAAAAGCTGCAAGATTTAACCAGTTTTTCAAATTCCTTTATCACTTACGATTTACTCGCCATGAAAGTGATCCCCTATGCCTATGTTTACCCATTTTTAGAAGCTTTTGTTGGCGTGGCCATGATTGCATCACTTCCAGTTTACTTGGTTGCACCTATCTCTTTGTTGATTGGTAGTGTCGGCGCAATATCCGTGATTAAAGCCGTGTATATAGACAAACGCGAACTTAAATGTGCCTGTGTTGGCGGCGATAGCAATGTACCGCTTGGCTTTATTTCACTAACCGAAAACCTATTTATGATAGCAGCCGGTATCTGGATGCTAGTTAAATAATAAAAAGGCGCGATAGGTTTAAAACCTACCGCGCCACTATTAAGTCTGTATTTATAAAGTAAAATTAACTCACTTTATAAACAAAAATTAACTCTCACTTATGGGGATGTTTAAACCGGCCTCTGCATCGGCTAGCATAGCAAACTCTTCATCTGCACTTTTGGCCACTAAATGTTTAGAACTAAAGCCAAAGTAATACGCAGCCCCCACTATAAATAACACCATAGTGTATAAAAAAGCGCGGGGATCAAAGGCGTACACACCGGTCAGTGCAATCAACGATAAGCACAATGCAATACCTGAAGTCACAGTCCCGCCAGGCGTTTTATAAGGACGAGGTAAATCTGGCTGCTTATAGCGCAGTAAAATGTGACTTAGCGCCATTAACGCATACGATACGGTTGCACCAACCACCGCCATAGCTAACATTAAATCGCCCTCACCACTTAGTGAAGCTAAAAAACCAAATACAGCAGGTACAATAAGCGCTCGTGCGGGCACTTTACGCGCGGTAGTAATTGATAACGAACGGGGTAAATATCCCGCACGCGACAACGCAAACACCAATCGACTATAACCATAAATAATAGAGAAAAATGAAGCCACCAGCCCTGCTAGCCCTAATATATTAACCACGGTTGCTAAATCGTTATTGCCCGTCGCATTTAACGCATCCACCAGCGGAACTGCACTTGCGCCCATTGCTGTTGCACCTGCTGCCCCGGGTACTAATACAACCACTAATAACGCGGTAAACAATAAAAACACCATAGCGCCAATAATGCCTTTAGGCACATCTTTCGCCGGATCTTTTGCCTCTTCTGCCGCCAATGGTACCCCTTCAACCGCTAAAAATAACCACATAGCAAAAGGTAATGCTGCCCATACACCATACCAACCCAGAGGTAAAAATTCACTCGCGCCAGCAGCATCGGTTACGGCAACATCAAATAAATTTGTCGCATCAAAATTGGTGATTAACACCACAGCGGTGGCAACAATGGCAAGTACCGCCAAGCCGCTTATTACCATCATTACTTTTAGCGCTTCACCAACCCCAGCTAAGTGAATACCCACAAACACCAAATAAAAGAGCGCATAAACCCAAGGGCCATTAAACCCCGTTAACGCCTCCACCGCAGAGCCAATAAAAATAACAATAGCAGCCGGTGCTAACGCATATTCAATTAATACCGCAAGGCCGGTTAAATAACCCCCCGTTGGCCCCATTGCTTGGCGAGCAAAGCTATACCCTCCTCCGGCAGCGGGAATAGCAGCCGACATTTCAGCCAGCGATAACACTAAGGTGAGATACATAATAGCCATTAATACTGCCGCTATGGCAAAGCCGCCCCAGCCTGCTTCTGCAATACCAAAGTTCCACCCAGCAAAGTCTCCTGAAATCACATACGATACCCCTAACCCCGCCAGTAATAACCAACCCGCAGTGCCACTTTTAAGTTGCCTTTTTGCTAAGTACTCTGAATTATTAGTAGACATAACATCCTCTTTATCGATTTTTTATTTTTAGTTACCGTTATTCCGCATTTAAAAAATGACGGCTCGATTGTTGATGCTCAATCACATCATCCTGTGTACGATCTTTTAAGTTCACTCCTGTTAGTTTTAATTTTTTTGCCTCACGTAATAAATAAACTGCACGCCTTGCAGCCTCACAGTAAGGCAAGCCCGCAGGGCGAATATTTGAAATACAATTGCGACAGGCATCGTTAAGACCTGTTTTAGGTGCCCAAGTTAAATATAAACCAAGGCTATCGGGCGAGCTAAGCCCTGGTCGCTCACCAATTAACACCATGACTACTTGTGCATTTAAAAGCTCTCCAATGTCGTCACCAATCGCCACCCGACCTTGCTCAACCACACTAAAAGGCGCAATGTTTAACTCACTGTTATCACCTAGCTGCGCTAATAATTCATTAATAAAAGGATAAGCATTTTTTTGCACCGCTAGCGACGATAAGCCATCAACCACAACGATGGCTAAATCATATTTTGCAGCCGTATTTTGCTGCCCAGCGGTGAAATTAAGTAGGGTTTGTCGGTCGTTTTCATCTAACCTGCGTCCTAAATCGGGGCGTTGTAAATACGTCATTCGGTCAACAGCCTGGCTATGTAAGCGCAAAGGAGCAGCCAGCTGTTTCTCAGCACTGAGTTTGCTAAGCTGTTCGGTTATTGCATTAATATCGAGCGGAAAGTTCACCGCATCACGCGCTTGTGCATGGGATAATTGAAACGCCAGCATTTCACTGGTCGGTAAGCTTATTCCTGCGCGGCCAAGGCCAATCCGTGCATCGGTAAAACGGCGTAAATCGCGCCATGGGTTATGCACCACGTTGCCATTATTTTTATGTGTATTATCGCTGTTGTTTGTAACAGACGTTGCGTTAGAATTTGATTTCATACTCAGCCCCCTTTAATCGCATTCAGTGGTTTAGCAAAAGCGGCAGGTAATGTATCAGATAAAATAATATCGTGACTGTTGCGCATAATGTTCATATCAGTAAGCCACTTTTCAAACTCTGGCGCGGGGCGCGCGCCCAGTACTCGGCGCACATATAACGCATCATGAAATGAGGTGGTTTGGTAATTAAGCATAATGTCATCAGAGCCCGGAATGCCCATCACAAACGAGCACCCGGCGACCCCAAGTAGCGTAAGTAAGTTATCCATATCATTTTGGTCGGCCTCGGCATGATTGGTGTAACACACGTCGCAGCCCATCGGAATACCCAATAACTTGGCACAAAAATGATCTTCAAGCCCTGCGCGAGTAATTTCTTTACCATCAAACAAATATTCAGGACCAATAAAGCCCACCACGGTATTAACTAGTAGCGGATTAAATTTTCGTGCAACGGCATAAGCACGGGTTTCGCAGGTTTGTTGATCAAGTCCATGATGTGCGTTAGCCGAAAGCGAACTGCCCTGCCCCGTTTCAAAATACATCACATTATCGCCTACAGTTCCGCGCTTTAAACTCAGTGCGGCATCTTGTGCCTCAGCTAAGGTATTTAAATTAAAACCAAAGCTCGAGTTGGTTGCTTCTGTTCCACCAATAGACTGAAACACTAAATCAACCGGCGCTCCCGCTTCAATGCATTCAATCGTGTTAGTAACATGAGTAAGGACGCAGCTTTGGGTAGGAATTTCATATTTTTGAATCACCTCATCCATCAATGTCATCAACTTAATGGCCTGCGCTACGTTATCGGTTGCAGGGTTTATACCTATTACCGCATCACCATTACCGTACAAAAGCCCATCTAAAATACAGGCGGCAATACCGTTAATATCATCCGTAGGGTGGTTAGGTTGCAATCGCGTGGATAAGTGCCCTGGTAAGCCAATGGTATTTCTAAACGCACTGGTTACATGGCATTTTTTAGCAATTAAAATAAGATCCTGATTTCGCATTATTTTGCTTACAGCCGCAGCCATTTCAGGGGTGATCCCTTGCCTAACACTTGCCAACACAGCGGGAGTTGCAAAGTCACTTAATAACCAGTTACGAAAATCGCCTACGGTTAAATGAGCAATCGCCATAAATGCATTGGTGTCGTGATCGTCCATAATTAAGCGGGTTATCTCATCGTCTTCATAGGCAATCAGCGCCTCATTTAAAAACGTTTTAAGCGGAATATCTGCCAGTGTCATTTGCGCCACAGCTCGCTCTTGTGCTGAGCCTGCTATCACTCCTGCAAGACGATCGCCCGATCGCCCAGGGGTAGCCTTTGCCATTACTTCAGCCAAGTTTTTAAAATTGTACACCTGCGTGCCTAACGTATATCGGTACCTTTGCCCCATGATCTACTCCACATAACAACTAGTTCAAACCTTGGTACAGGTTTTGCTGACCTATAAGCTATAAATCAATTTTGTTTAGTTTCAAGAGAGCTTAATTCGTACCAAGACACTATCGAATTTTGGCAAATCATCATTTTTGGCTTTATTTCATATAGTTAACTATAGTTACTGGTGGTAACTTAATCTTAATAAAAATAAAAAAAGCAAAGAGTAACTCCATTATGACGCAGCAAGATTTAGCTAGCGCACCACAAAAGAGCATGGTGCATACCCAAGATATAGATGAGCAAGCGAATAACCTAACGCAGTGGCAGCAAAAATATGATCAGCTCAGTGAAGGGCGATTTTTTGGGCGTATAGAGAGCGTGGATTATTCTAATATTCATGCATTTGAAGAATACACAGAGCGTGCTCTTCACCAACAATGTGCAATAGCGCCGCAATCTATTTGGCTTGGGATCCCAAAGCAGTCTCAGCAGAGCAAAATTAATGGCTTAAATGTGGCAAGTAATCAATTTATGTGTCGAACCAGTGAGAGTAACTTTGAGCTTATTACACCTGAGCAGTTTAATATTTATGGTTTAGTAATAGACACGCAATCGTTAGAACATATGGCTCAGATACAAGGGATATACTTGAAAAATATAACCTCTTCAGGTACTGAGCGACATACAACAAGCAACGCCATGTTAAAAAGTGCCCGGGGTATAATAAACAGTATGGTTAGCAGTAACGCTTTTGGCCTAAATGCCGATTTACAGCAAGACATGCTTAATATGTTGGCATTACATTTACTAAACGAACAAACTCCGTGTCAACGTATCGCTCCCAGTTATAAACACCGAAAAGCGGTGGTTGATAAAGTTAAAGAGTATGTAAATGCAAACCCACAAAGTAGCGTGACCATTACTCAGCTATGTGAGCTCACTTTTGTTAGCAGGCGCACGCTACAATACAGTTTTGAAAGTATTTTAGGGATTAATCCGCTGCGATTTTTACGTTTAACCCGATTAAATAACGTCAGAAGAGAACTAAAATTAGCAAAACAAGATAAGCCAATTTCTGTCATCGCAGCCAATTGGGGATTTTGGCATGCAGGGCAATTTACTAAAGATTACACCCAATTATTTGGTGAAAACCCTTCGCAAACACTAAGCAACCATGCTTCTTATTTGGCGAATTCTAAATCGATAATACACGGGTAAATAAGAGATGGGTGTCGGGCTAAGAGCTACGGGAAGAGCATTCCTGTTTTTATATTTTCTCATTAACCCTCACTCACTTCTCATTGTGCAACCATGTTTTAAGTGATTTATTCACAAAGAGGTTATGAGACGCTGCGCTGAAAGAGAAGGCTAAAGGTTCTGCTTTCAAGAATAGTATGACTAGGTAGTAGGCTGTTTTCACAAGCTCGCTCCTCGTCACTCGAAGCCCGTTGTCTTCTCATTGTGCAAACATGTTTTAAGTGATTTATTCACAAAGAGGTTATGAGACGCTGCGCTGAAAGAGAAGGCTAAAGGCGCTAGGTTCTAGGGAAGTAACTAGGCGCTAGGTTGTGTTCGCTGCTCGTGACTCGAAGCCCGAAGCCCGAAGCCCGAAGCCCGAAGCCCGAAGCCCGCCTTATTTCAGCAAACACTTAGCTAACTCGCAACAAAAGCCCTATTTGATCGGTGCTATTTAAGCCGCGATTAAATAGGACTCTTGTCCTGCATGTTTGTTACTGCGTTTAAACGAGCCTTTGCCTTTTTTGGCTTTAACCACTTGCGGTTTAAATACTTTAGAGGTTACCAGTGCTGCCAATGCGTTGTGTTTTATCACACCGCGCCCAGTGTCTACTGCGGATTTGTTAACCGCTTTTGCTTTGCTTTTTTTCGCCATTTATTTTTTCCTATTAATAAAATGAGTATAACGAGGGATATATATCCCACTGTGTTATTGATGGCGATTGTATGCTTAATTTTCAAGCATGCAATCATTTTTAATGCTGTTTTAAATATATTTTAGCCATAAAAAAAGCGCCGTTTATAACGGCGCCTATTTAGCTTATAAAATTAAAAACTAAAGCTTACTTTTGCGTAGTAAGTACGACCATCAAAGCCATAGGGTACGGCACGTAACGGGTATTTAAATGCCCCATTTGAAATAGCGTTTAATACTTCATCATCGCCTAATTCATCCGGTGTTTCATCAAATACATTGTCTGCACCTACCGATAGAGCAAACATATCGTTAATTTGATAACTTACATTTAAATCCACTAATACGGCTGATTCTACCGTACTGGTTGCTTTAAATGAGCCATCTGTTGCAAGTTCAATATGGTCATTACCAAAGTACTTCACATCGGTTTCGCCAAAGTAATTAAAGCGGATCATTGAGCTATACGCGTCACGCTCATAATCAAACGTTAACGTTGCACGTTCGCCCGGCTGTCCATCAGTTAAAAAACTACTTTGGATATCATCAAGTGCTACATTTTCAGGAATACCCGGTGCTGCATTAACACTGTCAATTTTAGTTTCGTTTAAATTACCGGCAAACGTAGCAGAAAAATTACCGTCATATAAATCGGTGCGATAGGACGCAATAATGTCAACACCCTGCGTTGTCGAATTCACTGAGTTTGAAAAGTAATTCGCTTGTACTGCACCCGTTGCCTGTAGCGCGGCAACTGCATCAGGACTAAATGCCACATCATCAGCCGATAACAAGCTGCCCAGTGTAATACGGTCTTCAATTTCTACACGGTAAAAATCCACCGTTAACGATAAATCACTCGTCACATCATAAACAAAGCCCGCACTGTAGTTCGTTGATGTTTCAAGCTTTAAGTTATCAACGCCTAATGCAGCTGGAAATGCTGAGCCCGTTGTTGCTGTAAACGACTGGCTTAACGTGCCGTCAGAACCTAAGTTAGTGGTAAACGCAGTGTAACCGCTTTGCTGTAATGATGGCGCTCTAAAACCCGTTGATAATGCACCACGTACCGCAAAATCATCGTTAAATTCATAACGCGTGGCTACTTTACCAATTATGTCGTCACCCGCATTAGAGAAATCTTCGTAACGAAGTGCACCGCTAACATTCCACGCATCGGTAACCATGGTTTCTGCGTCAATATAAACGGCGTAGCTATCGCGATCACTTTTATTTGATGCTTCAGGGCGAAGGCCGTTGTAAGCTTGAAAACCACATTGTGCAAATTGATTCGGATCGTTCACTGATGGGTATGAAGTATTTGTGTTAGCAGTGCCACAGGCGTATGAGGCTTCTTCACCGGGTACAATTTCATAGTTTTCTTTACGGTATTCAGCACCAATTGACACGTACACAGGCTCACTGCGGCCAATATCAACAATCCCGTTCACATCCGCGTTGAATGTTGTTTGGTCAAACCTAAAGCCACCCGAATACCCCTCAGTTGGTCCTGCATTTGCAGCAATATCGGCATCACTTGCACCTGGGTTATTAAATAAATACTCAGCAGCATAAGAGGCATTTAATGTATTGCGTGAGGTAAAGTCGTATTGGTTTTCACCATATACCGCCGATACATCGTAATTCCAATCAGGGTTAATATCACCTCTAAAACCGATTGAAACAGAGATATCCTGTGCTTCATTGTCTATTTGCGGTAAAAATCCATCGCTATAGACTTGAATCACGTTTTTAGATGCTTCGTTAAAGTTACGATAAAAGCCGTTACCTAGTGCAGTACGCTCAGAATAACCACCAAATGAGTAAAGCTCGCCCTCACTCATTGGCAATGTCATATTGTAAAATACCGAAGTAAATTCACTCTCTGCATTACCTTGTCCCCAACGAACTTCGTCCGATAAAGTACCTGGTGCGACATTAAGTGAACCACCGGTATCTCGCTCGGCACGATTGGTTTTATCTGCATCGCGATACTCAAGCGATAAATTAATAAATCCACCTTCGTTGCCTAGTTCAAAACCACGATTTAAACCTGCAGAAATTGTTTCCCCATCGCCTTCTGCCGTTTCACCGTATTGCACATAACCTGTGGTTAAATCTGTTGAGTTATTAAGTGATAAATTGATAACCCCCGCAATCGCATCTGAGCCGTACTGCGCCGCCGCACCATCACGTAAAACCTCAACCCCTTTTAAGGCAATAAGCGGGATCGCATTCATATCAGTCCCCGCAGAGCCACCGCCCACGGTACTAGTTAAACCAAAAATAGATTGATTATGGCGGCGCTTACCGTTGACTAAAACCAGCGTTTGATCTGGCTGTAAACCGCGTAATGTTGCTGGGCGAAATAAATCGGAACCGTCAGAAACTTGTGTACGAGAAAAGTTAAACGATGGCGCTGTCGCTTGTAAGCTTTGCCCAAGCTCGGTAAAGCCGCCTTTGTTTAAATCATCCGCGTCAATTAAATCAATAGGTGATGACGACTCTGTTGCTGTTCGGTTAGAAACTCGCGACCCTAACACAGATATTTGTTCGATATTTTTTTCAGCTTTAGCAGGCGCTTCTTGTGCATTAACCATACTTGGCGCACTGAAAGCAAAAGCAACCGCTACAGCCAAGGTGTTTAAACGATATGTTGACATAATGATGACCCTGTTTTGTGTATTCTTATAATGTGTGTGGGGTATATTCCTGTATCCCATTGCCAACATCCTAGCAACATACACAAACAAAAAGAAACAAAAAATTTGATAAAATTAGCATAAGAATGCAAATAACTTTAAAAACAGGAAAATAACACCCATAAAAGCTCAAAATACAACCAAAGTAGCAATTTAATATCACATCGCCCAAAGTTAATACAATGTTAATATTGAGGTTTTATTCATAATTAGTGAAAATAACCGCTTTGTATATTTTTCACTCTGAAATGAGCAAAAAACACACTCCAAATGAGGTTTTATGCGGTTTTTATAAGACTAAAGTAGATACTAAAGGTAAGAAAGGGTACTCAGAAAAACTATACATAGGTAGTTATGTAGTACTGTCCATTTTTAAACAATATTTTATACAGGCCTATTTAAGAGGTATAACTATGCCAATCAAATTCACTAATTAGATGGCAAAGTATAGGGTCTACACCTTTTGAGTCACAGTATGCGCGTAACTGCATGGGGGAGTGTTTATCAAAAAGAATTTGCCTAACAATAAATAACGTATGATTAAGCGGAATTAACTCATTATCATCAGTGGCGGCTAAATCATGGCAACTCATTAATAAGCTACACATTTTCGTGTCGTATCCCCACAACTTTAAAACATAGGCCGAAATAAAGTTAGAACTAGCATATTCTTCACTCACGGCTTTTTCATACTCAAAAGACGCTTCACTTTCCCCTTGAGACAGCAAAATAATTTTGCCAACAAAACTCAATAACGCCACTGAAAATAATAGTTCTTGATCATGTAAGTTAAAACCTGCCTGCTTAGCAAAACGCTTAACACAACTAGCGTAATTCGCTGCTATATTCAATTGTTTCTCATGGATAGCCGAAGGAATGGATGATTCAAAATTTTTGGCAACTAATAAAGAAGTGGTGATAGCCATTAATATCGTTGTTCCGAGCCTCGACACAGCTTCATCAATTGACGATGTTGGCCTTACAAACCCAAGATAAGATGAGTTTGCAAGTTGCAACAATTTAGCAGTTATTATTGGCTCTTGAGAAACAACATGGGCAATGTCGTGTAAATCAAATTCATCGCATTGTACTAACTCCCTGAGTTCTTTCAAAATAAGAGGATAAACAGGAAAGCTGATCATAGCCCCTAACTGCCTGCGCACATTAAAAGCAAAGGGTAACGACTTTAACGCCGCCACATTGTTAAAAAGTGCGGTTATGTCTGCCTCATTAAACGGTTTAGCAAGATAAGCATGCACAACATTAGGCTGTCGCATCATGGTACTCAGTGTCATATCGCCAGTAAGTAATGCCCTCACTGGGTAAGGGTTTTGCGACGAGCATTGCTCTAAAACATCCAAACCATTCATTTGCGGCATTAAATAATCACTTAATACTAAATCTAGGTCTTGCTTAGTGTTTAGTAGTTGCCAAAATTCATCAATATCAGAGGTTGTCATTATATCAACCTCTGGAAAGGCTCGATGAATAGTTCTTTGTAATACTTTTAATAAAAAAGCATCGTCATCTAGTATGACTACCGCTATTGAACTCATTGCGCACCTTGAGAATTGAAATGGCTTAAGTAATTACAAAAATCATCCTGTTCTAAAGGCTCACTATAGTAATAGCCTTGTATGTAGTCACACCCTAACTTTTTAATTAATTCACATTGATAGGCTGTTTCTACTCCCTCAGCAACAACTTTAAGATTTAGATCATGTGACATACGCGTAATATTACGAATCATACTTTGCATCGCTAAAGACGACTCTATATCAGCAATAAGGGCTCTATCTAGTTTAACACCATCTACTGGCAGCTTAGAAAGGTAGCCAAGTGATGAGTAACCTACACCAAAGTCATCAATCAATAACTTAAACCCCAACGTTCTTAATTTTATTAACTGTTGTTCGCAAATAGCAAAATCTTCTATTAAATAGGTTTCTGTTAACTCAAAAACCAACTGTGATGACTCTAAATTATTGCGACTTAAACACTCGAGCATAAAGTCAATCCAATCGGGATCATCTTTTAATTGTCTAGCAGATAAGTTAATTGCCAATACACGCACGCCTGTATTGTTCTCTGCCCAATATTTTAGCGTTTTACAACTTTGAGAAATAACCCAGCGTCCTATTGATATAATTTGGCCATCACATTCAGCAATCGGGATAAAATGAGCTGGCGGTACCCAGCCATATTTACTCGGCTCATACCAGCGAATAAGCGTCTCAGCAATCAATATTTGCCCTGTTTTAGTGTCAACTTTTGGCTGAAAACGCAACGATAGTTCATCATTACTTACCGCTGTTAATAATAAACGGCTTAACTCAAAGTTCTTTTTATAATCGGCTACCAGCTGAGGATCAAACCGAGAACAAATACGCTGTTGTTCACTTACTTGGTAATTCATCGTCAACTGCATTTGATTAACGAGTTCTTTTCCTTCCAAACTATCCTCAGGAAACAACCCATACACGCCATAAAGCTGCACATGGGCATCGTTATATTTACTAGGGAGTAGTTTTTTCAGATCATTCATCGCCTTATTTAAATCGGTTAAAATTTCACTATCAGATTTAATTTCAGGAACAAATAATACAAACCGATCGGCGCTCTTATGAAGAACTTTCACCGGTTGCTTTGATACGCCTTTTAGCACCTCCAAAACCAATTTTATAAGGTGGCTGCCATCTTCTGCGCCTAACAGATCATTGATTAATTGAAACTGCGCAATACCTATATAAACGAGGGCATAACATTCTTTATTCGCTTCACACAGGGCTAAATGATGATAAAAATCAGACTCGTTAGTCACCACTGATGGTGTTCTGGTAAGTTGAAAAATATTACTCATACTATTTGAGTTAATTGATAACTTTAAAAGCTGGCAAAAACCGTCATGTAAACAACGCTCAATCATAACTTCTTCGCTTTTAGCTAGATCAGAAGTGCAAGCATAATTAATAAAAAGTGTACTGCTTTGCTTATCAACAAACGACTGACTTACCGCTTTGTTTTGAGCTGTATCTAAATTGGCGAGGTGTTTGTTTTCGTATAAATGAATATCTGAAATGATTTCAGCGGCAGGTGCATTAAAACGATTAATAATGCCGTCATTGTCTATTTCTATTAATGCCGACATACTGCCCATTAATAACTGATCTCTTACTCTTTTAGCTCGGCGCTGTTCATATTTTACTTTCGCCTCGCTAATGTTTTCAAGTAGCTCACTATCAACCCATGGCTTTTCTAAAAAACGAAATACCAATCCCTGATTTAATAACTCAACCACAGACTTAAAATCAGCATACCCGCTGAGCACTAAATTTACGCAATCGGGCCAATTAATTCTAACTTGGCGTAATAAATCAGCGCCGTTCATTTCTGGCATTCTAAAGTCAGTAATGATTATCTCAACTTGATTAGCCGCTAATATTTCAAGTGCCTCAAAACCACTGGATGCCGTCATTACATCATAACCTGAACGAACAAGTACTCGTTTTAAAGATTTCAATACATTGAGTTCATCGTCTACCAATAAAATTCGCAAAGCCACTATTTACACCCCAAGAAGAGTTCTATTTTTACCAAATAAAATATTTACACTGTTTATCAATGTATCGTTACTAAATGGCTTACAAATATACCCATCAGCACCGGCATTAACTGCATCGATTAGTTGAGTTTCAGGCATCCCTGAAATCACTAACACCTTAATATCTTTAAACTCTTCACAAGATCGAATAAAACGAATTACCTCTATACCACTAAGCCCTGGCATAGATAAATCCACAGTGATCAGCTCTGGCTTTCGTTGATGCATTAACGTACCCGCCTCAAACCCGCCTGCGGCTTCTACGACATCAAAACCGCTTCGTTTTAAAACACGCTTAATTACAGAACGGACATTAGCCTCATCATCAATAATTAAGACCTGTGGCTTGTGCGACAAACTTTGTGGAACTGGCATTTTATGTCTGACTAAAAAATCAATAAAGTCAATTACCTGCACTCTATAATTACCACGACCAGTCAGCTTATGCCCTTTCAGGTCACCCGCGTTAATCCAACGGCTTACCGTGCGTTGATGAACATCGCAGTAACGAGCAATCTCACTTGGCTTTAATGTTTTTAGCATGTTAATAATATTCAGCTTGATTTTAAATTTACATTAACATAAATTTAATAACAAGACGACAAATAAGACACTCAAGACATAAGTGACATTTACTAATCGTAAATTCAGTAACACACCTTATTCAAGAATAGTCTAGAATAAATCCTAAGCGATTATTAATAATTAAAACATCCACGGTTGTGGCTATTGTTATCACCAAGGGGCATCTATGTTCGCCATTGATACTTTTCACACTCACGGCAGCGATATAGATAAATTTATCCAACCTGTTAGTCAGTTTACGAACAACAGCCCAGATTTACTGCTTGGGTTTGCTACAACCGATACCATTAAATACCTTTTTAATAACCAGCCACGCTCTTTAAAAAACACTCACAATTGTTTAATCATCTCTTCGTGTCTTGGGTCATCAACCGACCAAACCCTATCATTAAATGAGCAAAGTATTAGTTTATTCTCGATTAAAGACTCAAATGGGCATTATGGTGTTGCAAGTTGTAATGCAACCGATAATCTAAGAGAAAATGCTGCTCAAACCGTACTTAAAGCCATTGCTAATGCAGGCCAAGCAGGCCTCGCCCCAAAAATGGTCTGGTGCTTTCAAGTCCCAGGTAATGAGGAGCTGGTTTTGCAGGGAATTCAAGATGCTATCGGGCAGCGTATACCTGTTTTTGGAGGAAGTTGCGCCGACAACGATATTTCAGCAAAGTGGTGTTTTAGCGATACTGAAAATGTATACCAACAAGGTTTTATTATTGCGGTGTTATACCCCAGTGTAGAAACATTCGGCTTTTATAGTTCAGGCTACGATAAAACTGACCAGCAAGGTACAGTGACAGACGTGGATGGTCGTTTATTAAAAACAATTGATAACCAGCCCGCGTTTGATGTTTATAATCAGTGGCGAAAAAACATAGGTTTAAACGCCTTAACTTCAGGAAATATCCTTGCTCAATCAACAATGACCCCATTGGCAAGCGCCCTTTCTTTAAATGATGAAATCCCTCGATTACTGTTAAGTCATCCAGCGGTAGCTGAAAATGGCACGCTAGAATTATTTTCAAATTTAAGCGTTGGCGATACTATTTATTTAGCTTCGGGAAGCCCAGAGCAACTAATTAAACGAGGTGATATGGTTGTCACCTCATTAACTAAATTGGCAGAACTCCATGCCATAAAAAATATTACCGGCGCTATTATTATTTTTTGCGGAGGCTGTATGCTGTCAATTAAAGACGCCATGCAAGAAGTAAAAGAGTCTATTGCAGCACAACTACCCAACACCCCATTTATTATGGGCTTTACTTTTGGGGAGCTCGGCACATTCAGCGATTCAACAAGTAAACATGGTAATTTAATGATTTCATGCGAAATCTTTGGTGGCCCTGAATGAGTAGCAATGAAATACTGTTAGAAAAGCTACACTTATTACAAGTTCATAATTTAGCACTTGAAGAAAACCGTGCCTTTAATAGCCTGATCTTAAATGGCTTAGATGCCATTTTAAAGAACGACAAAACTGAAACCTTACTCACTGAGTTTTTTGATATTTTGCAGCAAGCCATTGCTTTTTCTGCGGCTATTTTAATTAAAATAAACCCCAGCAATGAAACCACGACGTTAATTACAGCATCGCACCCACAAAGTGATGAAATAATTACCCAACTCAAAGCACTAAATAAACCCAATAGAAACATTAAAAATGTATTTAACTTACACCAACTTCATGATTGGCAAGTAACTGATCCTTTTTGGCATTCGCAGCATGCAATGCTCACCACCCCAGTAAGTACCAGTACAGAAAGCTACCAGCTCTATATTTTTTCAGAAACAATTGGCGCATTTAATCAGCACGATATTACTTTAATGCAACGCTTTGTCAGCTTTGCAGGGAATACAATTTCACAATTTGAAAAACGAAATTTACTTGTTAAACAAAAAGAAATGGAAGAAAAACAAAGTAACATTGAACAAGTGTTAATCAACTCTGAAAAAATGGCTTCGTTAGGGCAAATGGCGGCAGGCGTTGCACACGAAATAAACAACCCTTTAAGCTACATTGTCAGTAATATCCAAAATTTGGCTTACAACCTTGAGCAATTTAGTCATTTAATTAACGCACTCAAAGCAGAAAAAGCCATAGCGCAGCAAACATTAGCAGATACGCTACAACATTATCAATTTGATGAATTAGAAACAGACTCAAGCGATATCATTGCTGAAATGACTGAAGGGGCTGATCGTGTTAAGGAGATTGTTCAAGGATTAAGGCAATTTGCTCATCCGGATCAAACCCAAATTGGCGATATTGATATAACAGAGCTCATTGATAACACATTACGTGTTGCCTGGAACGAAATTAAATACAACGCCAACGTTGAAAAACACTACGACACAGAACCCGTTATCATCACAGGACGTTCGACCCAGCTCTCTCAGGTATTTTTAAATTTATTTTTTAACGCCGCTCAAGCCATTTGCGACAAAGTCGGTGTCATCAGTATTACCACTAAAGCCGATAAAAAAAATGCCTATATAACCATTGCCGATAATGGCAGTGGAATTGATGAGGACAAATTAAATAAAATTTTTGACCCTTTCTATACTACAAAACCAATAGGCCAAGGCACAGGGTTAGGGCTAGCTATAAGTAAAGCAATTATAGAGCAACATAGTGGCCAAATTCGAGTTGAAAGCCAGTTAAACCAAGGCACTGCTTTTTATATTACGTTACCTAAAAAGCCCACATTAACTGACGACGTACTGACCATATTACATGCCAACAAACAAATTGAGTAAGCTATGTCACACTCTCGATTTTGCTTAGATTCGATTTTATTTAAATAAGTACTCATCTAAATTACAGAGAATTACAGTAAAAATAGATGCAAACTACAACACAGCGTTACCTTATTTAATCCTAACAACAATGATTTGCGTATTGTTCAAATACTATACTTGGAACGGCTTAAATAAATCAGTTGTTTACAACCAAAGCTTAGACTTAATTTAGCCATACAACTCACTATCTTATTGGTAAAAAAATGACGGACATTGATGTATTAGAGCAATTAAATGAACAGCCGCCGAGCATTTTATGCCTAGATGATGAGGCCAATGTACTCAAATCTTTAGTACGACTTTTACGCCAATATAAATTTGATGTGAGTGTTTCAACCAGTGGCCATGATGCACTTGAAAAAATGCAAAAAAAACAGTTTGATGTCGTCATCAGTGACATGCGTATGCCACTAATGAGTGGTGCTGAGTTTTTAGCTAAAGCAAGAAAAGTTGCCCCCGACAGCCAACGTATTTTGTTAACTGGTTTTTCTGATTTAGAGTCAACAATTAGTGCTGTTAATGAAGGAGGCATTCACGCCTACGTGCAAAAGCCTTGGCAAAACGATCACTTAATTAGCGTTATCCAATCAGGCGTCGAAAAGTTTAGACTCAAAAAGCAAAATGAGATTTTACAGCGCCATGTAAATCAGCAAAATGAACAATTAAAAGAGCTGAATACTAACCTAGAGCAACTCGTCGAAAAGCGGACAAAACAAATTAGAAGCGTATTAAAAAAACTTGAAGTCGCTAATGAAAGTGAAAAACGAGAGCACCAATCGACTGTTGAACTGCTTTATAATTTTATCAATGCGAATCCTTATCTCGATGGTAAAAGAGCAGAAAATATAGCCGGTACATGTACTCAAATAGCGCGTTACCTTAACGTATCGCAAAAAAGCATTGAACTTGCGCCTATTGCGGGGTATTTGGCTCAAATTGGTTTACTTGCTATGGACCCTGAGCTTTACAACAAACCCATTAACGAGCTTAATGAAGTTCAAAGAAAAACGTTTTACACCCACCCAAGTATTTCACAATTAATGCTCATGCCTGCGACTCATTTAAGCGATGTGTCTGATGCAATTTACCATCAATTCGAACGCTACAATGGCCAAGGAATACCCAAAGGACTTGCTAAAAACGATATCCCCATTGGGGCTATGGTGCTCAGCGTTGCTCGTGACTATTGGGAGGGTTACGAGCAAAGTGAGCCGTTACTTACAACAAAACAACGCCATCAATTTGCGCTCAATAGTATTAAATCAAACAGTGGCAGCTTATATCATCCGCGTATTGTCGATGCACTTGAAGCCAGCCACGCTAAACTCATTGCTTCTGACAGCTCTATTGGTTCAATAAAGGTGATGAGCGCACAAGAACTCGAAGAAAATATGACATTGGCAAACTCACTGCACAGCCATACAGGTATTATGCTTTTGCCTAAAGGACATATTTTCAATACGAAATCGATTGTTAAGCTACAACAACTCGAAGCCAAAAAACCGACCCCATTTAGAATTATGGTTAAAATGGCTAAATGATTGATCTAAAATACTCTTTTATTCGTTATACTAAGCCTAAATAGATACCTCTAAATCCATTGCTTGAAGGAGCACAACGTGTCGCGATTTTCTGCCGTTACCGACAATCCCCACGACGGGCGTTTTAACCAAAAAACGGGAATACTTCTGACCAACTTAGGTAGCCCCGATGCCCCAACAGCAAATGCATTGCGTATTTACTTACGTGAGTTTTTGTCAGACCCTCGTATCGTAGAAATACCGCGTATTGTGTGGATGCTTATTCTGCATGGCATCATTTTGCGTATACGCCCAAAGCGCTCAGCTAAATTGTATAAAAGCATATGGACTGAAAATGGCTCACCACTGACCCACATTACACGCCAACAAAGCATTAAATTAAATGCCTTATTAAAACAGCACGGCTATACCAACACCGAAGTGGTTATGGCGATGCGCTATGGTAACCCATCAATCGAAGCGGGCCTTGAAGAGCTCAGAGATAAAGGCTTAACCCGCATTATTGTGTTACCACTTTACCCACAATATTCAAGTCCAACCACAGGCTCAACATTTGATGCCGTGGCAAATGTATTAAAAAAATGGCGCTGGGTGCCAGAGCTACACTTTGTAAATGGGTATCACAAAAACCCAACCTACCTAGAGTCGCTTGCTAACAGCATTAGCGAAGATTTAGAAAAACACGGCATGCCACAAAAAATGGTGTTTTCATATCATGGTATGCCTAAACAGTTTTTAGATAATGGCGACCCCTATCACTGCCTATGCCAACAAACCACCCGTTTAGTGGTAGAAAAGCTAGGCCTAGATAAAAACAAAGTGATCACCACCTTCCAAAGCCGTTTTGGTAAAGCTGAATGGTTAAAACCTTACACAGATGCAACTCTTGAGAGCTTACCTGGCGAAGGAATTAAAGATGTGGCTATTATCAGCCCAGCCTTTAGCGCCGACTGCCTAGAAACACTTGAAGAATTAGAAGGTGAAAACCGAGAGATTTTTGAAGAAGCCGGCGGCGAAAAATACCGTTATATAGCAGCGCTTAACGACCGTGACGATCACATAGACGCCATGTTTGATGTGTTAAAACCAATGCTATAAAAACGGGAAGAGCAGCGGTTAGGTTTTAGCTGTCAGCGATCAGCAAGAGATCAGCTAAGTGCGGTGATCGACTGTAGGCGTGAGTTTACCTCGCGCGCACAGTACCAAACCCGTTGCTCGACACCCGATCCCCGCACCTAACACCTAAAATCTGCTCTTAGCTCTTACGTGTCACCATTAACGTGAGTGCTCCTGCTATTATCCCCCAGCATGCAGAGCCGACTGACCATAATGTTAAATCAGAAGCCGTAACTAAAAAGGTAATAATGGCCGCCTCAGTATATTCGGGGCTGTGCAAAGACTGCTGCAAACTATTAGCGATGGTCCCAAACAGTGCAATACCCGCTAACGCCAATACCAGTGCTTGCGGCAGGCTTGCTACAATCGCCACTAGCATTGCAGCACACAGCGCCATAATAATGTAAAACATCCCACCAGCAATGCTCGCCCAATAGCGCTTATCAGGGTTTTTATCGGCCTCTTCGCTCATACAAATAGCAGCCGTAATGGCCGCTAAATTAATTGAATAAGTGCCAAATGGCGCGGTTACTAAATTTATTAACCCGGTCACAGTTAATGACGATGATATTGGCGCTTTATAGTTATGCGCTTTTAAAATTGCAAACCCAGGTAAGTTTTGTGAAGTCATAGTTACTATATACAAAGGAATACTAATACTTATAAATGCCTGCAAACTAAAGCTTGGTGCAATATAAGCAAAGCTGCTTGCCTGCCAATGCACGGTGCTAGTATCGATATTTCCCATATACCAGGCTAAAAATATACCCGCTAACAATACACTTAGCATTGCAAACCGAGCAAAAAAGCGCTTGCCAATAAAGTACACCACCACCATTAAACCAATCACTAATGGCAAGTCGTTCATAAAGTTAAACACATCAATACCAAATGTGACTAATACCCCCGCTAACATAGCACAGGCCAGTTCACTTGGAATACGGTTCATGATTTTTTCAAACCAACCAGTAATGCCAGACACCAGCACCAATAAGGCTGATAGCATAAATGCGCCTATCGCTTCATGTAAGCTGTAGCCCTGGGCACTTGAGATCAGTAATGCTGCACCGGTGGTCGACCATGCAATTAAAATGGGCACCTTATAATAAAACGACAGCACAATAGACGTACCGCCCATTACTAGCCCCAGCATTAATATCCAGCTTGCCACAAGTTCAGGTGTACCACCTAAGGTGATCACCACTTGATAAATCAATGCAATAGAACTTGAAAAACCAATAATGACCGCAACAAGTCCTGCCATAATTCGACTAAGTAACTGATCAGTCCCTGCCATAATTCCCTCTTTTAATAGGTGTTTAACGATACAACATACTTTGCCTATTTATACTTTGCAATTAGCCCTTTGAATAATGAAAAATGATCACGTTACTAAAAAATTTTATTGGTCAGTTTTGCTTGTCAAAATCGGTGTGATTTAAAAAACACACACGTACCCAAAAAAATGCCACAGGGTGCACCATTACTACAAAAAAGCCATCCTATTAAACCAAAAAAATATACCTAAAAAAGGTAAAGCAAATACTTACAATAAGTTATAAAAAAAGCAATTACCACTTTATGATTACAATTTAAATTTGATCTAATTCTTTTTTTAAGATAAAACTTAACAATTAGTTCACCATTTAACCTAAAAGAGAAACAGATGAAACGTTACATTGTTTTAACTATCGCTATTCCTTTGTCTGTATTTGCCTTGTATACGCTGCTTAATGATCAGAAAAAAATCGATGAGGTAGAAGCGCCCATTGCTATTGATATCGTTCCTGTTGATTCTGAGTTTGCAAAAAAAACACATAACCCATCGCCCATTGATATGAGTAAAGACCCTATTGCAGCAAAACCCGCTAACATTGAATCAAACGTACCTTCAAACTCATTTGACGCAATTAATAAACCTTCAGCAAAGGCTAAAGAAATACTTAAAGCGGCAAAAGTACTGCCCACCGATTTACAAAATGAAGCCTACATAGAATTTGATCTAGCGGCGCTAAAAACCCTCAAAACGGGTGATAATTTTGACCTTGCAATACCGCAAACCGCAGAAACCTACAGCGCTGAAATAACCAATGTTACCCATGCCAGTAACGGCGATAAAAGCATTGTTGGTCAGGTTATTGGGGCCAATGGCGCAATGCACACCACCATATTAACCGTTGGCAATGATGCGGTTTACGGTCAATTTACAGCCCCAAGTGGTAATTATGTTTTTGAAAGTAAAGGTCAATATGGCTGGATTGCAGCTAAGCGTGACCTATATAAAACACATATAGAGCATCAGGTTGGTGAACCTGCACCAAAAAATGCGGATGACACAGACCCATTTGCACCTCGTGCTGAAAACACGCCCTCTTTTTAAACAAACCTGTCAACGCAGGCAACAAGACCTAGCAGTAAACACTGCAATCGTAAAAAGTAAGGAAATACAACAATGAAAAAAGTAATTTCAACAGCCGCTATTGCAACGGCGCTATGTGCTGCCAGCACAGTGTCAGCAGAAACCATTGATATTGGTATTTTATATACCGATCAATCTGCAGCAGCTACCAGTAATATCAATACCAAAATTAATCAGCTTATTGCTTTTAGTAACCAGGTATACAGCCAAAATGGCGTTGACATTACGCTACGTTTAGTTGGGACTCAAAATTTAGGTGACTATGCAGTAACCCCTTCTGAAGATTGGTTAAATGCCGTCACAAATAGTAGTTACGTAGATGGTTTACGCAATGATTGGAAAGCCGACATGGTTGCCGTACTCGGTACAGGCCAAAGTGCAGGTAACGGTTTAATTTCATGTGGCTTAGCATGGGTTGGACAAGGCACAAATGGTAATTTATACAGCTCAATGAGCAGCCGCATGTACTCAATCACCGCAATCGATTGTGGAGCCACAACCTTTGTTCATGAGCTTGGTCATAACCAAGGTTTAGCGCATTCACGTAAGCAAGGCGATACAGCCGGTGGTGTATACGTTGATGGTATGGGGCACGGTGTACAAAATGAATTTGCCAGTATTATGGCCTACCCATTTGTATTTGGCAGTGCAACGCAGTACGACTATTTCTCAAACCCTAACTGGAGCGTAAACGGTATCCCATTTGGGGTGACCAATCAGTCGTACGCCATACGTACCGTTACCGACACAAAAACCAGTATCGCTAACTTTAAATAAGCTCAATGCTGAATAATAAATTTATTCTCAAAATTCAGCTTAAATAACAATGTAAACATGGGTTAATAACCCATGCTGACCAATTAAGTTTCCCTTGCGGAGCGCCTCGGCGCTCTTTTTTAATGATTAATCATTTTCTGTTTTATGGCAGGGAGTAAGGTTTCACCATCGCTATCCACTTTACTCATTAGCTTTAAACCCATCACCTTAGCAAGCACAGGGTAAATATCTAAATTATTCACTCGCTCAATGCTCACCCCTTTTTTAAACGCCGGCCCGGTAGCAATAAATGTCGCTGCCATATCATCGGTATAGGCATAGCCATGCGTTCCTAAGTAAGGCACTTTAGCACTACTGCTAAATACCGCAGGCGCTGTTGTTTGTACCACAATATCGCCCACACGAGTGCCTTTATTATAGTGATATCCTGCAAGCTGCTCCTCTGTTAGTACCGTGTAGCGTCCTTTTGCTGCATGTTGTAAACGGGCTTTATAAGCCTCAACATCTGCATTTTTAGCATCGCTTTTAGTATAAATAAGTAATCGAGGACCGGTATTAACAACCATAAAGTTATCATCTTTAGGTAAGCTGCTCACAACAATGCTCTGCTCAGGCTCAACTTGTGCCATACCATGATCAGACACAATCACCAGATTTACCTCTTGCTCTAACTTACTCAAGCGGGTTTTTAATTGCCCCATCAGCGCATCTAGCTGTTTAACGGCATCACGCGTTTGCACCGCATCAGGGCCATATTCATGCCCCATGCTATCCACTAACGAAAAATAACTCGCCACAAAACGTGGGCGCTGTGCTTTAGGTAAGCTTAACCATTGAATGATTTGATCAATTCGGTCTTGGTAGTCACCTTGTTTAGAGTAGTGAAAATAATAGTCAGGCGTCATACCATTAAAGCGCGCATCCGACTCAGGCCAAAAGTATACCGCCGATTTAAGCCCATGCATTTTAACTAAATTCCACAGTGGTGTGCCGCGTACCCAGGTACTGTCTTTTTGTCCTTTCCCCATGCTGTAGCATTCATTATTGCGCGCTTTGTCACAAAACTTATTATCTACAATGCCATGGTTAACTGGCAGTAAACCGGTGATCACCGAAATATGATTTGGAAACGTTTTAGTAGGATAAACAGGCTGCATTTTTTGCGCTCTTACGCCTTGCTCACCCATTGCTTTTAAATTAGGCGCACCGTGCTTTTCAATGTAATCCCAACGCAAGCCATCAATAGAGATCATAACAACCGTTTGCTCTTTAGCGGCAAACGCACTATTCACACCCAATAAAAGGCAAAAACACATTACCTTAGTGATCCACAACTTCATTTTAAATACCTAGATGTATGTTAATTTTATAAAAAATAATACTAAAGCAAGTTGTTACTTTATGATACATGCTGATAAATTAAAGCAAACTATTAAAAATAAATAATCGTGCGTTTAATAAGTGCTTAATTCACATAAAAAAGGATTACCATGATCAACTTCAGTAGCAAAGTAACCCCTGCACGTATGCAGCGCACCACTGCCAATTTACAAATGGCGCTTGAGAGCGATCGTGGCCGAATTATTAATAGTGCAGCCATTCGTCGGCTGCAACAAAAAACCCAAGTATTTCCGCTGGAGCGCAACGCGGCTGTGCGTTCGCGCCTGACTCACTCATTAGAAGTTCAGCAAGTTGGCCGTTTTATTGTGCAGCGCATTTTTGCCAATTTAAATTACCAGCAACAAAAAGAATATGGTTTATCGGGTTTAGAGCGCCCACTAGAAACCCTAGTAGAAATGGCCTGCCTGATGCACGATATAGGTAACCCGCCGTTTGGTCACTTTGGCGAAGCGGCTATTAATAATTGGTTTAATGCTAATTTAGCCAGCATTACGCCTGAGCGTTGCCAAACCACAAACAGCAGCATTGGCGTTATTTTTAAACATTTAGCCCAAGATATTTGCAGCTTTGAAGGCAACGCTCAAGGCATACGCATTATTCACTCTTTGCTGAGCCTAAATTTAACCTATAGCCAAACTGCCGCTATTTTAAAATACACCCGTCCAGCAAGTTTAGCGAAGCAAGATATTCCTCAAAATAAAAACTACATTATGAAAAAAGTGGGGTATTACTACAGTGAAAAAAGCTTTGTTGAAGCACTGCAAACTGAGCTGAAAATGGAGCCCTATTGCCGTCACCCTGCCAGTTATATTATGGAAGCCGCTGACGATATTTCTTATTGCCTTGCCGACATAGAAGACGCCGTAGAAAAAGACATTATCACCACACAGTTATTATGCGAGCAACTAAAAAAGCAGTATCAAAAAGCGCTAATTAACTTAGCCCTTAACGACACCCAACACCAAAGCTTTGTGGACGACGCCATAAACTACGCCATAGAACGAGCACAAGCACAGCCCTTTAATTTTAATAGTGAGTTTTTTATTTATTTACGCGTGTCATTACTGCACCCGCTAGTAAACCATGCCGCAAAACGCTTTATTGAAAACATAGAGCCAATTTACCATGGCGACTTTAACCATGCATTATTAGAAGATCGCAGCTACCTGCATGCAGCAACCCAAGCGCTCAAACAAGTCGCGCTTGAGCATGTATTTTCGCACAAAGAAGTCGAAAAGCTCGAACTGCAAGGCTACCGTATTATTAATGGCCTACTCGATTGTTATAAACCTTTGCTGCTTTTGAGTAGCGATGACTTTAAACGTGCATTGCATGGCGACAACCGCTTATTAATAGAATCGAGACTCGTTAAAAAGCTCTCTAAAAAGCATTTAAGTAGCTATCAGCATGCTATAAATGCGATGCAAGAAGAGCCCGATCATTTTGCCGCCTATGAATTTTATTATCGCTGTCGGTTAATTCAAGACTACATTAGCGGTATGACCGACCAATTTGCTTACGACGAGTACCGAAGCTTAATGGCAATTGACTAGGGTCTGTTGACCTTTCAAGGTTAAATTTGCAGCAGTCTGTTTGGTATTTAGGCAAGGCAGAGCCTATGTGGTGTGGTTTTTCCCCATAAATAGGCGATAACGCAGCATCAATGCCAAACAGGCGCTGCCCGAAGGGTTCTGCCTAAGGGCGATTTACTCTTTGTTGCCTACATGGATGTAGGTAAGGGGCGTGAGCAGGACGCGGAAGCTTTGCTCGGTTTTTACTTAGCCCACTAGGTTACAAACCTCGCGCCGCGATTAAACCGCCCCTAGTTTGAACAAATTGTAATCCGCAAAGGTCAACAGACCCTAATTAACGCTAGGCGCTTCTAGATAATTTTTCACTTT